>CALXCF010000041.1 GCA_944386755.1 uncultured Clostridia bacterium | reverse complement strand
TCAATACTTTCTGGGATTATAGGTGATTTATTTTTACCGTTCTGGAATGTTACTTCGGTGTGTACTGTACTTTTACTTATTCCAAATTTTTTTGCCGCTCCTCTTACTGTATCTTTTGAATCTATTATATAATGTGCAAGTTCTACTGCACGTTCTTCTATTGATACATTTTTCATATTGTTCTAACTCCTTTATGAGATTACTTTTGTTTAATTGTATTCTCATTAATCAGTCATTAGAACATTTTATAAATATCTTTACACTTTAAAACTTAATTATATATCAATTATTCCATATTTATTATATCTTTTATAACCTCTCCTGCTATCATTAAACCCGCAACTGATGGAACAAAAGAAATACTTCCTGGCACCAATTTTTTTATATCTAAATTATTTTTCCCAATATCTATATCAACTTTAATTGGCTCTTCTTTTGAGTATAAAACTTTTAAATCCTGTATATTTCTTTTTCGTAATTCTTTTCTCATAACTTTAGCCAAAGGACATATTGTAGTTTTATAAATATCTGTAATTTCAAATTTTGATGGATTTAATTTGTTGCCAGTCCCCATACAAGAAATAATTGGTACATTTACTTTTTTTGCTCTTTCTATTAATCTTATTTTAGTCGTCACCGTATCTACAGCATCAACTACATACGAAAAACTAGAATTTATTATATTTTCTTCACCATCTTCCAATTCATTTCCCTTATATATTTCTACATTAGCATCTGGGTTAATATCTAAAACACGTTGTTTCATAACCTCTACTTTACTTTTTCCAATTGTACTATGTGTTGCATGTATTTGTCTATTCAAATTAGTAATTGAAATATTATCTGGATCTATTAAAACTAAATTTCCTACACCTGCTCTAATCAACCCCTCTACTACAAATGAGCCTACTCCACCTATTCCAAATATTGCAACTTTTGCTTTTTCTAATTTTTGTACAGCTTCTTTTCCTATTAGCATTTCAGTTCTTTGATTCCACTTTTCTTGCATAATTAATCCTTTTCTTTTTAATATATTTAGGTTTTTCTATTTGGTTTTACCTATAACCCTTATAAATCATCCTTTCAATTGTTATTCGTATTATAACACAAAAAGTAGAAATATTAAAACTAATATTCCCACTTTTTAAAACTTAGATTCAATTTTAAATTTTTTAATCTTTTAGATTAGTACATTCCATCCATTCCTGATGGCATTCCTTCTCCATGATTTCCACAACTACATTTTTGTTCTGGTGCATCTGTAACTAGGCTTTCAGTTGTAAGTACCATTGAAGCTATTGATGCAGCATTTTGTAATGCACTTCTTGTAACTTTTGTAGGGTCTACAATTCCCGCTTTTTTCATATCAACATATTCTTCTTTTCCTGCATCAAATCCAGTACCTACACTCGAAGATTTAACTTTTTCAACAATAACTGCTGGTTCTAATCCTGCATTTACAGCAATTTGTCTTGCTGGTTCTTCTAATGCTTTTAATACTATTTCAGCACCTAATTTTTCACCATCTTTTAAGCTTTCTACTAATTTTTCAACTTTTGGTATAACATTAATTAAAGCTGTTCCACCACCTGCAACTATACCTTCTTCAACTGCTGCTTTTGTTGCAGATAAAGCATCTTCAATTCTTAATTTTTTATCTTTCATTTCAACTTCTGTTGCTGCTCCAACACCAATTACTGCAACTCCTCCAGCAATTTTTGCTAGTCTTTCTTGTAATTGTTCTTTATCATAATCACTCTTTGTTTCATTAATTTGAGCTTTAATTTGAGCAACTCTATCAGCTATTTGTTGTTTATCTCCTGCACCATCAACAATAATTGTATTTTCTTTTTGAACTTTAACTTGTTTTGCACGACCTAATTGTGCAATTGTTGTGTCTTTTAGCTCTAATCCTAAATCCTGAGTAATTACTTCTGCACCTGTTAATGTTGCAATATCTTGTAACATTGCTTTTCTCTTATCTCCAAATCCTGGAGCTTTAACAGCTACAACATTTAATACACCCCTTAATTTATTTAAAATTAATGTTGATAATGCTTCTCCTTCCATATCATCACAAACTATTAATAGTTTTCCTGATTCTTGCATTAAACTTTCTAATAATGGTAATATTTCTTGTATATTACTTATTTTCTTATCTGTTAATAAAATATATGGATTATCTAAAACAGCTTCCATTTTCTCTGTATCAGTTGCCATATATGGTGATAAATATCCTTTGTCAAATTGCATTCCTTCAACAACATTTAATTCAGTATTTGATGTTTTTGATTCTTCAATTGTAATAACACCATCTTTTGAAACTTTTTCCATTGCTTCAGCAATTAAGTTACCTATTTCTTCATTATTAGCAGAAATACTTGCAACTCTTGCAATATCATCTTTTCCATCAACTTCTGAACTAATTTCTTTTAATCCTTCTACTGCAGTATTTACGGCTTTATCCATACCTCTTTTTATAGCCATAGGGTCTGCACCTGCTGCTACATTTTTTACACCTTCTTTAATCATACTTTGTGCTAAAACTGTAGCTGTTGTTGTTCCATCTCCTGCAACATCATTAGTTTTTGTTGAAACCTCTTTAACCAATCTTGCTCCCATATTTTCAAATTTATCTTCTAGTTCAATCTCTTTTGCTATTGTAACACCATCATTTGTAATAAGTGGTGCACCAAAGCTCTTGTCTAAAACTACATTTCTACCTTTTGGCCCTAATGTAACTTTAACAGTATCTGCTAATTTATTAACACCTTCTAATAAAGATTTTCTTGCATCTTCTCCAAATTTAATAACCTTTGCCATTTTAAAATTACCTACCTTTCATCTGGGATTAGGGGACGTTCTTTCAATCCCTCTTAATGGGATTTAGGGACAGTCCTCTCAATCCTCTATTAAATAATTTTTTATTATTTATTCTACTCAACAATTGCTAATATATCTTCTTGTTTAACAATTATATAATCTGTACCTTCGTATTTTACTTCTGTTCCTGAATACTTGCTTACTATAACATTATCACCTTTTTTTACAAGCATTTCTTCTTTTTTACCATCAATTACTTCTCCTGGTCCAACTTCTATTACTTCTGCTATTTGTGGTTTTTCTTGAGCAGCTTGTGCCAAAATTATTCCACTTTTTGTTGTTTCTTCGCCTTCTTTCATTTTTATTAATACTCTACTTCCTAATGGTTTAATCATTTTAAATTACCTCCTTTTAGTGTTTTTAGCACTCTTATTGTTTGACTGCTAATAATTTATACCCATTTAATAAAAAAGTCAAGTGTTTTTTATTAATTTTCACAAAAAGTTCACATTAGTTAATTGAAAAAGTAAATTCTAGTCAAATAAAAGTAAATAGAATTTAATTGTATTTTAATAGTTATTGTAAGATT
>CALXCF010000040.1 GCA_944386755.1 uncultured Clostridia bacterium | reverse complement strand
TTTCTTAGTGCTAAGTCAAATTCTTTTATTATTACTTTTTCAAAGTCGTCATCATCTTCTTGTCCTGGTATGTATTCGTCACCATTTTCTATTTCATCATCTTTATATATTGGTCTTTCTTCTCCTTCTGGCTCTTCAAATTCTCCGTCTGGTGTTGAATCTCTATCATCTGCTTCGTCGCCATTTTTATCAGCATCTTCTGTTATTTGTGCTAGGTTTGTTATTTTCCAATCTCTTTTTGCTGTGTCTTTTACTTTACAGGCTATTTGTACTTCTTTATAGTAAAGAGGTTCTTCTTCATTTGCTCTTGTTTCGTCAAATGCTTCTATTAGGTTTTGTCTTTCTTCTGTTTCTTTTTCTTTTGATAAGTAATCTGTTGTTACTCTATTTCCTTCTATTGTCCATTCATATTGTTGATTTATTGGATGGTTTAGTAAAAATTCTAGTTCGTCTGGTAAGTAGTCTGTTATCTCCTCAGCATATCCTGAAAGTTCTGATTCGTTATATACTCTTATTGTATAGATTACTGTATCTCCTTTTCTTACTTCTACTGGCTCTTTTGTATGCTTGTATATTGCTGTAGTGGCTTTATTTCCATCTGTACCTACTGTATTTAGCTGGCTTGCATCTACTACTGGTGCTCTTGAATATGAGCCATCTTCATTTCTTAAGTACTCATCTTCTTCTATGTTTTCATCTCTACTTACTGCTGCTATGAATTTTCTTAGTGCTAAATCAAATTCTTTTTTTACGTTTTCTACTGTTATTGTTATTTTTCCTGTCGTTTTGTCTATTGTTACTGGTATGTCTTGTGTTATTGTTGCTCCTGTGCTATCTTTTACTACCATTGTTGTGTTTGCAGTATCTATTACATATTTTCCATTTTCTACTTTTTTTGCTATCTCTAATTCTATTGTTCCATCAAATTTGTTATATGTGTCTGGACCTGTTGTTTCTTTTATTACATAACTATCTTTTGTTGTTGTTCCTGTTATCTCAGTTGTTCCTAAGTTTAATACTCCATCTGTATTTGTTGGTGTTTTGTCTTGTCCATTTACATTAAATACTGCTCCTGATAGTTTTGCTCCTGTTTTGCTGTCTACTTTTACTATTTCTAAGTCATAATCTCCTACTATTTTTTCATTTTCTACTGTTATTGTTATTCTTCCTGTTGTTTTATTTATTGTTACTGGAATATTTTCAGTTATTATTGCTCCTGTGCTGTCTTTTACTACCATTGTTGTGTTTTCAGTATCTACTACATATGCTCCATCTTCTATTTTCTTTGCTACTCTTAATTCAATACTTCCTGTGAATTTATTGTATCCTTCTGGTGCGCTTGTTTCTGTTATTGTGTAATTATCTGTTGTATCAATTCCTGTTATTTCTATTGTTCCTAGGCTTAATATTCCATTTGAGTTTGTTGCTGTCTTGTCTTCTCCATTTACGTTAAATATTGCTCCTGGTAATGCTATATCTGTTCCTTTTTCTTTTTTCACTATTTCTACTACGTAGTTTCCTTCTATTTTTTCGTTATCTACTGTTATTGTTATCTTTCCTGTTGTTACATCTAATGTTACTGGTATGTCTTGTGTTATTTGTGTTCCTTCGCTATTTTTTACTATCATTGTTGTGTTTGCAGTATCTATTACATATTTTCCGTTTTCTATTTTCTTGGCTACACTTAATTCGATACTTCCTGTGAATTTGTTATATCCTTCTGGTCCTGTTGTTTCTTTTATTGTATACGTATCTGGTGTTGTTGTATTTGTTATTTGAAATGTTCCTATATTTACTATTCCATTTGCATTTGTTGCTGTTTTATCTTGGTTGTTTACATTAAATACTGCTCCTGATAGTGGTGCTTTTGTTTCACTGTCTACTTTTACTATTTCTAATTCGTAGCTTCCTTCTATCTTTTCATTATCTACTGTTATTGTTATTTTTCCTGTTGTCTTGTCTATTGTTACTGGTATGTTTTGTGTTATTTGTGTTCCTTCGCTATCTTTTACTACCATTGTTGTGTTTGCAGTGTCTATTACATATTTTCCGTTTTCTACTTTCTTTGCTACACTTAATTCTATTGTTCCATCAAATTTGTTATATCCACTTGGCCCTGTTGTCTCTTTTATTACATAACTATCTTTTGTTGATATGTCTGTTATTTGCGTTGTTCCTAAACTTACTATTCCACTTGCGTTTGTTGCTGTTTTATTTTGTCCATTTACATTAAATACTGCTCCTGATAATGGTGCATTTGTTTCTCCGTCTACTTTTACTATTTCTAATTCATAACTTCCTTCTATTTTTTCATTGTCTACTGTTATTGTTATTTTTCCTGTTATCTTGTCTATTGTTACTGGTATGTTTTGTGTTATTTGTGTTCCTTCGCTATCTTTTACTACCATTGTTGTGTTTGCAGTGTCTATTACATATTTTCCGTTTTCTACTTTCTTTGCTACACTTAATTCTATTGTTCCATCAAATTTGTTATATCCACTTGGCCCTGTTGTCTCTTTTATTACATAACTATCTTTTGTTGATATGTCTGTTATTTGCGTTGTTCCTAAACTTACTATTCCACTTGCGTTTGTTGCTGTTTTATTTTGTCCATTTACATTAAATACTGCTCCTGATAGTGGTGCATTTGTTTTACTGTCTACTTTTACTATTTCTAATTCATAACTTCCTTCTATTTTTTCATTGTCTACTGTTATTGTTATTTTACCTGTTGTTTTGTTTATTGTTACTGGAATATTTTCAGTTATTGTTGCTCCTGTGCTGTCTTTTACTACCATTGTTGTGTTTGCAGTGTCTATTACATATTTTCCGTTTTCTACTTTCTTTGCTACACTTAATTCTATTGTTCCATCAAATTTGTTATATCCACTTGGCCCTGTTGTCTCTTTTATTACATAACTATCTTTTGTTGATATGTCTGTTATTTGCGTTGTTCCTAAGCTTACTATTCCACTTGCATTTGTTGCTGTCTTATCTTGTCCATTTACATTAAATATCGCTCCTGATAATGGGTCTTTTGTTTCACTGTCTACCTTTACTATTTCTAATTCATATTCCCCTGTTATTTTCTCATTATCAACTGTTATTGTTATTTTACCCGTTGTTTTGTCTATTGTTACTGGTATGTTTTGTGTTATTTGTGTTCCATTACTATCTTTTACTACCATTGTTGTGTTTGCAGTGTCTACTACATATGCTCCATCTTCTATTTTCTTTGCTACACTTATTTCTATACTTCCTGTGAATTTATTATATCCACTTGGCCCTGTTGTTTCTTTTATTGTATATGTATCTGGTGTTGAAGTATTTGTTATTTGGAATGTTCCTATATTTACTATTCCACTTGCATTTGTTGCTGTTTTATTTTGCCCATTTACATTAAATATCGCTCCTGATAATGGTGCATTTGTTTTACTGTCTACTTTTACTATTTCTAATTCGTATTCTCCTTCTAAGTTTGGTATCTTTATTTCTAATTTTCCTGGTACTGATATTTCTTCTTTTTCTGGTATTACTACTGGTTGTTCATCTTTGTTTGAACTATGAGCCCATAATGTGAAATTCATTTCATCATAAGTTATATTGATTTCTACACTTATTGTTTTTTCCAATGTTGATTCTAATGGTAGTGAGATATAAAAGTCTTGTCCTATTAAATCCCCAACTGTTGTTCCTTCTGATACCTGACTTTTATCTTCATCTAGTAAGATATAGTCTCTAGTTGCTACATTATCTATTTTTGTTATGAATTCTAATTCGTATGCTTTTATATTGTTTTCTGTTATATGAATTGGTCCTATTATTGTCCTATTTCCTTGTATTTCATAACTTAGTGTTTTTGTGTCTAATTCTATTGGTGGTTCTGTTGCAGATGTAGTATTATCATATTCTGGTGCTTTTGCTTTTGCTGTTCTTACTAAATAGTCGTATAAAAGCTCTGCTTGAATTTGTCTCATTCTTCCTTCATTAGTTGATCCTTGATTATAGTCTGACAAACTAGTATATGTTATTCCATCATCAGTGTAGTTAAGCCATCCTGATTCTCCATACTGGTCATATATTGCATTTTCTCCATAATTTGTAAAATACCATAAAGTTGCTTGTTGTACTGCTTCTATATCATCATTTGTTAGCAAGTATTGATATGAACTACTACGTATTCCTGCTGCACTTAATAGATTTTCTTTATATGCTTCATCTGATACTCCGTCAAAATAAAACAAATCTAATGCTGCTAATATTGCACTATATTGATTTATTGTTGTTCCGTCTTCTATCTTACCTTCAACTAATTTTTTTAATATATCATTTTCTCCTGCTATACTTGTTTTTTCTGTTTTCATATCATAAAACACATCATATGTTGCTCGTTTATGAGTATTTGTAAATCCTACTCCTGCTTTTAAACAATATATATTGTTTTCAGAATATGAACTTGATGCTTCGCTTTGATATTCAATTAGATTCCAAATTTTTTCTCCTCCTGAAGTTGGATTTCCTATTGCATATCCAAAACCACTTTCAAGTTTTCGTTCAGTTATTCCTATATATTTTGGATTGCTTGATGCATCTGCTCCAAATGTTTTGCTATCGGAAACAAAAACTATTGACATTAATGCAATTAAAATTATTAAAAACTTTGCCTTTATTGCTCTCACGCTATTTTCCCCTTTACTTGTTTTATACTTTTATTTTATCATTTTTTATTATACTTGTATATATCTATTTTCTTATTATTTATATACACTTGATTTTTCATTACGGATCTTTATTCTTTATGTAATATTACAATTATATTAATTTTATTTTACAATTTTTGTTTTATTTTAAATAAGAACAAATCTAGCTTCGTTAGACCTTTGCTCTACTTTTTAATATTTACTATATTAAATTAAGGTCTAGCAAGAAGCGTATAAGATTTATTGACGCGAAAAATTGTGAAACAATTTTTCTGTGCATCTATTGTTTTTTGAGTTATAGGAAATGCAATTTCCTATAACTTAAAAAATCGAGATGTATCACAAAATAATACTTTCTCGATTTTTTCACTAAATTACAAATTTCTTAATTAAGAATACTCCTCCTGCTATTGTAATTAGAACTATTCCACCTAACATGAAATATGTTCTTGCCGCACCTGTACTTACTGTTATCATTACTGGTGCATCATCTATGTCGTCTTCTCCATCTTTTTGGTTGTCTGGTGTTGAGTCTTTATCTGGTAAGTCATATTCATTATCATCTTCTGAAATTTCTGCTGTGTTTGTCATTACTCCCATATTGTCTTCACTATTTATCCATGTTAACACTACTTCTACTTCTGTGTATTCTCCTGGTTGTAATAAAACATCTTCTGTTAGTGTTGTTGATATTACATTATTTCCTTCATCTGTCCATCCTGGGTTATCTGCTGGATCAAATCTTAATCCTTCTGGTACATAGTCTGTTATTTCTTTTACATATCCAGGTATGTCTCCTTCATTTGTTACTCTAATTTTGTATCTGAATTTTACTATAACATCATTGATATTTTTTCTGTATAATTCTACTTTTACTATTTCTTCTGGGGCATCATATGGTCCATGTCCTGTTTCTGTTATTGTTTCTTTTCCATTTTCTATTACTATTGCTTGTGTTACCCATTTTCTTAATGCTAAATCAAATTCTTTTACTATTACTTTTTCAAAGTCATCATCATCTTGTTGTCCTGGTATGTATTCTCCTGTTTCATCGTCTTTATATTCTGGCAAGTTTTCATCATTTGGAAGTTCTACATTATCACTTTGAGAATCTCTATCTGTAGTTTCTTCTTTACTATCATCTAAATATTCTGTAATATCTGCTATGTTAGTTACATTCTCGCTTGTAGGTGTTCCTTCTACCACTCTACACATTACTGGTACTTCTTGATATGATAATACATATTCATCATCTTCATTTAATTCTGCTTTATTTATAATTGTATCTTCTAAATATCTTGTTGTTAATGTTCTTCCATCATCTGAAACTTCCCATCCATATTGATTATTAAATTCTCCATCTACGTATTCTAAGTATGATGGTAGATGATCTTTTATTTCAGCTACATAACCATCTATATCTCCCTCGTTATATACTCTTAACATGTATATAACTATATTATTTCTTTGAACTAGTACTGGCTCTTTTGTATGGTTATATGTTGCTGTTGTGATTAAGTTTCCATCTTCATCTTCTGTATTCAATAATGATGTATCTACAACTGGTGCTCTTGTATATGAGCCATCTTCATTTCTTAGGTATTCATCTTCATCAATTGTTTCATCATCACTTACTGCTATGATGAATTTTCTTAATGCTAAGTCAAATGATTGTAATACTACATAGTCATGGTCTTCGTCATCTTCATGATCTGGATGTTCTTTCCAATCTTCTGTATCAGAGTCTCTATCATCTACTGGATCTCCATTTTCATTACAATCTTCTGATATTGCTGCTTCATTTCTTATAACTGTTCCAGCAATATTATCTGCCACTACTTTAAATTTAACAGATACTTCTTTATATGATAAATCATCTTCTGTTTTTGTTCCATCATTTCTTCCAAATGCTTCAATCAAATTACTTCCAGGTGTTCCCTCATTTTCTCTAGATAAGTAATCTGTTGAAATTTGTACAATTCTCTCTCCTGACTCATCATATACAAAATTTCCCCATAAATATCTTTGGTTAAACTCAATTGCTTCTTTTTCGGCATCTGTTAATGTTTCATCTGCTTCTAATTCATCGCCTGTTTCTTCTGACCATAGGAATTCTAATCCCTCCGGTACATCTTCTGTTATTTCTTGTGCATATCCATCAATTGTTCCTTCATTATATATTCTAAATGTATATGTAACTATGTCGCCCTTCTTTACTCCAACTGGTTCTTTGTTCATTTGATAATCAGCTGTTGTTGATACTATATTTCCATTTGAATCAGTTACATTTAAGTCACTTACATCAATATCTTCTATTCTTTCTGGAATGTTCTGATCATTTACTGCTACTATTCTTTTTATTAGTTTTAAGTCAAATGTTTCTGGTAATAATACTAATTTTTCAAAGTCATCATCATCTTGCTGTCCTTTATAATAATAGTCTGAATCAGTTAAATCTGGTTTATTTCCATTACCTGTATAATCTGACATATTATCTTTATTTACATTTGGTATTGTTGATGGCTCTGAATCTCGATCTTGCCCATCTTGATTTGTTATTGTAACTTGATCTTCTGCATCATATTCTTCTGAAATCCATGCTACATTTGTTAATATTGTTGAATTTTTAGTATCTGATGTTGCTGTTACTGTACATTCTATTTCTATTGTCTCACTATCTAGATTCCCTTCTGTATAGGGATTTAAGTTTTCAGTATTACTATCAATTCTTTTTAAATTCAAAGTATTTGTATCTTCATTATAACTATCTAATTCAAAATTTCCACTTATAACTTGTGAATATGTTAGTCCTTCTGGTAATTGGTCAACTATTTTTGTTGCTCTACCAGCTTTTTCACCTTCGTTATATATTGTTATTCTATAAGTCACTTTGTATCCTGATTCTACAAGTACAGGATCTTTTTTATGTTTGTATGTAGCTGTTGTTCCTGAGTTTAATGTTGATTCATCAATATCTGGAATTCTTACATTTGCTCCTATTAATTCTTCTCCATTTACTGCTGTAATATATTTTCTTAATGCTAAATCAAATTCCCTTTCTTCTTCATATGGTTTAACTGTTAATTCTACCGGTACAGATACACTTTCTTTTTCCGGTATTACAATTGGTTGCTCTTTGTTATTTGTACTTGATATCCACAAAGTTAAATTCGTATTACTATAATTAATTGTTATATCTATAGCAATATCTTCAACATTTACACTATTTGGTACTGATATATAGAAGTTTTCTCCTACAAGATCTTCTACTGTTATTCCTTGAGATACTTCTTCTTTATCTTGATTTAATAATTTATAATCTGACGTTTCTGTTTCACCATTTTTTACAGCAAAATCAATTGTATATAATTTAACTATATTTTCATTTTCTGTAATATTAATTGGTCCTATAATGTAATTACCATTACTTTCTTCATAATTTAAACTTGTAGTGTTTACTTGTGCAGGTAACCCTGCTTGAGTTTCAATATTATCATATTTAGGTGCATTTTCTATTGCTGTTCTAACCAAATAATTATATAACATTTCTGCTTGTAATTGTCTTTGTTCTCCTTCTCTTTCCTCTAAATTATAACCTGACAAACTTGTATAAGTTGTTCCATTAAGTGTATAATTAAGCCATCTTGAAGCATTATATTGGTCATATATCTCATTTTCACCAAAATTAGTAAAATACCACAAAGCTGCTTGTTGTACTGCTTCTATATCATAATCAGTCAAATTATATGTATAATCAGGTATTTGGGCTGCTTGCAATAGAGCTTGTCTATCTGCATCAGAAGATGTTTTATCAAAATAGCATAAATCTAGCAAAGCTAATATAGCACTATATTGACTTATTTGTGTTCCATCATCTAATTCTAGATTTTTTGTAGCTAATTCTTTTAATATGGTATTTTGATTTTGAGTTTGCATAGTTCTTTTTTCAGTTTTCATATCATAAAATATATCATAAGTTGCTCTTTTATTTGTATTAGTAAATCCGGCTCCTGCTTTTAAACAATATATATTATTTTCAGAATATGTATTAGATGTTTCACTTTGATATTGTATTAAATTCCATATTTTCTCTCCACTATTATCTGGATTACCTATTGCATATCCAAATCCAAGTCCATTTCCTTTTCTTTCTGTTATTCCTATATACAAAGGTGTATCTGCTTGTTGTGCATAGGACATATTTGAACAGAATAAAATACTAATTACAAAAATAACACTTATAGCTATCGCAGTACTTACTTTACTCAATTTCATTTCTTTTTCTCCTTCTTATTAATATAAGATTTCATATATATTTTGCCACGTTTTTTACTTCTAGTCAATAGGACTTTTTGCCATTTCTTCTATCCTTTTTATATGAATAACGTAATGTTACGGATATAAGGCTTAAAGCATATTACTAAAATCAACATTTACTTTACAATTATATAACATTTTTGTATCAAAATCAATACTTTACATAAATTTTGTTAATTTTATTATTTTAGTAAGCTTCTTACTCCACTTTATCATATTTCAATTAAAATATTATATAATATAAAGAGGTATTTAACTATGAAAAACTTTTTTATAAAATTTCCTTACATACTTATTATTATTTTTCTTATAATATCAACATTTAATTTTAGCTTCGCAGATGATTATACAGAAGATAATATTTCCATTGATGTTAATGCTGAAATTACAGAAACTGCAACACAAACAAGTGATACTCTAGATGCTTCTTCAATTAATTCTCGTTCTTGCATAATTTATGATAGAAATTCCCATATGGTTTTATATGGGAAAAATGAGACAAAACAGGTAAAAATGGCCTCAACCACAAAAATTATGACTTCTTTAATTATAATTGAAAACTGTAGCTTATCAGAAACAATTGAAATTTCTCAAAAAGCTGCTGGTACCGGTGGTTCGAGATTAGGATTAAAAACTGGAGATAAAATCACTATAAAAGACCTTTTGTATGGTCTCATGCTTTGTTCTGGTAATGATGCGGCAGTTGCACTTGCCGAATATGCTGGTGGAGATATTCAAGGATTTGCTGAACTAATGAATCAAAAGGCAAACGAGTTATGCCTTACAAGTACTCATTATGAATCACCTCATGGATTGGATTCTGATGGACATTATACAACAGCATATGAACTTGCTATACTTACTGATTATGCATTAAAAAATGAAACCTTCGCAAAAATTGTTGGAACAAAAAATTATACTGTTACAATCAATGGTTATCCAAAAAATTTATCAAATACTAATGAATTACTTGGATATTTAAATGGTGTCTATGGTGTAAAAACTGGTTTTACAAATGGTGCTAATAGATGTTTAGTAACTGCTTGCAAACGAAATGATATGGACATTATATGTGTTGTATTAGGTGCTGATACAAAAAAGTTCAGAACTCAAGATAGTATTAAGTTAATCGAATATGCTTTTAAAAATTTTACATATATTAATGCAAATGATATAGCGGTTAATAGTTTTGAAAACTGGAAAAATGAAAATTTGAAATATTTAGATATTAATAAAAGTTCTTCTAATTCATTTGAACTTGAAATAAAAACATGTAAAAATCCTATCTTGTCAATTAATAAAAACGAAATTGATAATATAAAAACTTCTATTTCAATAAATACAAATCTAGAGGCTCCAATATCATCAAATACTGTAATAGGTAATTTAACTCTAAATATAGATGATAGCAATTTAATTACTTTAGATATTATAAATACTAATAATATTAAAAGAAAAAATATTCCTTATTATTTAAATTATTTCTTTTCTAATTACTCAAATATTTTAGAACAAATTTTAAATTAAAGAGCTAAATAAGTAATTATATACTTGTTTAGCTCTTTTATTAATTTATTAATTATAGAACTTTTAATCTATAAATTTTGTATTACATTAGGAAACTTATTTAACATTTTCTTTAATGTAATCAACTACATCTCCTACTGTAACAACTTTTTCTGCATCACTATCTGGAATTTCGATATCAAATTCTTCTTCTAAAGCCATAACTAATTCAACTATATCTAATGAATCAGCACCTAAATCATCAATAAAAGAAGCTTCCATTGTTACTGCTGTATCTGCTACTCCTAATTGTTCTACAATAATTCCTTTTACTTTTTCTAAAATTTCTTCTGAACTCATACCTCCGAGTTCACCTCCTCTCAAGTTTTTAATGCTCAATTCATAGTTCATTTATATTATATGTTTTCCTATTTGTCAAGTAAATTATTAAAATATTTTTATTTTGTACTACTAGGTCAAGAAAAACATTTATATATAAGCATTTTTTTATTGCATTTTACAAATTTTCTTCTTTTTTCTTTTGTTGCTTATTGAATTCTTCTATCATCTTATCAACAGCTTTATTTTCAACAAATTTTTCAGCTTGAATGATTGTATATTCAAATAGTAATGCATCACTACTACCATGTGCCTTTACAACAGGTTTTTTTACCCCTAAAAATAATGCTCCACCATATGATTTATAATCCATTTTTTTAGAAAATCTTTTTATTGCTGGTAAACAAGGCAAAGCAGCAATCTTAGTTAATATACTACTTGTTAAACTTTCTGTAAGAGTTTTTTTAACAAACTTTCCTAAACCTTCTGTTGTCTTTAAAAATACATTTCCAGTAAATCCATCTGTTACTATTGCATCTATTTTTCCAGAAAAAGCATCTCTTCCTTCAACATTTCCAACAAAATTAATATCCAATTCCTCTGATTTTTCTTTTAAAAGATTATAGCTTTCTCTAACCAATTCATTACCTTTTGTCTCTTCAGTTCCTATATTCAACAAACCAATTGCTGGTTTTTCAATTCCATATGTGTTTTTAAGATATATGCTTGACATTTGAGCAAATTGCAATAAATTTATTGGTTTACAGTTTGTATTAGAACCTGCATCAATTAAAAGTAATTGACTCTTATATGCTGGTAATATCCCTGCTAATGCTGGTCTATCTATTCCTTTTATTCTTCCTACAATTAATGTTGCACCTGTTAATAAAGCTCCTGAATTTCCAGCAGATATAAATACGTCTCCTTCATCTTCTTTTAACATTCTAAATCCTACAACCATTGATGAATCTTTTTTATGTTTTATTGCAACAGTTGGTGTATCTTCCATTTCTATTGTTTCAGTTGCATTTCTTATTTTTAATCTGTCTGAAATTTCTTCCATTTCTTTTCCGTAAAATTCTTTTATTTTACTTCTTATTACTTCCTCTTTTCCTACTAATACAACTTCTGCTTTTACTTTATTTATTGCATTTACTGCTCCTTTTATATTTGCATCTGGTGCGTTGTCTCCTCCCATAGCATCTAGTACTATTTTCATTGCTATTATCATTCCTTTCTCAAGTCTAAATCTATAACCTTTTTGTTTTGTCTTATTCCATAATATTTATGACATATCTATTTTATTATTATTTTGGGAAAATTACAAGTAAAATTAGTAATATTTATATTTTTTATCTCTGATTTTCTAAAAATATTGCACTTTTTTATAAATTATACAAAATTTTACCCAGCTATGTGAAATAACACATAGCTGGGCAGGAATTATAAATCTTTTGCTTTTTCGAAGAATCTTCTTTGCACTTCATAACAATCATCATTTTGCCTTTTTACAATTTGTTTTAATTCCCATTCAAAATGCTTATGGATCTTATCCAATTCATTAGCATTTTTTGTTGATTGTCTAGCTTTTTTAGTACTCTCTGTCAATTCTTCGACCTCACGTTCGTATTTCTGCTGAATTTTCCTTAATTCATTCTCAGCTTCATACTGCATCCGCTCTAAAGCTTCTGTTCTTGTCTCCTTTTCGTTACTCATGGTATTTACCTCCTTTTGTTAATTCAAATGTTATTATATCATAATAATACAAAAAAAGCAAAAGAATTGGTAATTTTTTCCTAATCCTTTTGCTTTATATATTACTAGAATTTTTCTAATTATTCTATAATATCAGCAACAACTCCTGAACCAACTGTTCTACCACCTTCACGGATAGCAAATCTTAATCCTTTTTCAATAGCGATAGGTGTGATTAATTCGATTGTCATTGATACGTTATCTCCTGGCATAACCATTTCTGTTCCAGCAGGTAATTCAATAACTCCTGTAACGTCTGTTGTTCTGAAATAGAATTGTGGTCTATATCCATTGAAGAATGGTGTATGTCTTCCACCTTCTTC
>CALXCF010000039.1 GCA_944386755.1 uncultured Clostridia bacterium | reverse complement strand
AAATCCCTTTAAATAGCTTTTAATCAGTAAATAGAATTTACTTTTTCTAATTATATTTTACTTTTTCAGTTGACCAAAAGTTCACATTCTATTATATTCGATTTAGGAATTAGTTATGATAACTATTCTAATTTCATAGTTTTAATATATTAAAAACTGGCGTCTAGAATAACTCTAGTGCCAGTTTGATGGTCTCACATTACTTAACTAATTGGTAATAATTCATACTCATTTCCATTGAAAACTACTTCTCGACAACCACCAGTATAGATATGTTGTTCTTTAAATAAATTTTCAACCCATTTTCTAATTTTATTGCCATACCGTTTCCTTATAATCATATTATTCGAAAATGTAAAAGTTATTGCACCTATTTTGCCATCAGTATTCTGAGCTTCCTCTACATCCAATATTGCAATAAACTCTTTCGTTTTCAAATTAAATATAGCAACACTCATGGCACCTTCCTCATTAACAAGAGGATTTGATTCTCTAATCTTTCTCTTTAGCTCTTCGTCAGTGTACTCTGCCATGACTTTATCAAGTGATATAAAATGAGTTTTATCTTTACTTACTAAAAAATATTGTCTAGCAGCAATTTTTTGAGTATTTTTTACCAATTCGACATCTTTTGCAGTTGGAACTATCTGCCGGATTAATAAGTTGTTTCTTTTATCTTCGAAATACAAGATGCCATCAGTATCATCCTTGTAATCCCGATATATACTCCCCTTATTCTTTCTTCCAATGCCTTCTAATGTCATAAAATCTTTTTTAGCCATTTTGACCATCCTCCTAATGTAAAATTTTTTGATACACTACTATTTTAACACGTTTTACATAATTTTTCAAATTCTATCAAATTTCTTGCCTTTTATATCATTTCTTTATATAATATATCTATGAAAAATTTAATTGTAGATAAAAGATATGATAATAAAAAACTAAATACTTTTTTAATGGCCAAATTACCAACACTAACAAACAATTTATTCTATAAAACATTACGAAAAAAAGATATAAAAATAAATGGTAAAAGAATCAATGAAAATGTTAGTGTTTTTGAAGGAGACCAAATATTTGTATATATTTCTGATAATATATTGATACCTTCTATTAATCTTGACATTTTTTACGAAGATGACAATATTTTAATTATAAATAAGCCATATAATATAGAAGTAACTGGAGAAAACAGTCTAACATCATTAGTTCATAAAAAATATGAAAATTTAGAATTCAAACCTATGCCCTGCCATAGATTAGATAGAAATACAACTGGATTAATCCTATTTGCTAAAAATAATGAAAGTCTAAATATTTTATTAGACAAATTCAAAAATCATGAAATAGAAAAACATTACAAAGCTTTAGTTTATGGAATTCCAAAAGATAATTTTAAAAGATGCGAAGCATATTTATTTAAAGATAATAAAAAATCACAAGTATATATTAGTGACACATTTAAAAAAGGATATCAAAAAATAGTTACCACTTATTCTGTTATCGAGAATTATTCAAATAATACAAGTTTATTAGATGTCCAAATTGAAACTGGAAAAACTCATCAAATCAGGGCTCATCTAGCTCATCTTGGTTATCCTATTATTGGTGATGGCAAATATGGTATTAATAGTATTAATAAAAAGTTTGGTAAAAAGTATCAAATGCTTTGTAGCTATATTTTAAAGTTTAATTTTAAAACTGATAGTGGAATTTTAAATTATCTAAATACAAAAGAATTTGTCTTAAATAAAGATTAAATATATTATAACTTTTAGAAGGTGTAAAATGAATATATTAAAACCAAGAAAAATATTAGTTGATAACTTGATAAATATTGAAAACTTATTAGATGAAATAACAGAAACTGAAGAATTGGAAAATATAAATTTAGAAAACTATAAAGAAAGTAATATAGAAATTAATGATATTACTATTGAAAAATCCATACTTCATAATACAGATATTATTGATAGTAATCTGTCTAAAAATACTTTTGTTGAAATTGAATTTGATAATTGTAATTTTTCTAATACAAAATTTGAAAATTGTACTTTTATAAGGTGTCGATTTAATAACTGCAAAATGACTGGAGATAGTTTTATAGACAGTTTATTAAATAATGTTAGCTTTACTGAATCAAATTTGAATTATGCTAATTTTGCAATGGCTAATATGGAAAACATTTTATTTGATAACACTGTTTTAAGAAATAGCAATTTTCAAGAAAACAAATTTAAAAATATTGTTTTTAAAAATGCTGACCTAACACAATCACAATTTTTTAAATCTAGTTTAAATGGTATAGATTTTTCGGATAGTATAATTGATGGAATTATTGTGTCTATTGAAGATTTAAAAGGTGCAATAATAAATGAATTTCAAGCCGTAGATTTGATTGGTTTAATAGGTGTGAAAATAAAATAATTTTTTATTTCAATGGATTTATAAAATTGTATATACTAATATGGTAGAATATATTTGTCTATCTTAGAAAAAGTAAGGAGAAGGTAAAATGAGAAAATTTAATAGTCATGAAATTAAGTTAATAAACTCAGATTTAATACCATTTGAAAAATTTTTAAAAGTGAATGGTTTATTATCTGATAAAGTAAAAAGTAAATATGAAGGTATAAATTTTCATGCTGAAAGTAAGCAGGAATTAGGTCGTGCAAATGGAGTGGCACGAATTAATTCCCAAACCAAAAAAAGAGATATAGGTATTCTCGATACTGCTATGACAAATGATATATTAAGATCAAATGTATGTTATCATGAACTTGGACATGCCTTAATGGGAATGACTTCTTATGAAAGAACAGATTTAGAAGAAAAAGTGTTAAAACATATTATTGAAATAAAAAATACTCATCCAAATGAATTGACAGAAAGTACGCATACATATTTATCTGGCTTCAGCTGTTTGGAAGAATATTTAGTAGAAAAATTTGCTCAAGGAATGCAATCTCTATGTAAAGGGATTAATGTACCTAAAAAGCAACATTATTCTTGTCCTGAAATATGTGCTGATTATAGTTATTGGAGTACAATGAACACAAAATATGGTATTTTTGAAACAATATGTGATGAATTAGTTAATAAAGCTTTTGGAAATTTAAGTACAGCAATTCGTTCAGGATTAAATGAGGAATATTTTGGAACTTTTTTTGATAGATTTGATGAAAAAGAAATAATGACAATATTAGGTAATTTAGGACAAGTCTTTCAATCAATAATGAATTATTCTGGAAATTCAAGACCTCAATATGGTCAATATTCACCAGATAAAATAAAACAGACTTTACTTAATACAGAACAATTAGTAAAAAATATCCAACCTAAAGTTCAGGAAATAAATTCACATCGGAGATTATGATGAAAGATGATAAATTTTATTATAAAGTATTTTTCTTTGATTATATGTATAACTTATTTAGCAAAAGAAGTTATTTTATGTATAATTAATTTAACAAATCATATAATACTAACAAACAAGAGCATTTTTATATCAAATGGGTTTTTCTTACTATAAAAATAAGACTTCATTAAAACTCTGAAACTATTTAATACAATAATTTTATTAATCAACTGTTATAAATAATATAACATAAAATAAAAAAACTGGCAACTAATTATTTCTAACTAGTTGCCTCCCATAGCAATTTTACTGGAACTTTCGTTCCTCCCACAGCAATCCTTATTGATTACTTTCTAATACTATGATACTATATTTTATG
>CALXCF010000038.1 GCA_944386755.1 uncultured Clostridia bacterium | reverse complement strand
TCTTACAATAACTATTAAAATACAATTAAATTCTATTTACTTTTATTTGACTAGAATTTACTTTTTCAATTAACTAAAACAATTTTTAATATAAAAATTAATGATAATACTTGCAAATTGTGTAGATATAGTCTAGAATACTATAAGTGGAAGTGGTTGAAAAATAATGAAAACAGCATAAGAGAAAGATAAGGAGGATTTTATGGCGGATAAATTAGTAATAGTGGAATCACCAGCAAAAGCCAATACAATAAAAAGATTTTTAGGAGGAAGTACCAAAGTACTAGCCTCAATGGGGCATATAAGAGATTTACCTAAATCAAAAATGGGAATAGATATAGAACATGACTTTGAACCAGAATATATAAATATAAGAGGAAAAGGAGATTTAATAAAATCATTAAAACAAGAAGCAAAAAAAGCAAAAAAAGTATATCTTGCAACTGACCCCGACCGTGAGGGAGAAGCAATTGCATGGCATTTAGCATATATTTTATCAGAAGATAAAGATAAAATGTCAAGAGTAACATTCAATGAAATCACTAAAACAGCGGTCCAAAATGCAATAAAAAATCCAAGAGAAATAGACACAAATTTAGTAGATGCACAACAAGCAAGAAGAGTATTAGATAGAATTGTTGGGTACAAAATGAGCCCTGTTTTGTGGAAAAAAGTAAAAAGAGGATTATCAGCAGGAAGAGTGCAATCAGTGGCGGTAAAATTAATTGTTGATAGAGAAGAAGAAATCGAAAAATTCATACCAGAAGAATATTGGAACATATATGTAGATTTGTTAGATGAAGAAAGCAAAAAAGATTTTGAAGCAAGATTTTACGGAAAAGACGGTAAAAAATTAGATATACACTCAAAAGAAGAAGCAGATAAAATCTTAAAAGATATAGAAAAAGCAAAATATATAATAGAAGAAGTAAAAAAAGGAGAAAGAAAAAGAACTCCAGCACCACCATTTACAACAAGTACTATGCAACAAGAAGCATCAAGGAAATTAGGATTTACATTAAAAAAGACGATGTCAATTGCACAGGGACTATATGAAGGAGTAAAAATACCAGAAAAAGGCACAATTGGTCTAATTACATACATGAGAACAGACTCAACAAGAATTTCAGAAGAAGCAAGAAAAGCAGCAAAAGAACACATAGTAGGAACATATGGAGAAAAATACTATGAAAATAGATATTACAAAACAGGAAAAGACTCACAAGACGCACATGAGGGTATAAGACCAACATATAGTGATTTAGAGCCAGATACAATAAAAGAAGCACTAACAAAAGACCAATACAAATTATACAAACTAATATATAATCGTTTTATGGCAAGCCAAATGGCGGCAGCCGTATATGATACAATGGCAGTAACAATTGATGCAAATGAATACACATTTAAAGCAAATGGTCAAAGAATAAAATTTGAAGGATTTATGAAACTTTATGTTGAAGGAACAGATCAAAAAGAGCAAGAAATAGAAGGAATGTTACCAGATTTAAAAGAAAAACAAGAAGTTAAATTAGAAAAAATAAATCCAAAACAAAGTTTTACAGAACCACCACCAAGATATACAGAGGCAAGTTTAGTTAAAGCTCTAGAAGAAAAGGGAATAGGTAGACCAAGTACATATTCACCAACAATTACTACAATATTAGAAAGAAGATATATAGAAAAAGAACAAAAACAGCTAATCCCTACGGAACTAGGCAAAATCGTAAATAAATTACTAACAGAAAATTTTGGCGATGTAATAAATGTTGAATTCACAGCAAAAATAGAAAATGAATTTGACGAAATTGCAGAAGGAAAAGAACCATGGAAAAAGATGATTAGAGAATTCTATGGACCATTTGAAAAAGAAATAGAAAAAGTAGAAAAAGAATTAGAACATGTAGAATTAGTAGATGAAGTATCTGATATACCATGCGAAAAATGTGGTAGAATGATGGTATATAAATATGGAAGATATGGGAAATTTTTAGCATGTCCAGGATATCCAGAATGCAAAAACACAAAGCCAATTGTAGAAACAATAGATGTACCATGTCCTAAATGTGGAGGAAAAGTACAAGTTAGAAAAACAAAAAGAAGAAGAAATTACTATATTTGTGAAAATAATCCTAAATCTTGTGACTATATCTCATGGAACAAACCTAAAAAAGGTGAAAAGTGGAAGCCAGAAGATTCACTAGAAAGTAAAGAACAAAAAGAGACCAAAAAAAGAACAACTAAAAAAGCATCAAATAAAAAGAAAAGTAAAAAATAGAAAATTAAAATTACTAAAGAGAAAGGAAAACAAAAAATTCCTATCTCTTTTTAATTTATGAAAGATATAAATTCGTAAACTAAAATTAATATAATTGTAATAAAAGACAAAAAATAATAATCCGTAACTGATTATTAAAAACTAAAAAATACTTGAAATACCAAGGTAGACAAATACTATAAATAATGATATAATAGATGAAGATAATTATAATTAGTAAAGGGGAAAAATACCGTGAAAACAGTTAAAGCAAAAATTTTAATAATTTTAACTATATTAATTTCAATGATTTTTGTTTCCGATAGCAAAACATTTGGAGCAGATGCATCAAGCAATCCAAAATATATAGGAATAACTGAACGAAAACTTGAAAGTGGTTTTGGATATGCAATAGGAAATCCAACTTCAGGAGGAGAAAAAATTTGGAATCTAATTGAATATCAAAGCGAAGCATCAAGTTCATATTCTGAAAACAATATATATTGTTTAAAAGCAGGAGTAGGATTTACAAACACTCATAAACGAGCAACATATGATGTTTTTTATGATATGAAAACAGAAAAGACAAGTATAGCAGGAGAAAATGATATATTAAAAAAATTAGTTGAAGGTAAGATAGATGCTGGAACAACAATAAATCAATATAGTGCAATATTAGCAGCATTAGATTTGTTTTATTTTGATGGGGTATCAGATGAAGCATATAAAGAAAATTTACTAGAAGCAGCTGGAATACGTAGTAGCTCATACAGATACTTACTAACCAATGACGATATAGAAGCAGTACAACAAGCAGCATTATGGTATTTTACAAATTATGGAGAAAATGAAATATATGACCAATATGGTGAAGCTGGATGGCTAAATTACACTGATAACGGAATAGAATATACAAGTTTATCAGATTATAATCAAGGAACAAATGAAGGAAACATGAGACAAATTCAAGCAGAGCTTTTGTATGACTATTTAGTAAGAACAGCAAAAGCAAATGCACCAGAATATGATAATATAGCAAACACACAAGAAGCACCTATACAGTTAGACACAAAAACATTAAGTTATGAAATACAAGGAAATAGAACAATAATAGGACCAATTCATATAACAGAAAATAATATAAAACCATATGAATTAGAGTTTATAACAAAAATAGATAATGCAACAACAAATGACTATATATTACTAGATGAAGATAAAAGTCAGGTCTCAACAGGAACAACAATTGCGGATTTAATAGGACAAGATTTCTATATCTCACTACCATTAGAATCAACATTGAAAAAGACAGTAAGTGTAGAAGTCAATATAACTTATGATGAAATGAATTTCACATTATGGGCTCATAGCTCAAACAAAGATGAACAACCAGTAGTAATACCAGAAAAAGAAGAAATATCAGTACCAGGAAAATTAGAAATAGAGATACCAGACTTAGAAGGAGAATATGAATTAGAGATAGTAAAAGTAGACAGTAAAACAAATGCACCATTATCAGGAGCAATATTTAATGTAAATAATGAAAATAAAACAACAACAAATTCAAGTGGAATAGTAAGTTTAGGAACAATACAAATAACAAACACTTCAACACCAGATACATATACAATAAAAGAAACAACAGGACCAGAAGGATATAACAAATTCACAGGAAGTATCGAATTAAGTGTAGCAAAGAAAATAGAAAACGGAAAATATGTAATAGATACTGCAAACACAACAATGGTAGTAAAAGACAGCACAGGAGCAAC
>CALXCF010000037.1 GCA_944386755.1 uncultured Clostridia bacterium | reverse complement strand
TTTTCTTTTTGCAAAGAAATTTACCGCTTCGGTTTATTCTCTAAAGGATTTTATTGTTTATTTTTCAATGTACTTTTTATGTTCCCTCACTTGGGACGATTTTAATTATACAATGGTTTTTTGTCTTTGTCAACACTTTTTTTAAAAAATTTTCAAAAAATTTTATTGGTATTTTTTTCCATGTTTTTTAACTTTGATTTTTCTCATATTTTCGAGCTTTTTTATTTTATAGGAAAGTGCATTTTTAAAATGCATCTTTCCGTATAAAACAAGGTTAATCTACCTATAATCGCCCAAACGAAGTGAGTGGCATTTGAGCCTCAAAATCTTCGATTTTGTTAGGCTCGATTTTCTTATATAAAAATATTTATTGTTGAATACTATTTTTTATAAATTTTTTACTTTGTTTTTTATTCATCATTACATCTTATCCTCTTTATTGCTTCTGGAATCATTTCAATTGTATCAGATGACTTCATACTAATATCTGTATATTTTTCTTGAGCTAGTTCTCCAGATACCCCTGCCAAATATGCTCCTGCAGCTACAATTTTGCTACTTGGCTCATTATATCCTAATATTCCAACTAAAATTCCAGATAAAACATCTCCACTTCCTGCTGTTGCCATTCCTGTGCAACCTCTTTTTACTAAATATGTTTCATCTCCATCTGTTACAATTGTTGTACTTCCTTTCAATAATAATATTACATTATATTTCTTAGCAAATTCTATCGCTAATTCTATTGGATTTTCTTTTATTTTCTCAATAGGATTTTTACTTATCCTTTCAAATTCTTTCAGATGTGGTGTTAATATAATTCTATTCTTAGCTTTTTTAAGAATATTTAAATCCATGTTTGCTAGAGTATTTAATCCATCTGCATCAATTATACATGGGATATTTTTTTCTTCTAATATATATGCTAATATTTTTTCATTATCCTTTCCGCTTCCCCATCCCATTCCAATAGCAAGTGCTTTTATTTTTTCTAAAGATTTATCTATTTCTTCTTTATTAAATATCATTTTATTATTCTCATCATTTGAAATTGGATACATTGTTTGTTCTAATAAATATGGTACAATAGATAGCTCGATACTTTTTGGCACAATTAGTCTTACAACTCCGGCATCCGCTTCTTATACTTGAAGCACTCATATTTGCTAGCTTGATTGCTCCTGAATATTCCATGCATCCACCTAGTATTCCTACATATCCATAAGTCCCTTTATGTGTGTCTCTTTTTCTTTCTTTAAATATTTCTTTTAATTCTGATTCTTTTATTTCTTTTGTATTATCCAAAATAAATCACCTCATAAAATATTTACAAGGTGATTATATCATATTAAATACTTTATTTAAATAGTAATTTCTTATTCTTTTTTTATTCAGCTACATTTAAATCAAATATATCTTCTCCTCCAACTACTTCTCCAGTTGTTACATCTACATAGTAGGTTCTTGTTTGATTAAATGGTTTGTCCTCATAAGAAAATTCTACTGCGTATACTTTTCTGGCTTTGCCATTCATTTTATATGTGTTATAACTGTATTCTGTTCCATCTTCTAATATTGTTGTTTCATAGCCATTTGTCAGTCCATTTTCTTTTAAATACACTTCTGGATTCATTCTTTTTATAGCTAAATTTGCTGTAAATGATTTTTCTTTGTAATTTTCAGTATTTATTATTTTATCTTTTTCTCTTGCAATATTTACCGCTTCTTCCATAGATATTTCTATTGGATTATTTTCAAATGGTTCATTGACAATTGACAGTACTGTTACTAAATTGACTTTTGGAATAATTGTCATATTGATTGTTTCTGCTTCATTGAATAAACCATCATATTCTTTTGAAAACCATAAATACCACAAATAAACTTTTGAATCATCATCACTATTATTACATGATATATATGATAATTTATATTCTTCTCCAAATCCATATTCTTTTAGCTTTTCTTCTCCTGCTTTTATAATTTCTTCTCTTGAAGATGTAAGTTTTTCTCTCTCTTCTAAAGAATATCCATCATCTAAATAGAAACTTCTTAAATCACCTGTATTCGCATCTATAAATACTTTTAAATTTGAAGTTTCAATCATATATGTGATTTCATCATAGTTTGGAGCTTTCTGGATTTCTGTTTTTATTAGTTCATCTTCTTTGATTTCTAATCCATACCTTTTTATTTCTTCTTTTGCTGAATTTATTGCTTCTTGTTCAGTGATTATATTGTTTAAATCTTCTTGAGTTACTTTCAATTCTTCTATATAGTTTTCTATTTTTTCTGGTTCTTTAAATACTTTTTCGTATATTACTCCTCCAGCATATACTATACTTACTGTTAAGCCTATTGATAACACAAATGTTGCTACAAATTTTAGCATTTTTAATTTAGGTGTTTTTTGGATTTTTTCTTCATTTTTGAAGTTTTCAATTGCAATTTTAGTTTTAAATTTGTTTAGTATTCTTTTGTTTAATTCTTCATTATTATTCATTTTCACATCATTCCCTTCACTATTTAATTTTCAAGTTTATATCCGTTTTTTTCTAATTCTTTTCTTAATCTTTTCCTTATTCGATGTAATTTTGTTTTTACTTTTGACTCGCTAATGTTTAGAGTTTTTGATATTTCTTTTATTTTTTTGGAATTGTAGTAATACATTATAAAGATATCTTTATCTTCTTTTTTCATATTTTCTAATGTTTTTTCTACTATATTATTACTTTCGCTTATTTCAAAGTTTTCTTCTATGCTTAGATTAGCTATTAATTGACTTTCATAATTGTCTATATTAAAATTAAATTGTATTTTTCTATATTTTAATTTTATAAGATTTTTTGTTATTCCTGCTAAATAGCTTTTTATTGGTTTTGTTTTGTCTAGTTTTTCTCTATTGTTCCAAAATGTCACAAATACATCAGATATTATTTCTTCTATATCTTCTTTACTTATTGTTTCTTTTGCCAGATTTTTTACTATTATATAGATATATCCACTATATTCATTGATAACTTTTTCAATGTTAAGCGCATCGTTTTCAATATATTTATCAATTGTTTTTTCCTCCACCTTTTTCATCTCCCTTAGTTCCAATAACATTATTTATATAAATAATTTTTACCTTTATCTATTTTTATATTATCATTTTTTCAAAAAAGGTTACAAAAAAATGAGCATTACACTCATTTTTTTACTTTTATTTAATTATTGTTGTATCAAATCTTCATCATTTAAATATTTTATTGTGTATCCGCTTAAACTATTTATGTCTGGAACTGCCACATCTTCATCTGTTACTGTTCCGAATTCATATTTATATTCTTGTATATTATCATTTACTTCTTTTACAACTTGTGTTCCTGTATAAAAACTTTTTCGTCCTCCTTTATTTATTATTTTTATTGGCAATCCGGTTTCTTTATCAATCCACATTTCCCAATTTTTTGTTCTTTCAAATCTATTATTAAAGACATAATATTCTTTTCCTACTTGATATGTATCTATATCTATTGACATTATAAAAGCTACTCCTATTTTTGATAAAAAACTATTTATATCAAATGGCAATAAAGTTGCTCCTTTCAAGCTTTCTTCTTCATTAATCATTTTGGTAAATTTACCTTTTTCTACTGATATTTGCTTATTTACTTCTGAAATATAAATAATTTCATCCGAATTTATTGTCGCATATTTAATTAAACTTGTTTCAATTCCTTCTTCAGTATAAATGTCTGATACTGATTTATATTTTCCATCTTTATAATATGTTCTTGTAACAACTGTTTGTCCATCTCCTAAAACATCTGTTGTTTCCTTATAGAAGTTGTTTGAACTTAAGCTGTTTTCTGCTTTATTTGATATGCTACATATTGTAATAAATTGATATAAGTAAATTCCTAATAATATTAGTAATATGATTCCCAATGCTATTAATATTGATTTTATTCTTGCTTTTCTTCTTATCTTCTTTAAATAGTCAATTTCTTTTTCTTGATTATTTTCATTTTCTTTGATGTCTTTTCTTATATCTTCTAGTCTTTTTCTGCATTTCTCACATTCTGACAAGTGTTTTTCAACTAATTTTTTTGATTCTACATTTAATACTCCATCTACATATCCTAATAATAGGTCTTGCACTATTTCACACTCAGTTTTTCTTTCCATTTTCATTTACCTCCCTTATTTTTTGCTTAGCACGATAAAATGTAACTCTTGCCCAATTAGGTGTTTTTCCTAATATTTCGCCTATCTCAATAAAATTCAAGTTTCCTACCATTCTTAGATACATTACTTCTTTTGATTGTTCGTCTAGCTTTTGCATGTCTTTAAATAGTTTTAGTTTTTCTTCTTTTTCACAAATTATATCTTCTGTTGTTTGAGCTTCTTCTATTTCTTCGTTTAAATCATTGATTGATATGTTTTTATTTTTTTTGCTCTTTTTTAGCTCTTTATACCATAGATGTTTTGCAATTTGACATAGCCATACTGATATTTTGCAGTCTCCTCTAAATTTATTGATTTGTTTTATTGCTATTGCAAAAGTTTCTTGTGTTAGGTCTTCTGCGATTTCTTCTTTACCTGTTAAGCAGAATAGGTATTTGTATACTGTGTTTGAATATTGTTTATATACTTCTTCTATATTCTGCATAACTTTACCTCCTTCTATTTTATAAGAGAGTTTTTTATTTATTTTATTACAATTTTTTTGTAATTTATTTAAAAAAAGACAAATCTATATTTAGAATTGCCTTTTTTCTTATATTTCGCTTTATTCTATTTCATTGCTTCTTCTACTGCAACTGCTACTGCAACTGATGCTCCAACCATTGGGTTGTTACCCATACCGATTAATCCCATCATTTCAACATGAGCTGGTACTGATGAAGAACCTGCAAATTGTGCATCTGAGTGCATTCTTCCCATAGTATCTGTCATACCATATGAAGCAGGACCTGCTGCCATATTGTCTGGGTGTA
>CALXCF010000036.1 GCA_944386755.1 uncultured Clostridia bacterium | reverse complement strand
TGTAGAGATTTAGGTGCTTTTCAATCTTATACTGAAAGATTAAAACAAAATAAGGCTATGGGAGAATATAGAAGAACATATCAACAAAAATTTATGCAAGTTAAAAAAAATAAAGACAATAAAAAACTCGTCCAAGATTTTGAAACTTGGAAAAAACAGGCAAAAGAAAAAATTAACCAAATGAAAAAAGGCAAACTTACTGAAAATGAGGTTTATGAATGGATTTTAAAGAATAAATAGAAAATGTCCTATAATTCGATTTATAGGGCATTTTACACGAATTTACAATTTATTAAATTTCATCTCTGTCTTTATCTCTTTCCATTATAGGAGTTAATACTAAATTGTGCATTATGATTGAATTATCAGTTTCCCAACTATTTACTGTATCTTCGATAATTTCATATTCTCCATTATTCACCATTCTTTGAATCATCTTATATGAAGTATCTTCCTTAGCATTTAATATAACTGGCTTATTTCCATCTTTTGCCTTTCTATTTATTACTCCAACAAGATAATTGTGCATTTCTCTACGACTAGCTTCTCTATCCCTAGTTGGCAATGATGCTATATCTAATATTTCTACCGAATCCTCATCTTCACCATAAACTATATACCAATCTCTATTTCTAGCTATTGTAATTTCTGATTCAAAATATCCATAAATATCCGATAAATCTTCAATATCCTCTGCATCTTGCATTACTTTCATTTCTTCTGGATATGCTTGATTTTCAATATTTCTAATGAATTCTATAGTTTCCTCCGTTATATCAAAACCAGATTCTTCTATCAATTTTCTCATTGACTGTAATTCTGATTGTGGAACTCTTAAATAGTCTAATCCATTATTTCTTGTGCTTGAATTATTTACATTACTTTCTTGTTGTTCTAATACTTCTTTTTGTTTTTTAGCAAGTTCTTCCTGAATCTGTTTTTGGATTTCTTCTTCTACTTTTGTTTCAACTTTCTTTAAGGCATCTGCTCCAATTTCATTTATATTTCTACAACTTGATATTACTTTTTGAGCCAATCCCTTTGCATTATCATAATTATAAGCTCCTACCCAAATAACATTTCCTTCTAAATTAATTTTTAAAGGTCTACCTCTTAAATAATCAAATCTCTGTTGTTGCTTTAGTATTTTCCTTGCAACTTCAACACTCATCGGAGTTGCATCATATTGAGCCATACCCATTCCTACTGGATGACTATTATTATATAATCCTGCTAAAACTTCTGCCTTATCTTTATTTGAAATATCTATTACATTTTCTTCAACTTCAATAAATCCATAGTCTTGATGTTTTTCTTCTATATCATATTTTCCTAATATTTCTTCTCCAAATCTTTTTGAAAATTCAGCTGAAAATTGAATGTCAGTTACCTTATCAATATATCTAGGTATATATGATAAAACTTGTGGAAAATTTCTAAAGGCTTGAAATCTTAAAGATAAATCTTTAAATCTTTCTTTAGTGTTAGAATTATTGTAAAAACCACATTTTCCATTTTCAAAATCATTTATTAATAATTCCATATTTAATAGTAATTCATCTAATGTAACATTATTAGGTAAGATAGAACATAGAGTTTCAAAAAATTCAAACATTTCCTTTGGATATTTAGCAACAGTATATTCACTCAAAGTTCCCCTTCCTCTATAGTCAGAACTTCCTCTATAGTCTGCAAAACTCATTCGTGTTGCTGACCTGTCATATCCTGTTAATTTGTTTTTTATATCTTCCATTATTAGTGGGTTCATTACCTTGCTTCACCTCCAACATCTCCAAAATCAGTTGGTACTACAATTTTATTGTCTTTAATTCTTTTTATAATTAATTCTGCTTTTGCTTTACATTCCTCTGCTGCTCTATTATCTTTATTTAATATTTGCGTTGTAACCTTTCCATCATTTCCTATTGCTATATACCAATCTTTGCTACAAATAACATATCTACAATTTCTCACATTAGTTTCTCTACTTTTTCCAGTTTTAGAATACTCAATAGCATCTAATTCTCTGTTTAAATCTGCAATTTTTTCATCACTCATAGTTGAAATATCTGTATATTCTTTTATTTGTGGTCTTGGATCTTCATATCTTGCTACAACATCTCCATAATATAAACTTTTATATTTTCTTTCTGCAAGAACACATTGTTCGTATTTTGCATCAGAATATCCAACATTCTCCAAAACTCTTGGCAATTCTCCTCTAAAAGTTTTTTCTGGTCTTGACATTCTTGATTCAGATGTACCATAAGTTATTACTTTAAGACTTTCTGTTTCATTTTCTGTTTGATTTGATATATCTAATAGTTCTCCACTTGCCTTTTGATATATTTCTAATAATGTATCATAACTATAATTTCCTCTTGCCTCAACATTGTCAAAACATAAAACATTTCCATTTCTCCATACCCAACTTTGTGCTATTAGCTCTCCATCTTTCCTAACAACAAAAGTTCTTCCGTTTTTGCTACTTATTGAATGATAAAGAGATTCTCTTGATAATCCATTTATTAAAAAACAACATCTTGTTATATATCCTACTGCTAAAGCAAGTGGATCATCTAAATCTAACATTTCATATTCATAATCATCAATATTTCCCTGTACTTTAGGAATACTAGAATATTGTCTTTCTTTCATTATTTGATACCAATCTTTAGCTTTTTGAACTATTGATGGATCCGATGTTCCTATTTCTTGCAATGGTTCTTCAAGTTTATATTCATCTGGTTTTAAAAATGTAACTGGATTTTTATATAAGTCTAAAATTCTTTTTGTACTAACACTTCCATTCAATTTCTTATATATGGAATCCCAATCGTTATAGATTGATGAAAAATATTTATCAAAATTAGGTATTTCATTATTTAGTAATTTATTTATATTAGCATTTTTATCATTTCTATTACTTCCAAATAAATAATTCATAAGTTTTTCATTTAGTTTAGGTGTTCCATCCTCGTTTAATTCATTATTTCTTACTCTTAAATCATTAAATAAATATTCTAAAGATGTGAAAGGTTTCTTATATTCTAATATTCTTATTGCCTTATCATATCCAAACCCTAAAAACATTTTAAATGCTAATTTTTGTATATTTTCTTCTAATGGAGATGAATCTTTATATGTTTCTTTAATTCTTTCACATAACTTTTTATATAGTTTTATATTATAATTTTGTACTTGTTTTTCTGATAAATTACTTACTAAATCTTCTACTTGTGCAACATCTTTAGCTTGTGGATTACGGGATAGATAAATAAGTGCTTTAACGGTTTCTAAATCATCTATTTGACTAAAACTCACACTACCTTTTACTATTCTGTAAAACATACTATTGTTAGTAGAATCATCTACTGTATTATCTCTACGAAGATTTTTAAATAAATGACTCATATATTTTTGTCTTAATTTAATATAACTTGGATTTTTATCATCGATACTTTTATCTTCCAACAATAACATTTTAGCTAGAGTTATTGCTCTTATATAGTCATCATCAAATAATCTATGTCTTTTACCATCTTTTAAAGTCGAAATGATTGATGAAAATTCTTTTGTTAAATCTACACCCAACTCTTTTTTTTCTCTAAATTCTTCTCTTTGTTTTTCAACATAAATATCTAACATTTTTTGCTTTACTGGTTTTGTCATAAACCTTCTTAATTCTGGTGATGTTTCTCCAGTAAATCTATCACGATATTCAATAAGGACTTTTGCTTTTACTTCATCAGTATCATATTGAAACAACTCAACAATTTCGTCAAGTTTCATTTCAGCAAATTTTCCTTTAAACCTATATATTGCATCAAATCTTTCTTTATCTTCTAATCTTCTTATAAAAGTTTTAAAATATGGAATTGAAACATCTAGCAGTTTACCAGGCATATTACTCCATAAATTTAACAACATTTCAGAGTTTGTTGATTTAAAGCATAACAACTTCATTAAATCATCTGCATTTAATCTTTCTAACTGATTTTTAAATTGATTTAATGTACTTTCTAAATTTTCTTCATTACAAGAATGTAATATATAAAATAAATTCACATCTCGTTCAATATTGGTTTGATATTTACTTGCATATACAGGCATATTATCTTGATATAGGCAAGAAGAAACATTAGACATATCTTCTGGAGAATATTTTTCAAACTTCTCTCTAAAGTTTTCTAGTACAAATCTTTGTGCTTCTTTACTTATTGAAGCCATAAAATTATGAAATGTATTAGGTTCACTATTCATCAATTCAGTTCTACACACTTGAATTGCAGAGATTTGTTTGTTTTCTGGTAAATTTATAATCAATGTTTCTATAACTTTGCTATCAAGAATTTGGTGATAACTTCTTAATATCTTCTCTACAGTATCACTTTCGATATATTGTAAAGATTCAATTAGAGCTATTAAATCTATAGATTTAAGTTCGCTTTCAGCACTTTCCCTTAATTGTCTATTCATATTTTTTCTTCTACTTAAATCTGTGAATAAAAACATATTAAACATTATTTCTTCTCTAGGTATTCTTTGTGAAATATTAATTCTTTTCTCTATAAAATTAAGAATTGCATTTTGATCTATATATGATAATTTTTTAAATTCTTTTTCATATTGTTTTAGCATCCCCTGAATTTTGGGTACTGGTATTCTTTGTATTTTATTGATAAATATATTTATTTCTAAACTCATTTTAAAACTCCCTTTTTAGATTAACATAAACATTTTACCACATTTTACTACTTTTTTCAATCATTTATAATTAAATTTTTATTACTTAATTTTTTAACTTATCTTTATAGTTCTAATTCATTTTCTTTATCTTCATGCTCAATTTGATTCTCTGCATCCAAATAGGTTTTAGTTTCTTTTTCAAAATCTCTGATTAAATTATCTTCTGCTCCCATATCAAACTTTTTACAAATCCATTTTATGAATTTTCCAATAGTTTCTCTAAATTTATCTACTACATTATATAAATAGTTATTTTCCTTTTCTAAACTTTTAATTTTACTTTTATATTTCCATTCTATATCAAACTTTTTTTCTTTAAATTCTATTTCAATTTGTTTTATTTGATTATGCAATTCTTTATTATCTTCAAGTATTTTATCTCTCTCATTTTGATATTTTTCTGCTTCTTCTATGACTTTCGTTTGTTTTGACAATTCCTTATGCAATGAAACATTATCTTGGTATAACTCTTGTATTAATTCGTCTTTTGGCTTTATAATTTCATTACAAATTTTTTCATCCCTATTTATCATAACTTTTCTAATATCTTTTATATCTGGAACTTCTGGCAATTCTAATTTTATATTCTTCAAAGTTTCTTTTGTTTGTTCATAATTAGTTATATTTTTATATTCTTTCAAAGTATAATGGACTCTGCCTGTTTCTTCCTTTGGTAATCCTCTTTCTAATTCAAAATTATGTGATATCATATAATCATAAAAAGCATTTTGTAATTGTCTATAACTATCTTTTGCCTTCCAAAATTCACTACAAGCAAGTTTATCTATATTATTTTCTTTTTTATCTTTTGTATGAACAACAGGCAAAAAAAC
>CALXCF010000035.1 GCA_944386755.1 uncultured Clostridia bacterium | reverse complement strand
AAAAATATAACTATTGAGGCAATAGGTTTATAGGTAAATCCTTTATTAAAAAACCTAAATATATTATACAAGGTGGTAATAAAATGAAAGTTAAAGATTGTATGTGTGAAGATGTATGTTGTGTAAGACCTGAAACAAAAATACAAGAAGTAGCAAAATTAATGAATCAACATCATATAGGATGTGTTCCAGTCTGTGATGACAACAATTGCATATGTGGAATAGTAACAGATAGAGATATAATATTAAGATGTGTTGCATGTAATAAAGACACAAATCAAACACTAGCAAGTGATATAATGACATGTAATGTTACAATATGTAAACAAGATGATGAAATGACAAATGCACAAACAAAAATGGAACAAAAGCAGATAAGAAGAATACCAGTATGTGATAGCAATAATCAAGTAGTTGGAATATTAACATTAGGAGACTTAGCTCATTTTGATACTCAACTAGGAAAACAACAAGTATGTACAACATTTGAAAATATATGTAATTGTGAAGGACAAATAAAAAACGGAAATTAGTGCAATGGGGACGTGTTACTTTGCATTTTTAAATGCATTTTGGGGCCGTCCCCATTGCACGTTTTTGCATAATAAAAAAATTTTTACATATATTAAAATTAGGTGAACAACATGATTATTAATATGTCATATTGGACAAGAGTATTAAAAAATATTTTATATGTAGTATTAATTTTATTGGGTTTATATATAGCTTTAGAACTATCTATTTTTTATATGCCATTTTTGATTGCATTTATTATATCATTAATGATAGAACCGGCAATTAAAAAAATAATGAAAAAAACACATTTAACAAGAAGAACAAGCTCAATTATTATATTTGTTTTAGTTTCAGTTATTATAATAGGTGGTTTAGCTTGGCTATTGATAACATTATTTTCAGAATCTTCAAGTTTATTACAAAGTTTAAATGATTACTTTGACAAGTTATATGAGCAATTTCAAAATTTAATAAATTATTTTAATTTTGATAATATACATCTTTCGGATGAAATATTAGAAGTAATACAAAACTCTACAGGAGATTTTCTAACTACCGCTTCTGATTGGTTAAGAAACATATTAAACAATTTAATAAACTTTGTAACGAGTATCCCATCAATTGCTATATGTATAGGTATAACAGTAATTGCACTATATTTTATTTGTGTAGATAAAATATATATCTTAGACCAAATTGAGCATCATTTACCTAGATTATGGGTGAAAAAGATATCGGTACATTTAAAAGAATTAATTCAAACATTAGGAGGATATTTAAAAGCAGAAGCAACTCTTATATTAGTTTCTTTTATAATTTCTCTAATTGGATTATACATTTTGCAAATAGTTGGATTTAATATTCAATATCCATTACTTATGGCTTTATTTATTGGCTTTGTTGATGCTCTTCCAATACTTGGTTCTGGAACAGTTATGATTCCTTGGGCAATAATTTGTGCTTTGAATGGAGATATTAATTTAGGTATAGCTATTATTATTTTATTAATAATTATGTCAGTAGTTAGACAAGTTTTAGAGCCTAAATTGGTTAGTAAGAATATTGGTGTTCATCCAATTTTTACTTTGATTGCTATGTATACTGGTTTTAAGGTAATTGGTATTATGGGTCTTTTAGTTGGACCAATAGTTTTAATTATAGTTAAAAATATTTTTGCTAATTTAATTGACCAAGGTGTATTTAAAACTATTTTTGATAAGAAATAGTATTGAAAAAAACTTTGGTTTATGTTAATATAGTGTTATTAATATATTTTGTAACAACAAACTTTTTTCAATTAAAGAAAGTAGGGGAGCGACATGAAGAAAATATATTACAAAATTGAATTACGGATAGGTGAATGGGTTTTACATGAAGAAGATGTAGAATATGGAGAATTATATTATTTCAGTGATGGATATATGATTTTCACAGATGATTCTTTTGAGGGCTATTTAACGAATGATGCCTTATTTGGTGAAATAGGGGAAAACAATGAGTTGTATTTAGAATTATTAGATTTTGATAATAAGAAACAATTTCTAAGTTTTTCAGGACACTTTGAAGATATTGAATTACCAGGAGCATATGCTTTGGCAGGTTTAAGTGATCAGAAAAAATTTGCAGCAATAAAATTCGTTGAACTAGTTAAAGATTCTTCAAAGCAAGAAGAAATTGAAAAAGAGTTAGAAAGAGTCAAACAAATCTATTTTATTCCGTAGAAAAAAGGCATGTGTAATTCACATGCCTTTTTGATGCATTTTGGGGCCGTCCCCAATGCACTATTCCCATTCAATTGTTGCAGGTGGTTTAGAAGTAATATCATAAACAACTCTATTTACATGATTAACTTCATTCACAATTCTACTTGAAACCTTTTCTAAAACATCATAAGGTATTTTACTCCAAACACCTGTCATAAAATCAGTAGTCTCAACAGCACGAAGAGCTATTGTATAATCATAGGTTCTTTCATCTCCCATAACACCAACAGATTTTAAATTAGTTAAAACTGCAAAATATTGATTAATACTTTTGTGTAATCCAGCATTTGCAATTTCTTCTCTGAAAATACTATCCGCTTCTTTTAAAATATCTAATTTGTTATCTGTTATATCTCCAATAATCCTTATAGCTAAACCTGGACCAGGGAAGGGTTGTCTATATACTAAGTTTTCTGGAATACCTAACTCTAAACCAGTTTTTCTAACTTCATCTTTAAATAAATCTCTTAAAGGTTCTACAATTTCTTTAAAATCAACATAGTCAGGTAATCCACCTACATTATGATGGCTTTTAATTACAGAACTTTTACCTAATCCGCTTTCAATAACATCAGGATAAATAGTTCCTTGCACTAAGAAATCAACAGTTCCAATTTTTTTAGCTTCTTCTTCAAAAACTCGTATAAATTCTTCCCCAATAATTTTTCTTTTTTTCTCTGGATCAGTAATTCCAGCAAGTTTTGATAAGAATCTATCTTTAGCATTTACTCTAATTAAGTTAATGTCAAATTGATTTCTAAAAACTTCTTCAACTTCGTCGCCTTCATTTTTACGAAGTAGGCCATGGTCAACGAAGATACAAGTTAGATTTTTTCCGATAGCTTTATTTAATAAAACTGCGGCAACAGAAGAATCAACTCCACCTGATAAAGCACATAAGGCTTTTTTGTCTCCAATTTTTTCTTTTAAATTTTTAATACTTTCATCAACAAATGAAGAAATTTGCCAATCACCACTACAATTACAAATTTCAAATAAGAAGTTTTTAATTACTTGTGTTCCATTAACAGAATTATTAACTTCTGGATGAAATTGAATTCCATATAGTTTTTTATTAGAATTTTCCATTGCAGCGTTTGGACAAGATGGGGTAGAGGCAATATTTTTGAAGCCTTCTGGTACGGTTTCTACATAATCAGTGTGACTCATTAAAAAGCCATTGTTATTTCCAAAACCTTTGAATAATAAAGAGTTGTTGTCTATTTTTACATCTGTTGTTCCATATTCTCTTTTACTTGCTTTAGCTACTTTTCCTCCAAGTGTATAAGTCATAAGTTGCATACCATAACAAATCCCAAGAACAGGTATTCCTAATTCAAATATTCCATCTGCACATCTAGGAGCTTCTTCTCCATATACACTTGCTGGTCCTCCAGTAAAAATGATTCCTTTTGGATTTTTTTCTTTGATTTTTTCGATTGATATGTCATAAGGTACTACTTCTGAATATACATTACATTCTCTGACGCGTCTTGCAATTAGTTGGTTGTATTGCCCACCGAAGTCTAGAATTAAAATTAGTTCATTACTTTTCATATATTAATCATCCTTTCATTTTACTTTCATGTATTGTATCATAGATTGTTAAATAAGTAAATAAATATTTTGAAGTTATGTAAAATTGATTTTATTAAATATTGATGTTACAATATGTATTATATTGAAAGAAAAGAGGGATGTAATGGATAAAATACATATTGATAAGATAAAAAAGATAATAAAAGATAAAGCACATGGAACTGAATTTTATAATAGAGCTATGTTTGAAACCTTAATAATGGAAGTGGATAATTTAGTAAATAAATTTGAAATTGATGCAAATTCTAAAACTAAAGATATATTAAGAATAATAAATAACTATGTTAAGTCTAATACAAGTATTAGAAGTGAGTATTTCGATAAATTTTCTGGAAATGTAGAATTTTTTGATGAAGATGAAAAGATATATAGAACAGCATATGCAGCGTTATTAAGGAAACAAGCAATGTGTGCAGGATATGCAGAATTAACAAGAATATTACTAGCAATGTATGATATAAACAGTTATACTTTATTAGCTAAATTACCTGGAAAAAATAAAAAATTAATGCATTATGTTGTTTTAGCAGAAATAAATGAAAACAATAAAGTATCATATGTTATTTTAAATCCAGAAAGAGAAGCAAGTTGTGAAAGAAATGGAATGGATTTTAAAAGATATTTAAACAATATGACTTTTGCTATTCCAAATGAACTCTGGAAAGAAAATAAAATTGGTCATACAGGTGTTGGAATTGAAGCAGAACAATTTTTAGAAACTACTAATCAAAATGAAATATCGGACTTCAATTCTGTCTATAGATTAGTAAAAATTTTAAAAGAGCGTGAAAATGATGAATGGAAAGGAGAAAGATGAATATGAATGTAGAAGATGTAAAAATAAAAAGCAAAAATAATTATAATATTTCGGCATCATTATATATTCCAAATGAAGATATAGATAAAATTGTAATTGCTTGTCACGGCTTTGGTGGAGATAAGGAAAGTAGTGCAATAAAATATCTTGCTGAAACTATTTATAAAGATAATATTGGACTAATTTGTTTTGATTTTCCAGGACATGGACAGAGTGAAGTAAATGGAGATAAATTGACAATTAGTAATTGTATAAATGATATAGAAGCCATAGAAACCTATATAAAAAACAGATTTGGAGATAAAATAGAAATTAATATTTTTGCAACTAGTTTTGGAGCATATATTACTTTGTTAAAAATTTTTACTAGAAGAACACAGTATAATAAAATAATATTAAGAGCACCAGCTATAAAAATGGATGAAATATTTAAAGATACTTTATTAAGAGAACCTTTTGAGAAATTTAAAGAAAGAAAAGTAACAACACTAGGGTTTGAAAGGAAGATGCTTATTTCATACGAGTTTTATGAAGATTTAGCAAAAAATAAAATAATTGATTTATATAATAGCAATCAATATATTCTTATAATTCAAGGGACTGAAGATGATGTAGCACCAATTAAAGATACGAAAGAATTTCTATCTTTAGACCCGAATAATATAGAATTATATGAAATTGATGGAGCGGATCATAGAATGAAGAAAGATGGTGAACTAGAAAAAGCGATAAGTAAAGCATATAGTTACTTAAGAAAGGAGAAGATGTAAGATGATAGTCGATTTACATTCACATACTACAGCATCAGATGGAGAATTCAAACCAAAAGAGTTAATAGATAAAGCAATACAAAAAGAAATATCAGTACTTGCAATTACAGATCATGATACAATTGATAGTTTAGATGAGGCGATTGATTATGCGAAAAATAAAGAAATAGAAGTCGTACCAGGAATTGAATTTAGTGCTAAAGTAGATATAGGTAAAATGCATATATTAGGTTTGTATGTAAATTATACAAAACCAGAATTTAAAGAAATTACTGATAAATTAAAAAAAGATAGAAATGACAGAAATAATAAATTTATAAAAATGTTTAATGAATTAGGGTATGACATTAGTATAGATGATGTAAAAAAATATGCAATAGGGGAGATAATTGCAAAGCCTCATTTTGCACAAGTATTATTCGAAAAAGGATATATAAAGGACATAGAAGAAGCGTATGATAACCTATTTAATGTACCACCATTAAATACAATAAATAGAATGACATTGTCGCCAAAAGAAATAATAGAAGCTATAAAGAGAGCTAATGGAATAGCAATATTAGCTCATCCAAAAACATTAAAATTAAATCAAGAGGACTTGGAAAATAAAATTAAAGAATTGATTTCGTATGGTTTGGACGGTATCGAGTGTTATCATAGTACCCATACTTTTGATGAGATAAAAGAATATAGGAATATAGCCATAAATTATAATTTATTGATATCAAAGGGAAGTGATTACCATGGACCAAATGTTACTCCTGAAATAGAATTGGGAACAGGAAAAAACGGTAATATTTTAAATAAAGAAGAAAGCATGATTTATGAAAAGTTAAAAAATAGATTAGAGATACACTGTTTGAAGTGAACCCAGATTATTAGACAAAAAAGTTTAATAAGGAGGGTTCATTTTCATGTCAAAATACACAGATGAATT
>CALXCF010000034.1 GCA_944386755.1 uncultured Clostridia bacterium | reverse complement strand
GGTCAGGCTGGTCTAGTGATTTATTCCAGTCTGATTTTCTACAGCCTAACCATCGATAACATACTAAACATAATTGTATTACTAATACTAGCAGGAGTAACAATTGCAACATTAACTGGTGAGAATGGAATACTAACAAGAGCAAATGATGCAAAGGTTGAGACAGAAGAAGCAACAGCAAAAGAAAAAGTGCAAGTAGAAGTATTAGGGAGTTATGGAGCAGATGGGAAACTAGATTTAGATATGTTAAAAACAAATATTGAAAAAGCAGGGGGAACAGTTACAGGAAGTACTTTTCCAGTAAAAGTAACAATGGATGGATACGAATTTACAGTATATGAAAATGGAAATGTAACTTTAGATGGAGAAAATGATAATACAGGAGAAACAACAGGAGGAAATTGGGATGGAAAAGTAAACACACCGAAATTAGCAGAAGGAATGATACCTATAAAGTGGGATAGCAGTAAAACAAGTTGGGTAATATGTTCAGAAACAGATCCAGACTGGTATAATTATACAGATCAAGCAACAGGAGTAGATGGAACAAGTAAATGGGCAAATGTAATGCTATCAGATGGAAAATATTATGCAGAAAATAGTACTAATGTAAATAAGGAAGGAAAAGAACCAGCTACAATTAATACATCAGTATCAAAAGACGATTTAGGAAGTATGTTTGTATGGATACCAAGATATGCATATGAAATAGATAGCCTATATCATAGTAGTTCTTCAAATAGTGGAGGCGTAGTAAAAATTGCATTTTTAGAAGGAACAAATACATACAATACAGGAGCAGAGATAAAATATAGTTATCAAGGAGAAACAGGAACAGCAACATTGACAAATGCAAGTGGACAAGGAAATTGGAATGAACATCCAGCATTTAATTATGGAGGAACAATAATACCAGGAATATGGGTAGCAAAATTTGAAGCAAGTAGCAGTAATCCATCTGCAAGTAATGGCGGTGGAGATATAACAGATTTAAATGTAAAAGTAAAACCTGGAATAACAAGCTGGAGGAGTATAACAATAGGAAATAGTTATACAAATTGTGTAAATATGAATAGTAGTACAAATGCAAGTTATTATGGAATATCAAGTGATGATAGCAAAATAGATCCACATTTATTAAAAAATAATGAGTGGGGAGCAGTAGCATATTTAACACAAAGCAGTTATGGAAGAAATGGAAATCAAGTAACAATAAATAATAGTAGCTCATATATAACTGGTTCAGCAGGAAATAATGTAAGTGCAGGATCAAATGTAGGAACAACAAATGATTATACTGATGCACAAGGAGTAAAAGCAAGTACAACAGGAAATACAACAGGAATATATGATATGAGTGGAGGAGCATGGGAAAGAGTAGCAGGCTATGTAAATAACGATAATGGTAATTTAACAAATTATGGTCAAGAATTACTAGATGCACCTGACAAACATAAACAAGTATATACAGTAACAACTGATAGTCAAAGTGAAAATTATAATAATATGGCAACACTATTTGGAGATGCAGTTTACGAAACATCAAGTAGTGCTAGCGGAAGTACTTCATGGTTCGGTGACTACTCTAACTGTCCTTGTTCGAGCTATCCGTTCTTCATACGTGGAGGCAATTACAGTTATGGTTCTAGTGCAGGAGTGTTCTGTTTCGACGGTACGGGCGGTGGTGTCAATACCAACTATTCGTTCCGTCCGTCTGTGGTCGTGTTCTAGCACTTTGATATGTGACCTTGAACCTAAGTCCCTTTATTCGGCACATATTATAAGTTAGGTGTAACAAAAATACGGAGAAGCATAATCCCTTGCTATTTTTACATTTGTATAGTAAAATACAAATATAAAATTCAATTGAGAGGAAGTGCAAAAATGGTAAGTAATGGTATAGGGATAGGTGAAAGTGATTTCAAAAGTTTAAGACTAAAAAACTATTACTATATAGATAAGACAATGTATATTAAAGATATAATAGATAATAGTAGTAAAGTAGTATTAGTAACAAGACCACGAAGATTTGGAAAAACACTAAATATGAGCATGTTAAAATACTATTTTGATTGTAGACAAAAAGATAATAGAGAATTATTTAATGGATTAAAAATATTGGAGCAAGAAGAAAAATACACATCAAAATTGGGAGCGTATCCAGTCATATATATGACATTAAAAGATGTAACTGAAACTACATATGAAAAAATGTTATTAGATATGAAAACAGCAGTATTAGGAGTATATAGAGAATGCAGATATCTTTTAAAAAGTGATAAAATATATGATGATGAAAAACAACTAATAGAAGATATATTATGGTGTAGAGAAGATGAAGTAAGCCTAAAAAATGCTATTAAGGAATTAACAAGAATGCTTTATGAACACTATGAAAAACCAGTAATATTATTACTAGATGAATATGATGTGCCTTTGCAGAATGCATATGTAGAGGGATTTTATGATGAAGCAGTAAAATTTTTTAAAACATTCTATGGAGTAACATTTAAGGACAATCCATATTTAGAAAAAACAGTAATAACAGGAGTAAGTAGAGTTGCAAAAGAAAGCATATTTAGTGGAGCAAATAACTTTGATGTATATACAGTATTGGATAATGAATTTGCAGATGACTTTGGAATAACAGAAGAAGAAATGGAGAAAGTAATAGAAGACTTTGAAGTACAAGATGATAAAGAAGAAATAAAAAGATGGTATGATGGATATAAAATAGGTAATGTAGAAGGAATATATAATCCATGGAGTATAATAAATTATTTGAACAAAAAGGAACTAATGCCATATTGGGTAAATACAAGTTCAAATGATTTAATAAAATTAATATTAAAAAACTCAGAAACTGTAAAAGAAAAAATAGAAAGACTATTAAAAGGAGAAGCAATAGAAGTAAAAATTGACTTAGAAACAGTAATAGTAGGAATAGAAAATAATGAAGATAATATATGGGGATTAATGTTAGGAACAGGATATTTAAAAGTAGAGGAAACAGTAGATGTATCAGAAGGAATATACAAAGTAAAATTGCCGAATTATGAAATAAAGCTATTATTCTCACAAATAATAGATGATTGGTTTAGAAATAAAGTAATAGGAAATGACCTAAAAAGCATATTAAAAGATTTAGTAACATTAAATTTAAGTGAATATGAGAAAAAATTTAGAATATTAGTAAAAGAAATGTTTAGTTATATGGATGTAGGAGAGAACACAGCAGAAAATTTCTATCATGCATTTGTATTGGGAATGTTAGTGGGATTAAAAGATAGCTACTATGTGAATTCAAATAGAGAATCAGGAATAGGAAGATATGACATAATGCTAGAACCAAAAGACAAAAATGGCAATAGTTTTATAATGGAATTCAAAGTAATGGAAGATATGGAAGAAAAGACAATAGACGAAACAATAGAAAACGCTAAAAAACAAATAGAAGAAAAAGGATATGAACAAAATTTAAGAGAAAGAGGATTTACAAATATCACAAAAATGGTATATGCATTCAAAGGCAAAGAAGTAAAAATGGAAGTGTATTAATATAAATATGCAAAGAATAATCGTATATAATATAAGTATATAATTTGAAAAAAGTAAAAAATAAAAGTAAAGAATAAAAAAAACATTTTTGGTTAAACTAACATAAAAAAAATTAGAGGTAAAGAAATGTTTAAACCAAAAGCAATTTACTATGAAAAAGAAATATTAGAATACCCATTAGGAAAACAACTAATGGAACAATACAAAGATGTACCTAAAATAGAAATAGAAAATCATAATAATATAGAAGAAATGAGAAAAAAGGAAAATAAAGAATTTCCATATATGAAACAAAATCTAATTATTGGAGTAAGAAAAACACATAAATTTGTAGAAAACCATAAAACATCAGACTATTTAGTACCGTATACATCATCAGGATGTACAGCATCATGTATGTATTGTTATCTAGTATGTAATTATAATAAATGTGCATATCTAAGACTATTTGTAAACAGAGAGCAAATGTTAGAAAGAATAATAAAAACCGCAAACAAATCAGAAAAGGAACTAACATTTGAAATTGGAAGTAATAGTGATTTAATACTAGAAAATACAATAACAGGAAATCTTCCATGGACGATAGAAAACTTCAAAAATGTAGAAAAAGGGCATTTAACATTTCCAACAAAATTTGATATGGTTGATGATATATTACCATTAGACCATAAAGGAAAAGTTACAATTAGAGTTAGTGTAAATCCAGAAGAAATAATAAATAAAGTAGAATTTGGAACATCAAGATTAAAAGGTAGGATTGAGGCAATAAATAAGTTAAAAGAAGCAGGATATAAAGTTGGTATATTAATAGCACCAGTAATATTAGTAGAAAACTGGAAAGAGTTATATTTAGAATTAATACAAAGGTTAAATCAAGAACTATCAGAGAAAGTAAAAAAAGACGCATTCTTTGAAATAATATTTATGACATACAGCTTTGTTCATACAAAAATAAATGAAGAGGCCTTTCCAAATGCTATAAACTTATATAATAAAGAAATGATGACAGGTAGAGGCAGAGGAAAATATATGTATAAAAATGATATAAGAAAAGATGGAGAAATATTTTTAAGAGAACAAATGCAAAAATATTTTCCAACTAATAAAATTGAATATATCGTGTGATGTCTCATTGGGGACGTTTCTTTATGCGACATTTTGTCTCATTAGGAAACGTCCCTAATGAGACATTTCACAAAAAATTCACAAATAAAATTAGCAAAAAGTATTGACAAGTGCTAAAAATGGGTATAATATATATGAAGTTAGCAAACAAAGAACAAGAGTGCTAAAGCAAACTAACAATTATAGAGCTAAAGAGGTGAAAAAATTGTTAGATGATAGAAAGAAAAAAGTTTTACAAGCAATAGTAGAGGAATACATAAATACAGCAGAGCCAGTAAGTTCAAATGCGTTAACAACAAATCATGGATTAGATTGCAGTAGTGCAACAATAAGAAATGAAATGGCAGAATTAGAGAAAAATGGATATTTGGACAAAACGCATACATCAAGTGGAAGGGTTCCGTCAGAAAAGGGATACAGATACTATGTTGATGAACTTTTAAATGACAAAGATATTAGTCTAGAGGAAATTAAATATATTAGTTCAAAGTTAGAAACAAAAGTAAATGAAATTGAAGATTTAACAAAAATAGCTGCGAATACGATTTCAGAAGTTACTCATTATACAGCTGTTTCAATAGGACCAAAGACATCTAATCAAATTATAGAAGATATTAAATTTGTTTTGCTAGGCTCAAGGATGATGATGGCTGTAATTTTAACTGATACAGGTTTGGTTAAAGAGACAATTATAAAATTTGATGAAGATGTTACGCAAAAACAAATAGAAACAATGAATTATATGTTTAATAACAAACTAAAAGGACAACCAATAGAAACAATTGATAGGCCATTAGAAGATTATTTATATGATGAAATGACATATAGTGTAAATGTTATAAAACCAGTAATAGAGCAGTTGAAAAAAGTAATCAAAGAAGATGAAAATATATATTTAGAAGGTGCAAATAAATCTTTTGATTTACCAGAATTTAATAGCTTGGAAGTAGCAAAAAACTTTGTTAATATTTTGGATACAAAAGAAGTGGTTGCAGATATGCTAAATTCTGGTTTTGCAGAAGATATTAATGTGTATATTGGTGATGAAAATAAACAAGATGAGTTGAAAGATTTTAGTGTTGTAACTTTTAAACATAAGGTTAATGGAAAGGATTTAGGTACTATTGGTATTATAGGTCCTAAGAGAATGGATTATTCAAAGGTTATTTCTGTTATGAAGTATATTAATAGGAAATTGAAAGAAATGTAGAATTTGAAAAATAATCACAATTAGAAGACTATATTAAGAAGGGATGAAGTATAAATGGCAGATAAGGAAAATTTAGAAAATGATGTTGAAAAAGAAGTAAACAAAACAGAAAAAAATGAGTCAAGAAAAAATGATTCTAAAAGTGAAAACAAAAATAAGGAAGTAGTTCCAAAACAAGATTATGATGAATTAGATGACAGATATAAAAGAATTTTAGCAGAATTTGAAAACTTTAAAAAGAGAAGTGCAAAAGAAAGAGAAGGATTATACAATTCAATTCTTTCTGATGTAATAGAAGTGATTTTACCAGTAGTTGATAACTTGGAAAATGCAGCCAAAGTTGAGACAAAAGATGAAAGTTATAAACAAGGTGTAGAATTAGTGTTAAAACAATTTAAAGATGTTTTGACATCAAAAGGGATAGAAGAAATTAAAACAGTTGGAGAAACTTTTGACCCAAGTTTACATGAGGCAGTAAGTAGTGTTCAGGATGATACAAAAGGTGAAAAAGAAATTGTACAAGAGTATAGAAAAGGATATAAAATAGGAAATAGAGTAATTAGACATTCAATGGTTGTAGTAGCAAATTAAAAGGGGAATAAAAATGATAAGAATACTAGGAATACTATTAGATATAGTAATATTTGGCGTTATATATTCTGCTATGGAGAAAGATATAGGTTACTTAAAAAGAGTATTAATCTATGCAGTTGGAATGGAAATAGAACTATTCATAACAATGCTATTGATGGGATATATATCAATGTTAATGATATTATTAACATTTGGAGCATTTTTTGTAGTAGGTTTACTAGTAATATTTATTGTAGACAAATTGAATAATCGTTATCTTTTGGAAAGAGTACCTTTTGTAATAATAGCTGTGGTAATAGATATAGCGATAAAATATGTTGCAACTCTATTATTAGGTGGATATCTAGCAATAGGGCTACTATAAAAATAAATTTAGTTATTAATTTTATATATAAATAGCTTCGTTGATGGGGAGAGAAGCATAAAAATAAAATAAAAACTGTTTTTTGACCCCGTCCCAAAAAACAGTAAGGAAAGGATGAATAAAAATGGGAAAAATTATAGGAATTGACTTAGGAACAACAAACTCATGTGTAGCAGTTATGGAAGGTGGAGAGCCAGTAGTAATACCAAATGCAGAAGGAAATAGAACAACACCATCAGTTGTTGCATTTTCAAAAAATGGTGAAAGACTAGTTGGACAAATTGCAAAACGTCAAGCAGTTACAAATCCAGAAAATACTGTTATATCAATAAAAAGAAAAATGGGAACTAATGAAAAAGTAGATATAGAAGGTGATAAATTTACACCACAAGAAATTTCAGCAATGATTTTACAAAAATTAAAAGCTGATGCAGAAAACTATTTAGGACAAAAAGTAACACAAGCAGTTATTACAGTACCTGCATACTTTAGTGACAGCCAAAGACAAGCAACAAAAGATGCTGGTAAAATAGCTGGACTTGAAGTTCTAAGAATTATAAATGAACCAACAGCAGCAGCACTTGCTTATGGAATGGATAAAGAACAAGACCAAAAAATATTAATCTATGACTTAGGTGGAGGAACATTTGACGTATCTATCCTAGATATCGGTGATGGAGTATTTGAAGTTTTAGCTACAAATGGTAACACACATTTAGGTGGAGATGACTTTGATAACGCAATTATTGATTATTTAGCAGATGAATTCAAAAAATCAAATGGAATTGACTTAAAAACAGATAAAATGGCAATGCAAAGATTAAAAGAAGCAGCTGAAAAAGCAAAAATTGAATTATCAGGAGTTCAACAAACACAAATCAATTTACCATTTATTACAGCTGATAGCACAGGACCAAAACACTTAGATGTTACATTAACAAGAGCTAAATTCGAAGAATTAATTCATGATTTAGTAGAAGCAACTGCAGGACCAGTTAATCAAGCACTAAAAGATGCAGGATTATCAGCAAATGATATTCATAAAGTATTGTTAGTTGGAGGTTCTACAAGAGTTCCAGCAGTACAAGAAGTTGTTAAAAGAATAACAGGAAAAGATCCAGATAAAGGAATAAACCCAGATGAATGCGTTGCAATCGGTGCAGCAATCCAAGGTGGAGTTTTATCAGGAGATGTTAAAGACTTAGTATTATTGGATGTAACACCATTATCATTAGGTATTGAAACATATGGTGGAGTATTCACAAAATTAATTGAAAGAAATACAACAATACCAACTAAAAAATCACAAATATTCTCAACAGCAGCAGATGGTCAAACATCAGTTGAAGTTCACGTATTACAAGGTGAAAGAGAAATGGCTGCATATAA
>CALXCF010000033.1 GCA_944386755.1 uncultured Clostridia bacterium | reverse complement strand
GAAGTTTTAATTGTTGATGAATTTACAGGACGTATTATGTATGGAAGAAGATATAATAATGGATTACATCAAGCAATTGAAGCAAAAGAACATGTAAAGATAGCTGATGAATCAAAAACTTTAGCAACAATTACATTCCAAAACTTCTTTAGAATGTATGATAAATTGTCAGGTATGACTGGTACTGCCATGACAGAAGCAGCAGAATTTGAAGAGATATATAATTTGGATGTTGTTGAAATACCAACAAATAAACCAATGATTCGTAAAGATGAAAATGATGTTATATACAAAAATGAAAATGCAAAATATAGGGCAATTGTAGAAAGTATAAAAGAAAGTCATAAAAAAGGTCAACCAGTTTTGGTTGGTACAGTATCAATCGAGAAGTCTGAAAAATTAAGTAGATTATTAAAACAAGAAGGAATTAAGCATGAAGTATTAAATGCTAAATATCATGAAAAAGAGGCTGAAATAATTGCACAAGCAGGTAAATATGGAGCAGTAACAATTGCAACAAACATGGCAGGACGTGGTACTGACATTATGCTTGGTGGAAATAGTGAATATTTAGCAAAAGAAGCTATGAGAAAAAATAAAGTTCCAGCTGAATTAATTGAAGCAGCAGACACATATTATGAAACAGATGACCAAGACATTTTAAAAGCAAGAGAGCAATTTAAAGAATTAGTAGATAAATTTGATGAACAAATAAAAGAAGAAAAAGAAAAAGTAATTGAAGCTGGTGGACTAAAAATAGTAGGTACAGAAAGACATGAATCAAGAAGAATTGATAACCAGTTACGTGGACGTTCTGGACGTCAAGGAGACATAGGAGAATCTAAATTCTATATTGGACTAGATGATGACTTGATGAAAATCTTTGGTGGAGATGCAATAACTAAAGTATATAATACTTTAGGTGCAGATGAAAATATGCCAATAGATTCAAGAATTATCTCAAATGCAGTAGAAAATGCACAGAAAAAAGTAGAAGGTAGAAACTTCAGTATTCGTAAAAATGTCTTAAAATATGACGATGTAATGAATGCTCAAAGAGAAATTATTTATAAACAAAGAAGAGAAGTTCTTGATGGAGAAAATATCCATGATAATATAATTGCAATGATTGATTTTGTTGCAGAAAACATATCAAATATGTTTATAGAAGGTGAAACATCAGAAGTAAATGTAGAATCTTTAAATACAGAAATTTTAAATGTATTTGGAATTGATATGTCAGACTTCGTAAAAGAAAATAAAACTAATCCACAGGCAATTTCAGACGAATTAAGAAAAAGAGCTTTGGAAATATATGACCAAAAAGAACAAGATATTGGTTCAGACGAAATGAGAGAGCTTGAAAGAGTTGTTATGCTTAAAGTTGTTGATGAAAAATGGATGAATCATATTGATAGCATGGATGAACTAAAAAATGGTATTGGTTTACGTGCTTATGGTCAAAAGGATCCAGTTGTTCAATACAGACTTGAAGGTTTTGATATGTTTGATGAAATGGTTAATGACATCAAATATGATGTAACAAAAATATTAATGCATATTAGACAACAAGGTGAGACAAAAAGACAAGAAACTGTTAAAATTACAGGTGCAGCATTAGAGGCTATCCATAGTGTTGATGGTGGGGCTAAAATTGGTACTGATGTTGATAGAACTATTCGTAATGAAGGTCCTAAGATTGGTAGAAATGACCCTTGTCCATGTGGTAGTGGCAAAAAGTATAAGAATTGTTGTGGAAGAAATCAATAATATGAAGAGATTACAGAGAGTTATATAGTTGATATGGATATAAAAATGCTAACACGAATGTTAGCATTTTTAATTGAAGTGATAAATATTTTGTGAAATAGTTTATTTTTTACTTAATATATGTTAGAATGTTACTCGAGGAGAGATATAACATGAAAATATACGTATATTTAGACGAAAGTCGGATCAATTCATAAAAATAGTAAAACAAGATATTTTGCAGTAGGTGGATATTTTTCTTATGAAGAAGATAGACTGAAGATAAGATCAAAATATAAAAAAGAAAATTTAAAATTTAAGAAAGAAAAGAATTTAGATTTAAATACTGAAATAAAATCATATAATATGACCGAAGAAGAAAAAATAAAAATATTTAACAAAATCCAAGACATTGAAACTTTTCATGGTTGTGTCAAGGTATTTGATAAAAAATATATGAGAAAGGAAATAGTCGATTCAAATATATTTTTTAATTATGCAGTAAAAGTTTTAATTCAAGATTGCATACTACCAGAATTGAATTTGCAAGAAAATGATGAGTCAATAGAGTTTATTATTAGTATTGATAATAGAAATATAAGAGTAGGAGAATTAAACAATTTAGAAACATATTTAAAGACTGAATTTTGCATTTATGATGATGACTTTAAAATTACCTATTATGATTCAAAAACAAATTATGGAATACAATTAGCAGATTTAACTGTTAATACATTTTACAATTATTATAAAAACGTAAGTTTAGTTGAAAATTTGGTAAAAGAATTAAAGCCTAAAAATTTTAGAGTTAGTTTGTTTCCGAGAAATAGTAGGAATAAAAATAAAAATTTAGCATAAAATATTAGTAAAATATTTGACATGCAATTTTTTGTGTGGTAAAATATTTATAGTAAGACCTAGGTAAGGTAGCTAAATGCTAAGCGTATGTTAAGTACGCTGCCACCTAGGCATTTTTATTATAAGGCCCTTATGTTGTAGTGGCAAAAAGTGTTGTGGAAGAAATCAATAATTTGGTAAAGATGGTGTTGAAATGCACCATCTCTTATGTTATATTGGAAAAGTAAAGTGACCGAATGTTATTTACTGCGAAATGCAACAGTGAAGCAGATACGGAAACTTTGCTCCATGATTACAAAGAATATTTTTATTCCAAATAATGAGTCAAGATGTCCAGTGGCATGCTAATTGCTACTGGACAAAAAATTATCAATTTATAAATTGAAATCTATGAAAGTATATGTTAAAATAGAGCATGTTAGGAGAGTGATAAAATGTTTGAATTAGAAGAAAACTCTAAGTTACTAGAAGAATTAGAAAACAAACTAAAAGAATTAGGTGAGTCACTTTGACATTGCTAAATTACAAGAAGAATTAAAAGAATTAGAAAAACAAACACTAGACGCAAAATTTTGGGAGGACCAAAAAAAATCGCAAAAAGTTTTAGGAAAAATAAAGAATATAAAAAGAAAAAGCAATAAATATCAAGAAATAGAAAATGAAATTAAAAATCTAAAAGAATTAACAGAATTAGTAAATATAGAACCAGATGAAGAAGTAGCAAAAGAAATTATAAAAGGAACAAATAAGATAAAAAAAGAAGTTGAAAAATTTGAGATAGAAACTTTATTTTCTGGAAAATATGATAATAATAATGCAATAGTGACAATACACCCAGGAGCAGGGGGAACAGAATCACAAGATTGGGCAGAAATGCTATATAGAATGTACACAAGATGGGCAACAAAAAGTGATTATGAAGTAAAAGAATTAGACTATTTAGAAGGTGAAGAAGCAGGGCTAAAAAGTGTTACATTTGAGGTAATAGGTGAAAATGCATATGGATATATGAAATGCGAAAAAGGAGTACATAGATTAGTTAGAATCTCACCCTTTGATAGTGGGGGAAGGCGACACACATCATTTGCATCTGTTGAAGTTTTACCTGAAATTACTGACGATATAGAGATTGAAATAAATCCAGATGATTTGAGAATAGATACTTATAGAGCATCTGGAGCAGGAGGACAACATATAAATAAGACATCGTCAGCAGTAAGGATAACGCATATACCAACAAATATAGTTGTAGCTTGTCAGTCAGAACGTTCACAAATTCAAAATAGAGAAACTGCAATGAAAATGTTAAAGTCAAAATTATTGGACTTAAAAGAGCAAGAGCAAAAAGAAAAAATTGAAGATTTAAAGGGTGAACAAAAAGAGATTGCGTGGGGAAGTCAAATTAGGTCATATGTATTTTGTCCATATACTATGGTAAAGGACCATAGAACGAATTATGAAGTAGGAAATGTAGAATCTGTTATGGATGGAAATATTACTGATTTTATGGAAGCATTTTTGAAACAATGAGTCGGTTGGGGACGTGCCAAAACGTTTCATTTTGAAACGATTTGACCTGTCCCCAATGGTGTCAATTGACATTAAAAGTTTAATTGAATATAATAATAGAGAGATTAATTTAATTAAGTTAAACTCTCTATATTATTTTGAAAAGCACATTGTTGCTTTGAAGAGGTGACGCTTAAAATGAATGACACAATTGTATTAAAATTTGGAGGAAGTTCAGTTGCAGACAACGAAAAACTAAAAGTTGTAGCAGACAAAATTATCAACATGTATAACAAAAATAATAATATTGTTGTTATACTATCAGCACAAGGAAAAATGACAGACAAATTAATTAGTGAAGCTAAAGAATTAGCAAAAGATGTAGAAAAAAGGGAGATGGATGCATTAGTAAGCTGTGGTGAACAAATGTCAGCAGCAAAATTGAGTATTTTATTAAATAGCTTAGGTTATAAAGCTATATCATTAACTGGATGGCAAGCAGGTATCTATACAAACAATACAAATGAAAATGCAATCATACAAAATATTAACACAGAAAGGATTTTAAAAGAGTTAGAGAAAAAACATATAGTTATTATTACAGGTTTTCAAGGAATAAATGAAAATATGGATATAACTACATTTGGTAGAGGTGGTTCAGATACATCAGCAGTAGCTGTTGCGGCAGCTTTAAATGCTAAAAATTGTTATATTTTTTCAGATGTAGATGGAGTGTATACTGCTGATCCAAATAAAATCAAAAATTCTAAAAAGCTTTCAGCTTTATCATATGAAGAGATGTTGGAAATATCAAGCGAAGGTGCTAAGGTATTGCATAATAGATGTATTGAGATAGGGGAGAAATTTAAAATTCCTATTATAACTAAATCTACTTTTAATAATAAACCAGGTACAGTTATATCAGATATTATAGAAGAAAATACGATAAAGAGCATTATAAAGAAAGATTTATCAAGGGTTTCAATAGTTGGAAATGGTATTATTAGAAATATTGATGCGATGAAAAGTGTTTTAGATATTATTGATAAAAATAAACTTGATATGCTTGAATTTGATGTTTCAGAATCAAAGATTTCTGTTACTTTTAAAAATGTGGTTGATGATGAGATTTTGGAAGAGATACAAAGTAAATTATTAGAAGATGAAAAGCAATATTTAAATGTTTAAGGGAAGCTGAATAACAAGCTTCCCTGTAATATTTTTTCAAAACTGTGAATTTAGAAACTATAAAATTGTTTGTGCATACTTTGCCAATGGACTTCTAACAGATTCGTCGTCTGTAAGACTTATAATATAGGCCATTGGTGATTCTTTCATTTTTTCCGAGAGATAAACCAAACCATTATATTGTTCATTTAACTCTGGATTGTCAATCTGTGTAGGATCTCCAAGAAATACAAACTTACTTCCAGTACTTGCACGTGTAACAATACTTTTTATATCGTCTGGATGAATGTTTTGTGTTTCATCGATGATAAAAATAGTATTTGTAATGCTTCTACCGCGAAGATATGCAATTAACTGCATTTCAATAATCCCGCTATCAAATAAGTGCTGCCCAGTTTCTACATAACTTCCTTTTGGATCATCACAATCATCATCATTTGAAAACTTATGATGATATGATTTTGACTTATTGGATTTATCTTTGCTTGTTTTTTCTTTTTTATCAGAACCTAGTAATACACGAAGATTATCCATAATACCTCCAAGATGTGGATTGAATTTCTTTTCCAATTCACCTGGCAGGTAACCTAAATCTCCACCGCCAATAGTATCTGTTGGAGCAGTAATCAATATACGGGAATATATTGGATTTGCTTCAATGGTTTTTTCAAGTGCTGTTGCTAAAGAAAGATACGTTTTACCAGTTCCAGCTCCACCTTTTATTATGACTAATGGAGCTTTTTCTGGACTTTCAAGCAAAGCCTCTAAAGCCATAATTTGCCCAGCTTTTTTGGTAGAGATTCCAAAGGGATGTTCTTCTGAATGTACTAGAGGAACAATCTTTTCTCCATCAAATTTAGCAAGAGCGGAAGTCTTAGAATCTTCTAAAACCGTCATAGATAAAAACAAGTTTGGCATCCATTCTATTCCATAATTATTGTAAATATCTTTAGGAAGAAGGAATCCATCCTTAAAGAACTTATCCATTTTGGTTCTAGAAAGTTGACAATTAACTCGCCCCACATATTGTTCTTCTAAGCGTGGGAAAATATCATCTTTTACATCAGAAGCTTTAATTCCCAATGATTTTGCTTTGAGACGTAAAGCAGCATTTTTTGAAATTAATTCAACACTCCGCTTATCATGTGTTTGCTTTAAACCTATTGCAATTTGTAACGAACGTTTATCTAAATAGGTTAAGTTTGGCAATACATCTCCCTCAAGTTTAATATTAGAAAAGCCATTTTCTATTCTGAGTATTGAACCATTTTCTTGGACTATTCCTTCAGGTGACATGAGTTTTTTCATATCAAATCTATTTAAATAATCCAAGACATTTTTTGCGTTTTTGCCACGTTCAGTATAGTCACCGGCTCTTTTTTCAAGTTCATCAATGACAGGCATAGGTATAACTATGCAATTATCATTTCCAAACTTTAAAGTTGCTTTAGGCCGTCCAATTAACGCGTTTGTTCTTAAAATCTTGATTTTTTTGTAATTCATAAAGTAAGCTCCTTTCTGTCTTGAAAAAATATTATGCAGTAAGAAATAGATAGTGATATATTTCAAACTACTGATTATGTAACTTATTATAATCCACTTTGTATAATAAATCAATGATTTCATAAAATTTTTTTAAAAATATGCATATTTGATGCTACAATCACAATATAGAAATAGTAGAAACAATAGCATTTTGACAGAAGGAGGAAACAAAATGAGATATGTAGCATTAGGAGACTTAGTTGCAGACTGTTATTACAGAAATATTGGATACGAAAAAGAACTAGTCAAAATTGATGGAGGTTCTTCACGGTTCAATGTAATAGCAAACTTAGCATCAAGAGGATGTAAAACTGCCGTAATTTCTGGATGTGGTACAGATTTAGCAGGAAAAATAGCATTGCATAGTCTAATGAAGTTAAATGTAGACACATCTTTTGTTATGAGAAAAAGAGAAGCAAAAACTAGATGTTACCATTTAACTGTTGAAGGCGATAAGCATGTAAGTAAAAGGACATGCCCAATTTGTGGAAGCAAAACATGGTATGAACCAATAGTTTCAACTGAATATTGTCGGAAATGGACTAGTCCAAAAGATATCTTAATATTGGATGGTTTAAAACCTGAAAATATACCAATTATTACAACTTTTCCAAATGAAAAGGTGTTAGATATCGGAAGGACAAAAAGATTGGAGAATCTTTCTAATCAAGACATATTAAATATTTTGCAAAACAAAAACATAGAAATTTTGCAGTTGAATGAAACTGTAGAAAAATATCTGATGCAAAGATTTAATATAAAAAAAGATGATTTATCAGCTTTGTTCAAGTTATTGGGTGCTAAATTCATGATTGTAACACGAGGTAAAGAAGGTGCTGATTTTGTTATTGAAAATCATATAATCCATAAAAGCCTTATTTACTGTAAAACAGAAATTGATGACACAGGTGCAGGAGATGCTTTCTTTTCAATGTTCATACAAAAATATTATGAAAATGACAAGAAAGTTACAAGACCTTGGGTAGATTCAACATTTTTCTTGGCAAATAAGCTGACAGCAAATGTAGTTTCTCATTTAGGGGCAAGAGGACATCTTTATGATGGCTATTATCCAGAACACATAGACAATTGTATATGTAAAATGTAGTAAAAGATAAACTTAATAATTTATATCATTTCTCGGCTAACATTACATTATATAGAAATTCTAAATTTGTAAAGTAGGCACTTCTCAAAGCAAGTTTGAGATTCTCCTATTTTACAAATAAAGAATTTCTACTATAATTCCATTCACATTCGAAATTTCATAAATTATTAAGTTTATTTTTAAGGGAAAATTTAGGAGAGATAAAAATACAACTAAAAGGTCCGTCCCTTTATCCCTAAAAACAGGGATTTTTAGGACCGTCCCCCTAATCCCGGGAAAGGAATGATAGTAAAGTGGAAGAACAAATAGAAAAGATAAAAAAAGAATTAAAAGAAGAAGATATTCAAAATATTTATTTAAATTTTGTTGATTTTACAGGAAATATTTTAACAAAAATGGTAGGTGTTCAGGAATTAATAAATAATACTCATGTATCTTGGTTTGATGGTATTAGTATTAATGGGAATTTAATACAAGATTTTAAAGATGATAAGGAAAATGATTGGTTAGTTATTTTGCCAGATCCTTTCTCATTTAGAATTATTCCATTCTTAAAAGATGAAAACCAGAGAGCAGCCGTAATATTTTGTTCTATTAAAAATACATCATTAGATACAAGAGGACTATTAAAGAAGGCTGTTAGCGAATTTGAAGAATTGAAAATGACACCAATGTTTGGAACAGAATTTATTTATTCTATTGATAATTCAAATAATTTTTCTTCTAGTTTATATGGAAGTGATATAAGAAAAACAGATCAGGTTGAGTATCAAAATTTTTATGAGACTTTGGCAACAAACAAAAAGACAATTTTCCAAAATAATTTGGTTAATGAATTATTAAAAGCTAATATTGATATCGAATATTATCTGCCATATGGAGAAACACATAATAGAATAGATTTAGTTCCAGATGTAGCAGATGTTGCTGCTGATAAATTATGGACAGCAAATTGGTTTGCTAGAAACTTAGCACATCAGGAAAATATGGAGATTTCTTTTAAAAATATAGAAAAATTGAATTTGTCATCTTGTCCAATACATATGAGTTTATGGAAGGGAAAAAGAGAAAAGAATTTATTTTTTGATGAAGAAGATAAATTTGAATTAAGCCAATTAGGAAAAAGTTTTATGAATGGTATTTTATATCATGAAAAAACTTTGAAGGCTTTAGCAACTGCCACAAGTAACGAACCACAAAAGTATTATAGAACTAAAATTTCAGTGACTAGGGGAAATAGTTTGTTACAAGTTCCTTTGTATTTTAATGAGAAACAAAAGCAAGATAGAATAGGGTGGAGTAAGAGATGTATATATAATGGATTAAATGCAAGTCAAAATTATTATTTAATGTTTGCTGCTATCTTGTATGCGGGATTATATGGAATACAAAATAAAATAGAGCCAGTTAAAAATATTGAAGTTGATGCATATACTAAAAAGGAATTAATAGATAATTTGAAAAGTAATGAATATTTTATAGAAAAGTTAGGTACAAAAATAATTAATAAGGCAATAAAGAAGCTAGAGGAATAAAAGTTTTTGCATTATATAAAATGTAAAAGCCTATATAAAAAATAATTTAAAATATATTTTGAAGGGAGAATAAAATGTCAAATCAAGAATTTTGCTTGTTTAAAGTAGACAAGAAAAGAGTTATATGGGAAGTTACAAAGTATTGTAATTATAAATGCAAACATTGTTGTGCTTCAGCAGATTTGGTTGATACAAAAGATGAATTAACAACTAAGCAGAGTAAGAATATTTTAAAACAACTAAAGGATTTTGGAGTGGAAGAGATATACTTTTCAGGTGGAGAGCCTTTTTCTAGGAAAGATATTTTAGATATATTACGTACAGCGAGAGAATATGATATCACTTGTAATATTTCAACAAATGGCTCTTTTTTGACAGACGAAATAGCATCAGAATTGTCAAAATTGAAAATAAATAAAGTACATATTAGTTTGGATAGTAATATAGAAGATGACTTTAATGAGTTTAGAGGTGGAAATTATTTTGAGCCAACTATAAATGCCATTAAACTTTTGAAAAAGCACAATATATATGTAAGGGTTGGCACAGTTATTTGGAAGAAGAATTATAAAACATTAGAAGATATGATTAAGTACTTATGCGATTTAAATGTAGATGAAATGGTTTTTAATTGGCTAGTACAAGTAGGTAGATTAAAAGATAATAAAGATGTGTGTGTTGATATAAAATACTTTGATGAAACAATAGAGAGAATTCATGAATATCAAGAAAAGTATAAAAACAAGATAAAGATATCAATGCATAGAAATGAAAAATTTGAAAATTCAGATACTGTATGTCCAGCAGGAGAAACGTTTTTCTATATTGATCCTCAAGGATATGTTTCACCTTGTTCATGGATTAAAAAGATGGATAAAAAGTATACTTCAAAACAGAGTTTGAAAAATACTACTTTCCAAGAAATTATTGATTCTGATGAGATTCAGATTTTTAATAAGTTGAAATATGAGAGAATTAAGAAGTATGGAACAGGTTGTTTAGCAATTTGTATGGAAAGAAATAATACATACTTCTCAGAAGATCCATTATTAGAAAAGGAGGATATTGAAAGTGAAGATTTTAAATGCTTGTCCGTTTCATCTAAGTGATGATAAAATTCGTATTTTGTGGGAGGTAACTCCAAAGTGTAATATGTATTGCAAACATTGTTTGTTTTTTCAAAATACTCAAAAAGGAATTGAAAAAGAGTTAAGTACAAAACAAATGTACAAGATTATAGAAAATGTTGCAAAAGATAAATCTGTAAATGCTATCTGGCTTTCTCGGTGGAGAGCCTCTTTTAAGGAAGGATATTGTAGATATTTGTCAAAAAATTTCTGAATATAATATAAAACCATCAATTAGTACAAATGGTATACTTTTAAATAAGAAATTAATCGAACAATTGCATAATGCAGGTGTTGATTATATCCATCTAAGTATTGATGGTGGTACTGCTAAAACTCATGAAGCGTTAAGAGGGGTAAAAGGTTCTTTTGAACTTTTGATGAATGCTATGGATATGTTAAAGGCATCACCTATTAAAACTGGAGCTAGTTTTATGGTTACAGAAGAAAGTATTGATGAGATGGAAAAGGTGATTGAAATTGCAGTTGATAAAGATTTAAGTGTAATGAGTTTTTATTTAGTTGCAGAACTTGGCAGAGGAGCGGAAAATTTTAAAAATCAGGAAAGTGATTTGGTTTCTAGATTGCAAGATAAAATAGAGAAGCTTCAAAGATGGCAAAAAGAATCAAATAGTAATCTTAAAATTGAAGTGTTTAGAGCAGATAAGTATAATGATGATGAAGAAGCGGTTTTGCAAGAATGTAAGGCAGAACAATTTTTTGATATTACATATGATGGTAAGTTAGGTGGATGTCCATGGCTTATGAAATCAGAACAAGGATTTGATGTTGGTTCTTTGTTAGAAGAAGATTTTTTAACATTAAAAACTAAGTGTCAAAATGAAATTAAACAAAAAAATGAGAAAAGAAAAGAAAAAATGAGTTTATGCAAGGAATGTAGTAAAAAACAAGAGTGTGGAAGGGGCTGTCCTGCTTTACAAATTAATGATAATAAGTTATATTATGGACTAGACTCTATTTGTCCAAATTTACACTCACATTTCACGACAAAAAGTGACAGCAATCAAATTCCAGAATTAGTATGAAATAAAACATAATAAAACAAATTTTTATCATTTAATAAGTATGTAAAAATTTGAGGTGATGAAGTGTCAATTTGTTATAAGTATAAATGGCAAATAGGAATCTATAATTTTAATATATATACTAAAAACAAAAAACTAGAAATGCCTTTTCATAATTCTAATTTAGCATATAATAAAAATGTTAAGCGAATAACAATAGATTTATGGCTAAATGAAAATGAAGAAGATAAAGAAAAAGTAATTTCTTTTTGCAAGAAAACTGCTAAAAGCTATATTCCAGAAGAATTAGATATTTTTTACAAAAACATAAATCAAATATTACGGAAAAAATTTATCATTGGAAAATCATATAAATAGATATTACAAATATAAAGAATATCTTTTTGCATATTTCCCATACTCAACTGATAATTTTGTCTTACAATATACGACAAATTACAACAAAATACAGCTATATGGCAGTAAAAATAATTTATATAGAATAATATTGGATTTTCTAACAATAAACCAAAGATATCTACCATTACATGCTTCTTCTATAAGTAAAAATAATCATTCATTTTGCTTCATAGGAGAAAGTGGAGGAGGAAAAACATCATTTTTGATTAAATTATTACAAAAGAAGTATAATTTTTTATCAGATGATAGTATATTTGTAAATCACAAAAAAATCTTTCCTACAAACTATTTTCTAAGTGTTAGGAAAGATTTTCCTAACCATCCAGAGATTAAAAAAATAGTAGAAAATCATAAAGAAGAAAAAATTTTCATAAATATAGAAAAAGACATTTCTTCTATTTTATTATCTAAATCAGTAGACATTTCCAAAAATAATTTCTATATAATAAAACCCAAAGAGAAGAATTGGGAAGGAATTAGTAAAATGCAAGAGCCTTTTCCATGTATTGCACATCATAGCTTTTGGTGTACAAAATTTTTGACGAATGCAATAGATAGACATATAGACAGCAATAAAATTGATAAATGGATGGCAAATAAAATAGAAAGTTCAGTATCTTTTTGGGAAAAGCAAACTAGAAATGCAGAAGAAATTGTTTTAGACTTCAACGATTTTGAGCATGAAATTGAAAGATATGATAGGCATTTTTCAAAATTAGCAATGTAGTGAAAGGATAGATGTTATGGTGAAAATACTTGTAGCAGATTATGATAATACTTTTTATACTGATGAAAATCAGTTATATAAAAATATTGAGTGCATCAAAGAATTTCAGAAAAATGGCAATTTATTTGTAATTTCTACATCTCGTAGTTGGAAATCTATGAAAAGAGAAATAGATACATATAAAATACCATTTGATTATTTGTGCTGCAATACTGGCGGAAGTATTTTTGATCATGATGGAGATTTGTTATATATGGGAAATGTTGATGATGATATATTAAATAAAACTGAAAATATATTGTCTAAATATAATGATAAAGATTATTCTATTACAAGATATGGAATATATAAAGAATATGATGAGAAAATTGATAAATTATTAGGTTATAAAATTAAAGGAGATAAGACAAAACTTGAAAAGTTAAAAGAGGTTTTGGAAAATGATTTAAATGATGATTTTCAGGTTGTTCTTAAGAATGAAAAAGATTATAGTAAATTGTTTCTTAATTATAAATTAAATACTAAAGAAAATGGTATTGAAAGATTACTTGAAATCTTACCTAAAAATGATTACAAGATAACTACTGTAGGGGACGATGATGTGGATTTTAATATGATTAAAAAATATGATGGTTACAGGATGGATAATAGCTCTGAATTGTTAAATGAAAATATAGATAAAAAGGTAGGTTCAGTATTTGAATTAGTTGAATTAAATTTAGATTAATCGAATATGATTTAATATATATGAAATAGAGAATATGTTATTTTAAATGATAATAATTCTCTATTTTAATTTTATAGCTTCTTTTTTTGCTTTATCATTCAATTTTGACTTTTTATATGGTTTTATTTCATCTGTTCTATATAATAAATAATCAACACTGGTATTATAAAAATCTGCTAATTTTGAAAGTAACTCTAATGGTATACTTCTTTTATTTAGTTCATAATAAGAATATGCAACTTGAGAAATATTTAATAAATGACTTAATTCCTTCTGAGTTAAATCATTATCTTCTCTTAAATTTCTTATACGTGTTTTCATATGGTGAACTTCCTTTCAAATAAGTTTAAAATTTTTTTAATATTTTACGAGTAGGTTAACTCATAGAAAATTATAAAAAAATTTGTAACAAAATGTTGATATTTAAAACAATTTGTTATAAGATAAAATCATACTAAAGAAAAGGGAGGTATTTTTATATGAAAATTAAAAAATCATTTACATTATTATATAAATATTGAGAATTTTGAATATTTATATATTTGAATACAATGTTTTTAATTGGAAATAATAGAAATAATATTATGAGATACGGAGGAAATTAAGATATGGAAAAAAGAAAAATGAAAAGTAAAAAATTTAGAATTAATGCAAAGGGAATTACTCTTATTGCGCTTGTTATTACAATTTTATTCTCTTATGACGAAGAATTAAAATTCAGTAATAGCAAAGGTTTCCTCCTACAAACAATTTAGTAAAT
>CALXCF010000032.1 GCA_944386755.1 uncultured Clostridia bacterium | reverse complement strand
TAACTAATTTTGAAGATATTAATACTTCTAAAAATAGTTCTACCGTTACGAAAAGTAACATCGGTACATAAAGATGTATCAGAAAGACTAAAGAAAATAAATCCAAGCCTAGCAAGAGAAGTGCGAGTAATATTAGATGAAAACAAAGCAGAAAGACATATAAGAGGAGGGATGGCAACAAAGTTAAAATATAGCCATTTAAAATAGAAGAATAAACCTTTGATATTAAGGTTTATTTTTTTGCATAAAGATAATTTATTTAAAATTCCTTTCACAGACTGACAAAAATTGACATAGAATATAATAGCTCAAAAAATATCAAAAAGGAATGGGATAATAATGGAGAAAATAAAAAAAGGAGATATAGTAGGAAGAAAATCATATGGCAAAGACATATTATTTTCAGTAAAAAACATAATAGATACGCCTAGAGGAAAAATTGCAATTCTAAGAGGATTAATAGAAAGAATTGAAGCAGATAGCTATATAGAAGATTTAGAAAAGATAGATAAAAAATATATAAAACAAGAAATGACATACTTTGAAGATAGACTTAATAAAAGGCTAGAAGCGGTAACAGAGTATAATAATAGAAAGATATCACAAATAAAAAAATATAACAAAAGAAAAAAATTAAAAGATATAGTAACACCAGTAGATAGGACATTTCAGAAAATATTAACAGGAAAAATATTGCATTTAGATGGTGATAAAAAATATAGTGAGAAGTCATTTAGATATTATCAAAAATTAGGGCTAAATGTTATAGTTAAAAACATACCAGAATATAGACAACCACGAGTAATATATTCTTTGCTTAAAGTATATAAGCCAGATATATTAGTAGTTACAGGGCATGATGGAATGATAAAAAAAGGAACAGGATTTTATGATTTATATAATTATAGAAACTCAAGATATTTTGTTGAAACTGTAAAAGAAGCAAGAAGATATGATAAAGAAGAAGGGAAAAATCTTGTAATATTTGCACGGAGCATGCCAAAGCTATTATGAAGCAATCATGTCAGCAGGTGCTAATTTTGCATCATCACCAGCAAGAATATTAATCGATTTTTTAGACCCTTTAATAGTTGCAGAAACGGTAGCATTTACAGAAAGATATAAATATGTAACGATAGATGATATTGCAGGTGAATTAAGAGATGGCAAAAATGGTGTTAGTGGAGTAGGCGCAAATGGTAAGATGATAAAGATTTGAATAAAAATTATTATAAAATTCACTTTCCTATAAAATAAAAATTAACGAACTTAACATGATTGTAACATAATTGTAAAATAAGTGTAAAAAATGAAACTCTGACCTTTGAAACACTTGAAAAATGGAGCTTTATCTCGATTTAGTTAAATTCTACATTTTTTGACAATATCTGTTAATAGTGCTAAAATTAAGACATCTTATGAGAGAAGGTGATACAATGATTTGTCGTTCAGATATAGCAAATCTAAAAACAGACATCTTAGAGAAAGTGGGGCAAAAGATAATAGTAAAAGGTTCTTTAGGAAGAAGTAAAGCCTTTGAAAAAGAAGCTACATTAGAAAAAGCATATCCTAATATTTTTGTTGTAAGATATGAAGAAAATAATAGAAATGTTACTTATAGTTATACAGATGTATTGACTAGAACAGTAGAGGTGGATGTATTTGATGGAAATTCATATAGCCCATTAATACCACCAACATTTAATAATAAAAAGAAGAATCGTGTTGTAGATGCTTCTGGAGCAACACCAGTTCAGGCATAATTTGTTAGTAATTAATAAGTTTAAATGAAATGAGATGGAAAAAATTGAAAGATTTCTATCTTATTTTTTGTTTATTTAGTCATAAACAACATTTTTTTGCCATATATTTGTTATAAAGAAAGCTAAGAAGGTAAAGGTTGAAAGAGTAATTAAACTTTTTTCCAACCAAATTTGTGCCTTCGGAAAGGAATGTGAATAAAAAGATGGTTGTTGAAACAGTAAATGAAAATTTATGTATAAACAAATTAATTACTTCAAAAAAGGAAATAGTAATGGTAGAAGGAGATATGATTGTACCAGATTCTAAACCTGATGTTTTGAATACAATTTGTACAAGTGGGGTTGTATGTGTATATAAAAAAGAAATACTAGATGGAAAGATAAGAATTGACGGAAATATAAATACATATATAATGTATATGGCAGACAATGAGCAAGATAAAATAAGAGGACTTTCTACGAGCCTAGATTTTTCAGAATCAATACAAGTGCCAGGTATAAATGAAGAAATGGAATGTCAATTGGAAACAAAAGTGAAATCTATAGAAAGCAAAGTTATAAACGGAAGAAAAATAGGAATAAAAGCAACTTTAGAAGTAAGTTACAATATTTATTCAAAAGAAGATATTTCAATAGTTAGTGATATTCAAAATTCAGGCGATATGCAAATGTTAAGAGATGATGCAAACGTAAATTCTTTGGTAGGTAATGGTTCAACAAAAATTTATGCAAAAGATACAATTTCAGTAAATAATGTAGATAATATAGCTGAAATTTTAAAAGTAGATATAAATATCTGTGATAAAGATGTTAAAGTTAGCTATAATAAAATACTAACAAAGGCAGAAGCACAGGTCAAAATTTTGTATCTAACAGAAGATAATCGTATTAATTCAGTAAGTACAAAAATTCCAATCGTTGGATTTATAGACATTCAAAATGTAAATGAAAATAATATTTGTGATATGAATTATGAAATTAAAAATATGCTTTTAAAATTGAATGCAATTGAAGAACATAGTATGTATGTAGAAATAGAAGTAGAAATATCAGCATCTGTCTATGAAGAAAGACAAATTACATTTATACAAGATTTATATAGTCCATCTGAAAATTTAGAATATAACAAAAAACAAATAACAACTATGGTAGCAAAAAGAAATACTTCTGGAATGATTCAAATTAGAGAAAAAGTTGAAGTTGAAGGATTGAATAATGGAAACATATTAGATGTAGAAGTAGTACCAATAATTGAGAATGAGAGTAAATTTAGTAATAAAATAATGTATGAAGGTGCAATGGAATTAAGATTTTTAATATCAGGAAATGAAATGCAAGCAGATACAAGAATAGTAAAAATTCCTTTTGATTACACAATAGAAGGCGTAGAGGATGGAGAAAATGTAAATACTAAAACTGATATAGAAGTAATAAATCAGGACTTTATAATTCAAGAAGGAAATCTTGTTACAAGCAATATTGATGCAAAAATGGATTTACAAACTTATAAAACTGCAAATATGAATGTAATGAATGAAATACAAACTAATGGTGAAAGAGAAGAAGAAGATTATAGTATTTTAATGTATATAGTGAAAAAAGATGATACATTGTGGAATATAGCAAAAGAGTTTGGAAGTACAGTTGATGATATTGTAAGAGCAAATGGAATAGAAGATGAAAATTTAATACAGCCTGGGCAGAAATTATTTATTCCTAAATATGTTAAAACAGGTTCAGTAAGTAGTTATGTATAAAATTTATTCTAGACCAAGAATAAGAGTTCCTAAAATCTTTTTTAGAGCAAGAAGTAGTTTCAAAAAGAAAAAGACAAAAAAAGTAATAAGGATTTTAACAATTTTCATAATAGCTTTTTTAACTGTAAAAATTATTTTAGATTCAGTGTTGCCGATATTTGATACTCTATGTGAAAATGAAGCAAAATCAATCGCAACAATAGTATCAAATGAACAGGCAACAAATGTTATGAGAGAACATAGTTATGATGAATTATTTACGATTGAAAAAGATTCTAATGGAAATATAACTATGATAAAATCAAATGTAGTACCAATTAATGAAATAATTTCAGATGTAGCAAATAAAATACAAATTGAATTAGATAATAAGGGAAGAGATGATATAGAGATAGCACTTGGGAGTTTTACAGGTTTTAAATTATTGGCAGGAAGAGGACCGGGTATTAAAATTAGGATTTCTACAATAGGAAATGTTGAGACTGATTTAAGAAGTGAATTTACAGCACAAGGGATTAATCAAACTTTGCATAGAGTGTATTTAGAGGTTAAATGTAATGTTTCAATTTTGACTCCTTTTGATAATATTGAAAGGCAAATTACTAATCAGGTGCTTTTGATTGAGAATGTTATTGTTGGAAATATTCCTAGTACGTATTATAATTTGGAAGGATTAAATCAGAGTGATGCAATTGAGTTAGTTGAGTAGGAGAGATGAGAAAATGTTAAAAATTATAGAATTGCCATATCCTTTAAATGCTCTAGAGCCATATTATTCAAGCCAAACTTTGGAGTTACATTATAAAATTCTATACAAAGGGTATGTAGATAACACAAATAAGACACAAGAAGAATTAAAAAAGGCAAGAGAACAAAATGATTTTTCAAATATAAAATGTTTAGAGAAAAATTTAAGTTTTTTTGGTTCTGGTGTCATATTACATGAGTTATTTTTTGAAAATATGGGGCCAGCTGTTCCGACAGAGCCAGATACAAAATTAATGGAACAAATAATAAAAGATTTTGGCAGTTATGATGCTTTTAAAAATCAATTTACAGAGGCAAGTAAAGCGGTTGAGGCATCTCGGTTGGTGTATTTTAGCATGGATTCCAAAGTGGAATAAGTTAGAGATTTTACAATGTGAAAAGCATCAAGATTTGACTTTGTGGGGGTGTAAGCCACTTTTAGTATTGGATATGTGGGAACATTCTTATTATTTACAGTATCAAACTAAAAGACCAGATTATATTGCTGCTTTTTGGAATATTCTTAATTGGAATGTAGTGAATAAAAGGTTTGAGAAAATTTAAATGTATAACAAAAAATTGGAACTGTTTGTTCCAATTTTTTCTATCTCTTGCTGAATTGAGGAGCTTTTCTAGCTTTTTTAAGACCATATTTCTTTCTTTCTTTCATACGAGGATCTCTTGTTAAGAATCCATTTGATTTAAGAGCTGGTCTATATTCGCTATTTGCTTCATTTAAAGCTCTAGCAATACCATGACGGATTGCTCCAGCTTGACCTGTAAATCCTCCACCTTTAACACTTGCAATTACATCATATTTAGCTGTTGTATTAGTAACTGTTAAAGGTTGTCTAACTATAACTTTTAGAGTTTCTGGTCCAAAGAATTCATCAATATCTTTTTTGTTTATTGTAATTTTTCCAGAACCTTCAACTAATCTAACTCTAGCGATAGAGCTTTTTCTTCTACCTGTACCATAAAAAACAATATTATCTTTTTTTGCCATTCTATTTTACCTCCCATACTTCTGGTTTTTGAGCTTGATTTTCATGTTCTGCTCCAGCATAAACTCTTAACTTTTTAGCCATTTGTCTACCTAAAGAATTATGAGGTAACATTCCTTTGATAGCTAAAGTCATTGCTTTTTCTGGATTTTTTTCAAGCATTACTTTGGCTGGAACTTCTTTCATTCCTCCAATGTATCCTGAATGATGTCTATAAATTTTTTGATTTAATTTGTTTCCTGTTAAAATAACATCTTTACAATTTAAAATTATAACATGATCACCTGTATCAATATTAGGTGTATATGTTGGTTTGTGTTTTCCTCTTAATAATTTTGCAGCTTCTGTTGCAACTCTACCTAATGGTTTATTAGCTGCATCAATTATATACCATTTGCTTTCAACTTCACCTTTTTTTGCACTATATGTAGTATTATTCATGGTAATACGTATCCTCCTATTTCTTATTAAAATTAAATTTCTTAAATATTATATACAAATTATTTAATGAATTGAGTTTCAAAATTAAAACCACCGGGGAGAAGTTTTAATCTAAAATTAATCATTTAATAATTGCTAGAATATTATATTATAAGATGCCTTAAATGTCAAGGCATTCCAACAAATTTTTCAAAAAACTTGACAAATTTTCAAATTGTGTTATATACTAGGCATGTTACAATAATGGATGTATATATTATTTAATAAGGAGAACGGTTGAAAAATAATTACAATTTTGGCGTTGCGCAGTGGCGAACTTCATTTGAAATTTAATCAACGTACAAAAAGTACGCCTTATAAATTTCAAATTTGTTTTCCTAGCCAAAATTTAATTCTTTTCCAACCAGTTAGTGCCTATAGAAAGGAATGTTCTAAAAAATGAAAGTAAAAAAAGACATAAAAAACATACTAATTGTGGCAGCAATGGTATTAGCTAGTTTGTTTTTTATAAATATGAGTTTAGCAGCAAATACAGCAAAAGTAACAGTAGATTTAGCTAATCTTAGAGAAACACCAGATGAAAATAGCACAATATTAGAACAACTTACATTAAATGAAGAAGTTGAAATAGTAGAGCAAGATGGAGATTGGTACAAAGTAATAGCAAGAAAAATAACAGGATATATAAGAAAAGATTTAATAGCTGTTACAGAACAAGTAAACAATCAAGAGACTAATACTCGGAGATGAAAATAATATAACATCAACAGAAGAAGAACAAAATGTGGAGAATGCAGAGCAGAATTCACAAGAAAGTGAACAAACAGAAGATAAAATAGAATTAGGGAAGAATATCATTGAAGAAGATACAAAATTGAAAATTGTTCCTGTAATTAATGCAACAGAAACAATTGAAGTAAAGAAAGATGAAGAAGTTAATGTAACTGAAATCATAAATGGTTGGGTTTGTGTAGAAACTCAAAATACAAAAGGTTGGATAAGAAAAGAAAAAATTCTAACAAAGGCTGAACAAGAAAAAATAGCACAAGAACAACAAGCTGCACAAGAAGCAGCTAAACAACAGGCAGTTCAAGAACAAGCACAAAGTAGTCAAAAAACGATGTATGTTAATGCATCAACAGTTAATGTTAGAAAAGAACCAAATACATCATCTGAAATTGTAACAAATGCAACGATGAATACAGAAGTTGTAGTACAGTCAGAAGAAGGTGGATGGAGCAAGGTAACTGTAAATGGAAAAGATGGTTATATTGCGACAAACCTATTATCTTCAACAAGACAAACAACTTCAAGGTCATCAACAACTAGAAAGTCAACTACAAGTACACAGTCAAGTACACAAACACAAGATACAACAGCAAGTACAACAACATCATCAGCTTCTGGATCAGGAGCAGCAGTAGTTGCAAAAGCTAAATCATATATAGGTTATAAATATGTTTATGGTGGATCTTCACCAAGTACAGGATTTGACTGTTCAGGTTTTACTTCATATATATATAAACAATTTGGAGTAAGTTTAAATAGAACAGCGGCTGGACAATATAGCAATGGTACAGCAGTATCAAGAGCAAATTTACAACCTGGAGATTTAGTAATGTTTGGTAAGTCTGGAATTAATCATGTTGGAATTTACATTGGTGGAGGAATGATAGTACATGCAGAAAATAAGACAACAGGTGTTACAACAGATACAATTAATTCAGGATATTACAACAATAATTATGTAGGGGCAAGAAGAATTTTTTAGACTGTAAAAAATTCAAATTTTAAAGCAATTAAAAGAGGAGGAAAATTTTGAAAGAACGACCGATTTTAATTGCAGTTATAGGATATATTATAGGTATATTATGGGGGCTATACTTTAATTTTAGTGTAGCCTTTTTATATATTTTTATAGCTGCAATATATTTTATATTAAAAACTTTTTGGTCAAAAAGTAAATGGAATATTTTATCACCTAGAAGATATTTTAGATATATCAAGATATTTTTTAATCGAAAATCAATTTATTTAATTGTTATCATTTCAATAATTTCAAATTTTACAGTCAATTTTCAAAATAAAAAATATGAAAGTGTTTATAAAGACGGAGAAGAATTAACACTTATTGCCATAGTAGATAGTAATAAAGAAGAAAAAGAATATAAAGACACGTATGAAATAGAAATTATTGAGTATAGGAATGTTGCTTCTAAAGAAAATGAAAAGTATAAAGAGGAGAAATATAAGAATACTAAATTAATTTTAAGTGTAAATAGAAACAAAAATATTGAGTTAGAATATGGCGATAAAGTTTTGATAAAAGGGGAGTTTGTAGAACCGTCAGAGGCTAGAAATTATGGAGGTTTTGATTATAAAGAATATCTAAAATCAATTGGAATTCACGGAACAATTAAAGCTGATAGCATAGAGGTTTTAGCTAAGAATAGTAATAATCCAATTTTTACTTTTGCAAATAATATTAATTTAAAAATAAAAGAAAATATAAATAGATTAATTCCGGAAAAATATAGTGCTATATTTACAGGTTTAATATTGGGAGATACAAGTAAAGTTGAAGAAGAAGTAAATGATAATTTTAAAATAGCAAATATATCTCATGTTTTAGCAATATCAGGAATGCATATAACTTATATAGTTATTGGTATAGAATTATTACTAAAAAGAGGGATTGGAAAAAGAAAAACAAGGATTATAACAATAATAATTTTAGTAATGTATATGTTTATAACAGGTTTTATGCCATCAGTTGTAAGGTCAAGTATCATGGGGATAATCATGCTAATTTCTAAATTGATTCATCGAAAAAATGACATTTGGACTTCAATTAGTTTATCACTTCTTATCTTATTAGTATATAATCCGTTTCTGATATTGAATGTGGGCTTACAGTTATCATATTTAGGAACAATTGGAATTGTTTGTTTTAATAAAAATGTCTATAATTTTTTAAGAAAACTAAAAATACGAAATAAAAAAATTAAATATAGAATAAATCGAAAATTTATATTATTTATGGATAAAATAAAGGAAATACTATCAGTTACACTTTCAGCACAAATAGTGATTTTACCAATATTGTTATTTAATTTTAATATACTGGGAATATACTTTTTTATTTCAAATATTTTAGTAAGTGTTATTATTGGTCCAATTATTATTGTAGGATTTGTTTGTATTCTTATATCATTTATATCAATAGAAATTGCGAAAATCTTATCAATTTTTATGTCAGTAGGAATCCAAATTTTGATTAGTATATCTGAGATTAGTCATTTGCCGTTTTCAAAAATATATATTCCAACCCCAAAAGTTTGGCAGATAATAATTTATTATATATGTGTAATTGTAATTAATAGAATTTACATAGCATTTAATTTGAAAGAACCTGATTTTACAAGTATAAGAATCAGAAATTTAGTAGCACTTTTAAAATTCAAATTTAGGCAAAATAAAAATAAAGTTTTAAAAGTTTTGATAGTTTTTGTTTTACTAGTTTTTATTCTAAATACTATTCCTCAAAAATTGAAAATTCATTTTGTTGATGTTGGACAAGGTGATTGTACATTTATAACTACACCTCAAAATAAAACGATTTTAATAGATGGAGGTGGAAGTATGTCTGAAGAATATGATGTGGGGAAGAGTACATTATTACCATATATTTTAGACAGGGGTTATACAAAGTTAGATTATGTATTTATATCTCATTTTGACCAAGACCATGTTGGTGGAATTTTAACAATTTTAGAAGAATTAAGAGTTGGACAAGTATATATATCAAAACAAGAACAAGATTCGGAAAATTATCAAAAATTTTTGAAGATTGTAAAAGATAAGAAGATTCAAGTAAAAGTTCTAAAGCAGGGAGATTGTTTAAAGATTGAAAAAAATTTGTATTTTGACATTTTATGGCCAATTGAAGAGCAAATACAAGAAAATGTTTTGAATAATAATGCGATGGTTATGAAATTGCGATATGGTAAATTTTCAATGCTATTTACTGGAGATATTGAAGCTATAGCAGAAGAAAAGATTTTGGATTTTTATAAAGAAAAAGGAGAATCTATTTTAAAATCAGATGTTTTAAAAGTAGCACATCATGGTTCTAAAACTTCAACAACACAAAGTTTTTTTGAAAAGGTTAATCCTAAAATTTGTTTGATTGGAGTTGGAAAAAATAATATGTTTGGTCATCCAACAGCAGAAGTTCTTGAAAGGATAAATGGCACGAAAGTCTATAGGACAGATGAAAATGGAGAAATTATTTTGGAGGTTGGGTGCAATGGGGACGGTCTCAAAATGCACTAACTGATGCAAAGGGGACAGGTTTGTCTGTCACTTTTTCAGGATTTGGTGCAAAGTAACACGTCCCCATTGCACTAAAGTGCGACTAAAAATAGTTGCAAATTATGAAAAAAGGAGGTATAATAAATGAGTAAAAAAGAAAAACTAATAAATAGATTAAAAACTAAACCAAAAGATTTTACATATAATGAAGCAAAAACTTTGCTGGAATCAGTGGGGTTTATTGAGAGTAATAAAGGTAAGACATCAGGTTCGAGAGTGGTATTAATAGAAAGTAAAAGTGGGTTGAAATTTGAATTACATAAGCCACATCCAGGAAATATATTGAAACCATATGTTATCATAGGTTTAATAAAGATATTAAATGAGTTAGGAGTGATTTAGATGAATAAAAATATAATGAAGTATAAAGGATATTATGCAAAAATTGAATATAGTGATGAAGATGAATGTTTTTGTGGACAAATTGAAGGCTTAGAAAAAGATGTAATTTTATTTGAAGGTCAAACAGTAAAAGAATTGAAAAAAGATTTTAAAGATGCAATAGATCATTATTTAGAAACTTGTAAGGAGTATAATATGAAACCTGAAAAACAATGTAAAGGTTCACTAAATGTCAGATTAGGAGTAGAACTTCATAATGAAGTAAAACTAAAATCAGAAGAAAAAAATATATCAATTAATGAATTTATAAAACAAGCAGTTGCAAATTATCTAAAAACATGTTAATTGTATAATTCTAACAAATCTGTAAATACTAATAAAAAGTATTTATGGAGGGGTTGTTATGAATAAAATAATAACAGTTTTAATATGTGTAATTGTAATTTTAGGAGCAATGATAACTGCAGTTGTAATATCAGGACCAAATGATAATCAAGAACAGTCAAATGTTGAAACACAAGTTGCTGAAGAAAATATCTTAGATGAATGTACGGACGAATATGAAGAAATGCAACAAAATGAGCTAGTAGAAACAAATGCAGAGGAAGTAAAAATATCTCCAAATTGTTCTTTTACTGTCAGAACATATTATAAAGAATGTGGACATATAACAAGTCAATATAATAATATACCAGAGGAATTAGTAAATAAAACTGAAACTGAATTGAGAGAGATGTATCCAGAGTATATGGTAGAAACTTTTAAAAGTAATGAAGTCGTTGTATATGTTGAAAAAGAAGGAGAATGTGGAGAACATTATCTAGTTAAAGACCTAGATGGCAAAGTTGTTATTTATGAAAGATTGAGTGACGGAACTGAAAGGTTATTAGAAGAGACAAGTATTACAACTGATTATTTACCAGAAACAGATAAAATTCAAATGGAAAAGGGAATTGAAGTAAATCGGTAAACAAGAGTTGAATCAATTGATTGAGGATTATGAGTAAAGAAAGAAGATTCTCTGGTTTAGAGAATCTTCTTCCTTTTGGTAAATTATCTTATTTATTTTTCTTTTCTTTCTTATCAACAGTAACTTCCTTTTGTAAATCCTGTTTATCAATAAAACCTTTTTGATAAACATCTCTAATATACATTATTAGAGAAAGAAGAGTAGAGATTAAAGCAAAAGTATATAAAGCGAAATCTAAATCTTGCCAAAATCCTCCTAAATTAAATTGCTTAGCAATCAAAGAAGAAACAATAGCAATATAGAACAATACAGTTGCCAATTTTCCATACCATTTACTATAAACAACAACATCTTTTCCATAAAGGAAAGAAGCCCCACAAATCATAATAAACTCTTTTAATAAAACAATAACTAAAATCCAAATAGGAATAATATCAGTTATTGCAAGTGAAGCAAGAGTTGTAATTTGTGTCAATTTATCAGCTAATGGATCCATCAATTTTCCAAAATTAGAAATAAGATTATATTTTCTTGCGATAAATCCATCAGCAATATCTGTTAAACCTGATATTGTAAAAAATACAAAAGCTAAAATATAATTGCCTGAAAAAATATAAAATACAATAAAAGGTATTAATAAAAATCTAATAATAGTTAATATATTTGGTACATTCTTAAACATTTTCTACTCCTTATTTTACTTCGAATTTTAGCTTATCATTTGCAAAATCAACATTTATTGTTTGACCATCCAATAATTCACCTTTTAAAATCATTTCAGATAATTCATCTTCCAAATATCTTTGAATAGCACGTCTTAAAGGTCTTGCACCAAATTTAATATCAGTTCCCTTTTCTAATAAATAGTTTTTAGCTTTATCAGAAATTTCGATTTTAATATCTTTTTCTTTTAAAGCATTAACAGTGTTTTGTAACATTAAATCAACAATTTGTAATAATTGTTCTTTAGTTAATGGATCAAATGCCACAATTTCATCTACTCTATTTAAAAACTCAGGTCTAAAGACATCTTTCAAGCTATCTAATACTTTATTTTTATTTGCTGTTTGACCACCAAATCCGATTGAATTGTTATTTAGGTTAGAACCAGCATTTGATGTCATTATAATAATTGTATTTGAAAAACTAACAGAATTTCCTTGACTATCAGTTAATTTTCCATCATCTAATACTTGTAATAAAATATTAAATACATCAGGATGTGCTTTTTCAATTTCATCTAAAAGAATGATTGAATAAGGTTTTCTTTTTACTTTATCAGTTAATTGACCAGCATCATCATAACCAACATATCCTGGAGGAGCACCTATTAATTTAGAGGTAGAATGACTTTCCATATATTCAGACATATCTATTCTGATAATAGAATCTTCACTTCCAAACATTTCATAAGCTAAACTTTTGGCAAGTTCTGTTTTACCAACACCAGTTGGACCAACGAAAATGAATGATGGTGGTCTTTTTGTTGTTTGAAGTCCTGCACGATTTCTTCTAATTGCTCTTGCAACACTACTAACAGCTTCATCTTGACCAATAATTCTTTTATGTAGGTTAGTTTCTAAGTTTAATAATTTTTGTGTTTCAGCTTCTGTTATTTTCTTAACTGGAATTTTTGTCCAGCTTTCAATAACGTTTGCAATATCTTGAACAGTTAGTTGTTTTAATTTCATTTTGCTATTTAATTTATCGATTTGTTCAATTAATTGACATTCACGTGTTTTTAAGTCAGCAGCTCTTTGATAATCTTCTGTTGAGTCTGCTGCAACAACTTCTTCTTTTTCTGCTTGTACTTGAGATAATTCTTGTTTTAGCATCTCTAATTTGTATAGTTCTTTGTTTTCTAAGTTAATTCTTGAACATGCTTCGTCTAATATGTCGATTGCTTTGTCTGGTAAAAATCTATCATGAATATATTTTTCAGACATTATAACAGCTTGACGAATAACGTCAGAAGATATTTTTACCTTGTGATATTCTTCATAATATTTTTTGATTCCTTCAAGAATTCCAATAGAATCATCAATTGTTGGTTCTTCAACTAAAACTTGTTGGAATCTTCTTTCTAAAGCAGAATCTTTTTCAATATATTTTCTATATTCTTTTAAAGTTGTAGTACCAATTAATTGGATTTCTCCATTAGATAAAGCAGGTTTTAAAATATTTGCAGCATTCATAGAATGTTCTCCATCACCTGCACCAATGATATTATGGATTTCATCAATAACTAAGATGATATTTCCATATTCTTTACATTCATCAATAATTCCTTTCATACGAGATTCAAATTGACCTCTGAACTGAGTTCCTGCAATTACAGCAGTCATGTCTAAAAGATAGACTTCCTTATTTAAAAGTTTTGCTGGAACGTTTTGATTTGCTATTTTAATTGCTAAACCTTGTGCAATAGCAGTTTTACCAACACCTGGTTCACCAATTAAGCAAGGATTATTTTTTGAACGTCTATTTAAAATTTGAACAATTCTTTGAATTTCTTTGTCACGACCTACAACTATATCCAACTCATTATTTTTAGCTTTGTTAGTTAGGTTAGTACCAAAAGTATCTAAAAATTTCTTTTTCTTATTTTGTTTTGTATTTTTCTTTTTTTCTACTTTAACCTTTTTTCTTCCACTACTTGGTTCTTCTTGCTCATCTTTTCTATTATTTTGTCCCATAAAATTAGAGAAAATTGAGCCTAATGGAATTGCTGCACCTGAAATTTTAGGTGATCCATCATCTTGATTGTTATTTGGATCTTGAGTATTGAATGTGATAGCACCTTCAATATTTTCAATATCTTCTAAATTAATATTTTCAGCTAAATCCTTAAAAATACTTTCAAATTGTTCTGTCATATCACTTAAATTAATTTTATCATTTGATAATATGGCATTTTGTTTTGCTAGTACTTCATTAGGATTAATACCTTTTTTCTTTGCACAGTCATAGCAATATCCTTCCATTGATTCTTTGCCATTTTCTATTTTTTTATAAAAAAGTATTGCTGGGTTTTTATTACATTCTGAACATAACATACTTTTAATTCCTCATTTCTATCTAAATTTAATCTATAATATCATATCTCAAAAACTGGAAAAAGTCAATAAAAATTGCTTTTTTCTTTGGCAATTTTAATGAAAGTTAATTGAAAAAGTAAATTCTAGTCAAATAAAAGTAAATAGAATTTAATTGTATTTTAATAGTTATTGTAAGATT
>CALXCF010000031.1 GCA_944386755.1 uncultured Clostridia bacterium | reverse complement strand
ACAGAAGTAAGTGGACTAAAGACACAAGTAAATACGTTAAATACAGAAGTAAGTGGACTAAAGACACAAGTAAATACATTAAACACAGAAGTAGGTGGATTAAAAAAACAATTTAAAAACTTAAACAAAAAAGCAAACATTTTAACAAGAGATGTAAAAGTTTTAGATACAAGAGTAGGAAATTTAGAAGAAACAAAACAAAGAATTGACAAGAGATTAGATAATACTATCAACATAAATATAGCTAGAATCTTAAATGAGCAAACAGCAATGAGACGAGAAATGAATGAAAAATTTGATAGATTAATATTACAAGAGGAACAAAGAAGATATGGGTAAAAAATATTATATAAAGGACATCAAATAAGATTACACTTATTTATACAAAAGTGTAATCTTATTTCCTGTTTTTTCAATAAATCCATCATCTTTTAAAAGTTTTAATTCACGCATCATTGCACTTCTATCAACACTTAAATAATCAGCCAAATCAGTCAAGGAAAAAGGAAGAGAAAAACTTTTAGTCAAATACATGGAAGAGATTAAATTAAAGTATCCAACTAGCTTATCTCTAATAGATCTTTTTGTCAAAAGTTCAATACGCATATTTAAATTAGTAACCTTATTTAAAATAAGTTCTGGAAGCAACTCAGTAAGCGTTTCATGAAATTTACAATTTGCTTTACATTTTTTCTTAATATCATCATAAATATAGAACAATACTTCACACTTTCCTTTAGCCTCAACAAATAATTCATTATTAGTTGAAACTATATAAAAAACTTCACCAAAGACATCATATTTTGAAAAATGATCTATGATAGTACGGTTACCATTTAAATCGTATCTAACTAAATCAGCACTTCCATCAAGAAGAATACATAATTGATTACGCTTTTCTATGTAATTTGTTATAACTTCGTTTTTTGAAAAAGATTTCTTTTTAACCTTATGACAGCTATTTTCAAAGGTTTCAACAAATTGTTTAATATCAAAACTAATATTCATTTTTCATACCTCGTTACATATTATACAAAACATTAGTTGCAATTGCAACAAAAATAACGTAATATTTTTGTAATATAAATGTAATATTATGACGAAATATTGAAAAAAGCAACTTAATAAAAGATAGAAAATAATTTGTTGCTTTTGCAACAGAAAAAAGAATAACTTAATATATAATTTAGGCATGCAAAAAATACAAGGAGGAAATGTAAAATGAAAATTATCAAAAGAGATGGAAGAGCTGTAGACTATGACAGAGCAAAAATCAGAGTAGCAATTGAAAAAGCGAATCAAGAGGTAAAACCAAAAGAAAGAGCAACTAAAGAAGATATAAAAGGAATTATTTTATATATAGAAGACTTAGGCAAAAAAAGAATGCTAGTTGAAGATATTCAAGACATTATTGAAGAAAAATTAATGGAATTAGATAAATATGAACTAGCTAAAAGATATATTGTGTATAGATATACAAGAGCATTAGTCAGAAAAGCTAACACCACAGATGAATCAATATTAGGATTGATAAGAAATGATAATAAAGAATTAGCAGAAGAAAATTCCAACAAAAATACATTACTTGCATCAACACAAAGAGACTACATAGCAGGCGAAGTATCAAGAGACCTAACGAAAAGACTATTATTACCAGAAAAAATAGTAAAAGCGGATGCAGACGGAATTTTACATTTCCATGATGCAGATTACTTTGTACAACCAATATTTAATTGTTGTTTAATTAATATAGCAGATATGCTTGATAATGGAACAGTAATGAATGGAAAAATGATAGAAAGCCCAAAAAGTTTTCAAGTTGCATGTATTGTTACAACACAAATAATAGCAACAGTTGCAAGTAATCAATATGGAGGACAATCAGTAGATTTAATCCATTTAGGAAAATATTTAAGAAAAAGTTATAACAAGTATAAAAAAGAACTTGAGAGCAAATATAAAGGAAAGATAAAAGACAAAATAATAGAAGATATGGTTCAAGACAGATTAAAAGCAGAACTAAAATCAGGAGTACAAACTATTCAATATCAAATAAACACATTAATGACAACTAATGGACAAGCACCATTTGTAACGCTATTCTTACACTTAGAAAAAGATGATCCATATATCAAAGAAAATGCAATGATTATTGAAGAAGTATTAAGACAAAGATATGAAGGAATAAAAAATGAAGCAGGAGTGTATGTAACACCAGCATTTCCAAAATTAGTTTATGTTTTAGACGAATTTAATAATTTACAAGGTGGAGAATATGATTATTTAACAAGACTTGCAGTTAAATGTTCAGCAAAAAGAATGTATCCAGATTACATATCAGCTAAAAAAATGCGTGAAAATTATGAAGGAAACGTATTCAGCCCAATGGGATGTAGAAGTTTCTTATCTCCTTGGAAAGATGAAAACGGAAACTACAAATTTGAAGGAAGATTTAATCAAGGTGTAGTAAGTATCAATTTACCACAAATAGGAATTGTAGCAAAAGGTGATGAAGAAAAATTCTGGAAGATATTTGATGAAAGACTTGAACTTTGCAAAGAAGCATTAATGTGTAGACATTATGCATTACTTGGAACGCACTCAGATATAAGTCCAATTCACTGGCAATATGGAGCAATAGCAAGACTTGAAAAAGGTGAAAAAATAGACAAATTATTATATGGTGGATATTCAACAATATCTTTAGGATACATAGGACTATATGAAGTAACAAAATTAATGACAGGAGAATCACATACAACAGAAAAAGGACATGAATTTGCATTAAGAGTTATGAAACATTTAAGAGAAACAACAGATAGATGGAAAAAAGAAACCAATATTGGATTTGCTTTATATGGTACACCAGCAGAAAGTTTATGTTACAAATTTGCAAGAATAGACAAAGAAAAATTTGGAACAATTAAAGATGTTACAGATAAAGGATATTATACAAATTCATACCATGTAGATGTAAGAGAAAAAATTGATGCATTTGCAAAATTAGCATTTGAAAGTGAATTCCAAAAAATATCATCTGGTGGTTCAATATCATATATAGAAATACCAAATATGAACAAAAACTTAGAAGCATTAGAAACAGTTGTTAAATTCATATATGACAACATCCAATATGCAGAATTTAATACAAAATCAGATTATTGCCATGAATGTGGTTTTGATGGAGAAATTATAATCAATAAAGATAATGAATGGGAATGCCCAAATTGTGGAAATAAAGACCATAGTAAAATGACAGTAGTGAGAAGGACTTGTGGATATTTAGGAGAAAACTTCTGGAATGTAGGAAAGACAAAAGAAATAAAACAAAGAGTAATGCATTTGTGATGGAAATAAAAAGAAATCTGAGAATATATATAATATCCAGATTTCTTTTTAATATTAATATGTAAAACAATTTAGTTATTATTCAAAAATCTATCCAACAATTGATTTCTACAAAGCTCTTCAAAACTATCATCAAGAGATTGCAAAGTAACATCTTCGTTATACTTTCTATCTAAACAATACTTAATAATATAATCAGCAAGTTCAGGATTTTTAGAAAGAAGAGGACCATGCAAATAAGTAGCAATAACATTATTTTGAAAATAACCTTCTTCAGTATCTCCAAACTTATTACCGTTACCGAATAAAACCTTACCAAAAGGACTAGAAATATCAAAAGTCTGACCGCCATGATTTTCAAAGCCAATAACTTTTGTACTTTTTCCATTAAGATTAGCCTCTATTACAATATTTCCAATACATCTTTTCTTTCTATCATTTATAGCCTCTGTATAATAATCAAAAACTTCTAAACCCGGAACAATATCACCATCAGCAGATTTATAATATTTCCCAAACAACTGATAGGCACCACAAATTAATAAAAAGAATACACCATTATTAATAGCTTCTTTGATATTATCTTTATATTTAATCAAATCATCAGCCAAAATTCCTTGCTCTTGGTCAGCTCCACCACCTGCAAAAACCAAATCAAAACTATTAAAATCTGGAGAATCATCACCAATAGAATATTGTTCTATTATAGCATTTATTCCACGTTTTTCTAATCTATATTTCAAAACCTGAATATTTCCATAATCCCCATATAATTCTAAAATATCAGGATATAAATATAATATTTTTAATTCTTTCATAACATACCTCATTTCAATTTCAAAATTTCAGCTCTTGTTGGTTGCAAAGAAGTATAATTTGCAATAACATATTTTTTAACATTCGTTTTATATAAATTTTTAACTGCATCATGTAAATCTAGGTAAGGCTCTATTTTATCTGCATCAAATCCAGATGTTTTAATTCTAATTGCCATGTCATAAGCTCTAGTTCCAGAAGTTATAACTCTAGACACATTATTTAAATTTGAAAAATCAATATCCCAAATCCAAGAAACATCATGACCGTCAGCTAAGTTATCATTCAAAACAAAAAGCAATTCTTTTTCATCATCATCTTCGTTTAAAATCCTTAAGCTAACATTACTTCCAGTAGGATTTTTTGCTAAGTTAATAATAGTAGGAATACCATTTATCTCAATTTCTTCTAAACGACCATTATTCAAAACAAACTCTGATAAAGCCTTTTGTATAACTTTAGTATCAATATTATATAAGCTAACACATGAAATTACAGCAACAAAATTGTATATGTTATAAATACTATTAAACTTAGTTTTATATATAACTCCATCAACCTCAAAACTTCTATTCTTCAAGTCAACATTTTTTGCAAGTTTATAAATTTCATTATCACCATAATGACAATTAGGACATTCAAATTTTCCTATGTGAGAATACTGATAATATTCATACTCTAGACGAGTATTGCAGAATGGACAAAATTTTCCTTCTCCAGCTTCTTTCATCTCTTTTGTTGCATATTTATATGGTTCAACACTAAAATAATATACATTCCCATTATTTAGGTTTGCTCTTCCAAGTCTTGAAACATTAGGGTCATCACTGTTTAATACTAGATTACCAGTATAAGTTTTAAGAAATTCATTTATTTTTAAAATCAATGTTTCAACTTCACCATTTCTATCTAATTGGTCACGGAAAAAGTCTAAAACAACTAAGGTATCTAGTTTCAAATCTTTAAAAACAACAGGCACATAACCTTCATCAACTTCAAAAACTAAGAAATCAGCATTAATTTTACCAGTTAAAGAACAATGTTTTAAAAGGGTAGATAAAATTCCAGTTTCCATGTTGTTTCCTTCTTTGTTACTGATAACTTTTTTCCCTGCAGTTTCAAAAACATATCCAATAGCATTATTTGTCATAGTTTTTCCATTTGTTGCAGTAACTGCAATAATTGGACAATCTATTTTAAAATATTTAAATATCTCAGGATTCCAATCGAATGCTATTTTACCAAGGAAATTACCCCCTTGTTTACCAGCTATTTTTAATGCAATATTTAAAAGTTTCATTATTAATACAATAAAAAAATTCTTCATACTTTGTTCCTCACAATAATTAAGATCTTAAGTTTTTCTTATTATATCACAACAAAAAATATATGAGCAATAAAATTTAAAAACTTAGGTAAAATAGTAATAAATTTTTCTTGCTATTTTCAAATTGATGTAGTAAAATTGGAATGGTAAATTACGGAATTTTAAAATTATAAAGTAATTTAAAAATCAAAAGAGGAGGGATTATTATGCCAGAGATAAGTTTGAATTTAAAAAACACAGGAATAACAAAAAAAAGCATAATGGAATACAAAGAACAAGTAGAAAATATCCATAAGGATTTACATAGAAGAGCAAATGACGAAAAAGATTTTGTTGGATGGTTAGAGTTACCAACAAATTATGATAAAAAAGAATTTGCAAGAATAAAAAAAGCAGCTAAAAAAATAAAAAAAGAATCAGACATATTAGTCGTAATAGGAATAGGAGGCTCATATTTAGGAGCAAGAGCAGTTATAGAGGCTTTAACAAGTTCGTTTTACAATATGTTACCAAACAAACAAAGAAAATTTCCACAAATATTATATGTTGGAAACAATTTAAGTCCAAACTATATAAATGAATTAATAGAATATATTGGAAACAAAGACTTTTCAATAAATGTAATATCAAAATCAGGTACAACAACAGAACCTGCTGTTGCATTTAGAATTTTTAGAGAAATATTAGAGAATAAATATGGTATTGATGAAGCAAGAAGCAGAATATATGCTACAACAGATAAAGAAAAAGGAGCATTAAAATCACTTGCAGAAAGTGAAGGATATGAACAATTTGTAGTACCAGATAATATCGGAGGAAGATATTCAGTTTTAACAGCAGTAGGTTTGCTTCCAATAGCAGTTGCAGGAATAGATATAGATAAATTGATGGAAGGAGCAAGGATTGCTCAAGAGAGATATAATGATTCAAATTTAAAATATAATGAATGTTATCAATATGCAGTAGTAAGAAATATATTATATAAATTATACAAAAATACTGAAATATTAGCAAATTATGAACCAAAAATGCATTATTTCACAGAATGGTGGAAGCAACTATTTGGAGAAAGTGAAGGAAAAGAGCAAAAAGGAATATTCCCAGCAGGAGTTGACTTTACAACAGATTTACATTCAATGGGACAATACATACAAGAGGGAAGAAGAAATCTATTTGAAACAGTAATATCAATAGAAGAGCCAAATTCAGATATAACAATTCCTTCAGACGATGATAATTTAGACGGATTAAACTATTTAGCTGGAAAAGGCTTAGACTATGTAAATAAAAAAGCAATGGAAGGTACAGTACAAGCACATGTTTCAGGAGATGTTCCAAATATAATAATAAATTTAAAACAATTAAGTGAGACATCAATAGGAGAGTTAATCTATTTCTTTGAAAAAGCATGCGCAGTATCTGGTATGATTTTAGGAATAAATCCATTTAATCAACCAGGAGTAGAAGAATATAAGAAAAATATGTTTAAACTATTAAAAAAACCAGGTTATTAATGGAGGAAAAAATGATTTACAAGGAAAAATTCAAAATAGGATTAAAAGATGTTTGGAAAAATAGTGAGGTTAGTAATATAGCAATACTTGAATATTTAGAAGATGTCGCAGCATATCATTCAGATAGTGTAGGAGTACGGTGTAAACACTACAGATGAAACAAATTACACTTGGCTTTTGTTAGATTGGCAAGTTAAGGTTATAAAAAGACCAATTTATGGGCAAACTTTAGATATACACACTTGGTCAAGGAAGATTATTAAATGTTATGCATATCGTGATTTTGAGGTATATGACGATAATGGCAATTTATGTGTAATTGCCACTTCAAAATGGTTATTAATTAATAGTAAAGAAAGAAAAATTTCCAAAGTAGAGCCAGAATTAGCAGATAAGTATAAATCAGAGATTGGAAAATGTGTATTTGAAAATCCAGAAATAGAAAAGTTAAAGACACCAGAAAAATTTGATAATGAAATATTGTATAAAGTTCAAAGAAGAGATATTGATGTTATTGGACATATGCATAATTTACATTACTTAGATTTAGCTTATGAAGCTCTTCCAGATGAAATATATAACAAAAGGCCATTTGACAATATTAGAGTAATGTATAAAAAAGAAATTAAATTTGCGGAAATGGTTAGATGTAAATATTCTCAAGAAAATGATAGAAATATCGTTGTGATTGAAAGTGAAGATGGGAAGATTTTGCATGCAATAATAGAAATATGGTGAAAAACAGTAAAAAACGCTGAAAAAATACTTGAATTTTGCAATCTAGGTGTGATATAATACATATCGGTGTTAAAAAGGGAGGAATTTATAATGAAAACAAAATTAAGAAAAACAAAAATAGTTGGAACAATAGGACCAGCAAGTCAAAGTGAAGAAATGTTAACAAAATTAATCAATGCAGGATTAAATGTTACAAGAATTAACTTTTCACATGGTGGATATGATGAAAACGGAGAAAAAATCGAAACAATCAAAAAAGTAAGAAAAGCATTAAATAAACCAGTAGCTTTATTATTAGACACAAAAGGACCTGAAATTAGAACAGGTGTATTAGAAACTGGAAATGAGAAAGTTCTAATCGAAGAAGGACAAACATTTACATTCGTAAATGATGATATTATAGGAAACAATCAACAAACATCAATAAGCTATAAAGAATTATATAAAGATGTAAAAGTTGGCTCAACATTATTAGTTGATGATGGAGCATTAGAATTTGAAATTACTGAAATCAAAGGTAAAGATATAGTATGTAAAGCATTAAATACAGCAAAATTAGGAAGCAGAAAAACAATGAATGTACCTGGTGTAAAATTAGAGTTACCAGCATTAACACAAAAAGATATTGATGATATCACAGAAGGAATTAAAAGAGGATTTGATTACATTGCTGCTTCATTTGTAAGAAAGGCAGCAGATGTACAAGCAATAAGAGATTTACTAAATGCAAATGGTGGAGAAAAAGTAAAAATTATCTCTAAAATAGAAAATCAAGAAGGAATAGATAATTTTGAAGAAATATTAGAAGCATCAGATGGAATAATGGTAGCTCGTGGAGATATGGGTGTTGAAATACCAATGGAACAAGTTCCAATTGTTCAAAAACATTTCATTAAAAGATGTAATCAAGTTGGAAAACCAGTTATTACAGCAACACAAATGTTAGAGTCAATGACAACTAATCCAAGAGCGACAAGAGCAGAAGTTAGTGACGTTGCAAATGCTGTTTATGATTTAACAGGAGCAATAATGCTATCTGGAGAATGTGCTATGGGTAAATATCCAGTAGAATGTGTTGAGACAATGGATAAAATAGCTTTATCAATAGAAGGGGCTATTAAATACTGGAAGAGATTTAACAGAAAAGAAGTTAAACATGATAAAGATGATTTAGAATCTACAATAGCATATACAACATGTGTAACAGCAGAACATATTGAAGCTGATGCAATAGTTGCATATACACATAAAGGAGATTCTATAAGAAAATTAGCAGGATTAGGAGCAGGATGCCCAATATTTGCTATAACAGACGATGAAAAAACATATTATCAATTAGGAGCATCATTCAATGTTCATCCAGTATTATATACAGAAGGAAAAACAATTGAAGATACAATTTCTCATGGAATTGAAATCTTGAAAAATGAAGGTATCTTAGAAAAAGGAGATACAGTTGTCTTAGCTGGAGGAGCAAAAATATTACCAGATGATACTGAAAACAAAGTAATCGGTGGATTTGTAAGATTATAATTAATTAGTAGAAAATAGCCTATATGGCTATTTTTTGTTGGGAAAATTCACAAAAATATTGTTTTTTTCAAAAAGATAATATATAATTCTAACAAAGATAATAAAAGAAAGGAGAGAGGAGATGTGTCCCAAAATGGACAAAAATGTCCAAGCAGAAACGTCCCCAAATGGACATTGGCACGTCCCAAATGAGACAAAATGGCAAAACCAATAGTAGCAATAATAGGAAAACCAAATGTAGGTAAATCAACATTTTTTAATTATTTAGCTGGAAGTAGAATATCAATAGTTCAAGACACACCAGGTGTTACAAGAGATAGAATATATGCTGAAACAAATTGGAGAGGAAGAACATTTACACTAGTCGATACAGGTGGAATTGAGCCAGACTCAGAAGATATAATTTTATCTCAAATGAGAGAACAAGCAAATTTAGCAATAGCAATGGCAGATGTTATTATATTTTTAACAGATATTAAGCAAGGAGTTACAGCAGCAGACAAAGAAATATCATTGATGCTAAAAAAATCAGGAAAACCAATTGTATTAGTATGTAACAAAGCTGATAACTTTGATAAAGACAAAGAAGAGATATATGAATTTTATAATCTAGGAATAGGAGACCCATTCCCAATTTCAGCTGCAAATGCATTAGGTATAGGTGATGTACTAGATGAAATCTATGATAAATTACCACCTAAAGAACAAGGCGAAGATGAAGATGATTCAATAAAAGTTGCAGTTATAGGAAAACCAAATGTAGGAAAATCATCTTTGATTAATAAGATTTTAGGAGAAAATAGAGCAATTGTAAGTGATATAGCAGGAACAACTAGAGATGCAATAGATACTGAATTTGAAAATGAAAAAGGAAAATATGTATTAATAGATACAGCAGGAATTAGAAGAAAAAGTAAAGTAAAAGAATCTATTGAAAAATTTAGTATAATGAGAACTCTTTTAGCAATTGAAAGAGCTGATGTATGTTTAATGATGATAGATGCCTTAGAAGGAATTACAGACCAAGATGCAAAAATTGCAGGAGAGGCACATGAGGCAGGAAAAGGTGTTATCATAGTTGTAAATAAATGGGATGCGTTTGAAAAAGAAACAGGAACATTAGAAAAATATAAAAAAGAAATATATGAACAATTAAAATACTTATCATATGCGCCAATAATATTTGTATCAGCAAAAACAGGGCAAAGAGTAAACAAATTATTTGATTTAATAAATCATGTAGCAGAGCAAAATGCTATGAGAATATCAACATCAGTATTGAATCAGGTTATAAATGAAGCAATAGCAATAGTGCAACCACCAACAGATAAAGGTAAGAGATTAAAAATATTTTATGGTACACAGGCTTCAACAAAACCACCAACATTTGTAATATTCGTAAATAGCAAAGAACTATTCCATTTTTCATATGAAAGATATTTAGTAAATCAAATAAGAAAAGAATTTGGATTAGAAGGAACACCAGTAAGAATCATAGTAAGAGAAAAAAAGGAGGAAAAATAATGATAGTTTATATTATTATGGCAATTATAGCCTATCTAATAGGAAGTGTTAATTTTTCAGTAATTTTTAGCAAGAAATTTGCAGGATTTGATGTAAGAGAAAAAGGAAGTGGAAATGCAGGAAGCACGAATATGCTTCGTAGTGTTGGAAAAAAGGCAGCAGCACTAACTTTAGTTTGTGATGTTTTAAAAGGAGTAGTTGCAATTGTAATAGCAATAATAGTGGGAAATATAATACAAGATTCTAACAAAGAACTATTACTACAAATTGCAGGAATTGCAGTTGTTTTAGGACATACATTTCCAATATTTTTCCAATTTAAAGGAGGAAAAGGTGTTGCGACATCTTTAGGAATTTTATTAATGAGTAACTGGCAAATTGGACTTATATGTCTAGTATTTGCATTAGTATTAATGGCCTTAACTAGAATGGTATCATTGGGTTCATGTGCAGCAGCTGTACTATTTCCCGTTTTAACTTTATTTATAAATGATCATTACACTGTATTAACAGAAGGAAAACAAGGAAGTACATATCTTGTGTATAGCATAATTATGGCAATAATAGTACTATTTAATCATAGAAGTAATATAAAAAGAATATTAAATGGAACAGAAAATAAATTGAGCTTTAAGAAATAGAAAATAAACTTTTTATATGGAGAAAGTTTCGGTTTATAGGTAAAACCATAAAAACCTAAATACATAAAACAAGGGATGAAGAAAAGTGAAAAAAATTGCAATAATAGGAAGCGGAAGCTGGGGGGTAGCTCTAGCTTGTCATCTAGCAAGATGTGGAAATGAAATAAAAATATGGTCTTTTAGTGAAGAAGAAAAGAGATTAATAAACGAAGAAAAGAAATGCAAATTTTTACCTAAAGTAATAATACCTGATAATGTAATATGTTCAAATAATTTTGAAGAAGTAATACGAGATTCAGAGTTCATTTTACATGTAACACCTTCAAAATTTACAAGAGATACATTTAAGCAATATAAACAATATGTTGGTGATAAGCCAGTAATTATTTGTTCAAAAGGATTTGAAAAAGAAAGTTTAAAAACACTTGATGAGGTGATTTTAGATGAATTACCAACAGCAAAAGTAGGAGCATTATCAGGACCAAGCCATGCTGAAGAAGTTTCAATAGCAATTCCAACAGTTTTAGTAATCGCTTCAAAGCACAAAGAAATTTTAGAAATGATACAAAATACTTTTATGTGTGCAGAAATGAGAATATATACTTCAGATGATATTAAAGGAGTAGAACTAGGAGGAGCTTTAAAAAACATTATAGCATTTTGTGCAGGAGTTGCAGCAGGTATTGGTTTAGGTGACAATACTTTTGCGGCATTGATTACAAGAGGATTAGGAGAATTAACTAGATTAGGTGTTGCACTAGGAGGAGAAAAAGAGACATTTTATGGTCTAAGTGGTTTAGGAGATTTAATTGTTACTTGTCTTAGTGAACATAGTAGAAATAGAAAAGCAGGAAAATTAATTGGACAAGGAAAAACGCTTGAAGAAACTAAAAAAGAGGTTGGTATGGTAATTGAAAGTATTGACAATATAGAAGTTGCATATGAGCTTGGAAAAAGAAATAATGTGTATATGCCAATAGTTGAAACTGTTTATAAGGTTTTATATGAGAACTTAGATCCAAGACAAGCAGTTAAAGAGCTTATGACGAGAGATAAAAAGAGCGAGATTTAATTTTTTTCTAAGTAGGACAATATATTAAACAATGAAAGAAACTTAAAAAATAAATTAAACAATTAATGAATAAAAATTTGAAAAAATAAGATAATAAAAATAAGTGTAATTAATATAAAAATATAAACCAGAAAGAGAGGAAAATGCAATGGAATTTTTTGATAGATTAGGGAAAAAGGCATCAGAAGCATATAAGATAACTGCTGATAAGACAGGGAAAATAGCAAAAGAAACAAAAATGAAATTTAAAATAGGGGAACTTAGGTCACAAATAAATGATATATATGAAGAAATCGGTAAAAAAGTGTATGAAAAACATGTAAAAAAAGAAGAAATTTCAATGAAAAATGATTTAGAAGAAGAATGTACAAAAATTGATGTATTGTCAGATGAAATAGAAAGTCTATTAAAACAATGTTTAGAACTGAAAGATAAAAAACAATGTCCAAAATGTTTTAAAGAAATTGAAAAAGATGCAAAATTCTGTCCAAGCTGTGGTGCAAAGCAAGAAGAATCAGAAATAAAGGAAGTAGAAATTTTAGAGGATATAGAAACTACAGAAGCAGAGGATGATGATTTAATAGATAATCAAATAAATATAGAAGATGTAGAAAAAAACAAAAATAATAATGTTGAAAATGAAGAAAGTGCAGAAACATCATCTGACTTAAAAAATGAATCAAGTGATTGTGACAATTTGGAAAAAACTGTTCAAGTTGAATCAAATGTAGAAGATGATGAAGAAGTTGAAAAATAATTTAATTATTAGCATTAAAAACTTAGAAGGGAAATAAACTTAAAATGAAAATAGTAATACAAAGAGTAAAAAACGCAAAAGTAGATGTAGAAGGAAAAACAGTTGGAAAAATTGAAAAAGGCTTTTTGGTTTTATTAGGGGTAACACATGATGACACAGAAGAACAAGCTGATTATCTAGTAAAAAAACTTTGCCAATTAAGAGTATTTACAGACGAAAATGACAAAATGAATTTAAGTTTAAAAGATGTAAAGGGAGAGCTACTAATAGTTTCACAATTTACACTATATGCAGATTGTACACGGAGGAAATAGACCATCATTTATAAATGCAGCAAAACCAGACAAAGCAGAAGAATTATATGAATATTTTTGTAAGCAATGTGAAGAAAAATATAATATTAAAGTTCAAAAAGGTATTTTTGGTGCAGATATGAAGGTTTCACTTTTAAATGATGGACCAGTAACAATTATAATTGAAAAATAGCGATGTCTCATTGGGGACGTTTCCTAATGAGACATTTTGTCTCAAAGAGAAACGTCCCCAATGAGACATTGAGACGTTTCACTAATAAGGAAATCTCTCATATAGATATTTTATAATCTCATCACAATTATGAGGACTAACATGGATAAAAACATTCTTGTCTAAACATATCCACATATTAATTTCATAATCATCAGAATTATCAATAAATGTACCAACAATTTCTGCTAATTCAACAGGATTTTGGTACATTTTTTCCCATTTTAAATCATCATATATATTAAATGTTGTATTATAAAATTTACTCAAAAACTTACCTAATTCACCCTTTTTTTCGGTATATAAACAAATTCTTGCAGACATAATAACCTCTTATACAAAAAATAAAATTAAATTTTAAATAAAATTGATTTAATAAAAATAAATCTAATAAACAAATCCTTTAATATTAGTATAAAAAATAAAATTAAATTTATACAGGGAATAAATTGCAAAGAAATCGCAAATAATAAAAATATAATAAAATTTGGAGGTTTTGTTTTGAAAAATTTAAAAAGAATAGGATATATAATTTTAATAGTTATAATAGCAATCTTAGGATTTGTTATTTATTCAAATGCAAATAAAGGCGAGGAAAATAATCAGCAAGAAAAAGTACTTTCTGAAATTAAATATGTAGAATCAAAATTAGTACAGTTATTTAATGAAATGAACAAAATAGAATCAAGAAACTATAGTATTGCAATAGGAGAAATTTCAAAAGATAACAATAGTAATCAGTCGAGTGGACAATCAAATGGGCAATCAAGTGGACAAAGTTCGTCAGAAAGTGGATCAGGAGGTGGAGAAGGAGGAACTTCTTCAGGAGAACAGTCAACCATTAGCGGTAATTCCAATAGTAGCTCAAATAGTGACCAAGACAACAAAAAATTTGAATTACAGCTAAGTGGAGTTTTGACAAACAAAGAAGACATTAATTGGGAATATGTAAAAGGAGAAATAGAAAATCTTTATACATCAGTTGCAACTATAACATTAGATTTTTATCAAATTGGAGCAAATCAAGATAATATTTTAGCATTTAATCAACAAATAGATAATCTTTCAGTAGCAGTAAAAGAAGAAAACAAAGAAACAACATTAGCAGAACTATCAAATTTATATACAAATTTATCAAATATTACCCAAAGTTTAGAAGAAAATGAAACATATAAAATGGTAGTTAGAATAAAAGAAAATATTTTTAAGGCATATTCTAAATTAGATGCAGGAAAATGGGATGAAATATCAAATGATGTAAATAATGCAACATCCACATATTCAGAGTTACTAACTAATGCAAGCAATGGAATTGATAATCAATATGAAATAAATAAAGGATATATATTAATAAATGAAATGCAAAATGCTGTGAAATTACAAGATGTATCAGTTTTTTTAATAAAATACAAAAATTTACTAGAAGAATTAAATAGTATATGATATAATAT
>CALXCF010000030.1 GCA_944386755.1 uncultured Clostridia bacterium | reverse complement strand
GGTCAGGCTGGTCTAGTGATTTATTCCAGTCTGATTTTCTACAGCCTAACCATCGATAACATACTAAACATTATTGTTTTACTAATATTAGCAGGAGTAAGTATAGCAACATTAACAGGAGAGAACGGAATATTAACTAGAGCAAATGATGCAAAAACAGAAACAGAAATAGCAGAAGAAAAGGAAAAAGTAGAGTTGTCAGCATTAGCATCATTAGCAGAAGATTTAGGTGGAGAAATAGATATAAATAAACTAAGAACAGAACTAGGAAAATATTTTGAAGATGGAAAATATGATGTACAAGAAGGAATAAGTGAAGATGGAATAGAAGGATATATAGTTACAATAACAGAGAATGATCAAAATGGAAGAAAATATTTTGTTGATAAAAACGGAAATATAACAGAATATATAATAAGGGAACCAGCAGAACCAACAGAAGGAGAAGCAGAAGCGTTTACTATGGCAAATGGAGTAATAGAGGTAGAATTCCTAAATGGAGTAAGTTATAATACCACAACTAGACCTAATCATCCAGTATTAAAAGAAGGAATGACAGCAATAACATATAATGATGTAGGAATAGTTCAAACTGTAAGTAATAGTAATAGCACAGATTGGTATAGTTATGTCGAAACAACAGATAGTGATATGGCAGATGGTGGGACAACAAATGGTGGAAATAGTCAATGGGCAAATGCAGAAGTAACAACAATAGTAAATGACCAAGAAATAAAAAGTTACTTTGTATGGATACCAAGATATACGTACAGAATAATATATTTTAATACTTCAGAAAGTGAAAATGCATACAGAGCAGGAAAGTTAACGGAAGAGGAAGCATTAGCAAATAACCAAATTGTAGGATATAGTGATGCAAGAGGAATTGTAGATAAAGAAGGTAAACAAGTAAAAGATATTGCTCAACAAACAGCAATATCAGTAAATGATAAATATTTCAAAACACATCCAGCATTTGAAAATAATGTAGATTATGGAGGATGGAGTAGTAAGTTAAAAGGAATATGGGTAGCAAAATATGAAGCAAGCTCAGTAGAAGGAAATTTAAATGGCTCAGGAGATAATGTTACAACGAAGCATATTAAAATTCAACCAGAGGAGCAAAGTTGGAGATATATAACAATAGGGAATGCATTTACGAATGCTAAAAATTATAATATAGCATAAAATAGCCATTTAATGAAAAACAGTGAATGGGGAGCAGTTGCATATTTAGCAGAGAGTAAATATGGAAGAAATGGAACGGAGATAAACATAAATAATAATAGTAATTATTTAACAGGAAATGCAGGAAATGATATTTCAGAAAGTAGTAGTTCAACAACAAATGCATATAACACATAACAAGGAATGTTAGCAAGTACTACTGGAAACATTTATGGAATTTATGACTTATCAGGAGGAGCTTGGGAATATATGGCAGGGTATTATGCAGGAGGATTTAGTTTTATTGATAGGAATGGTGGTAGCAATGGTGCTCGAGGATTTCGTATATGTCTTGTGTTACAGTAATGAAAATGTCAAAAGAGTAAATAAATTGTTAAGAAAATGAAAGAAGAGGGAGCTTGTCAAGATTAGTGTGTGAATTGTAAAATGCTCCTAATTATGATAAAATAAACATGAAATTTGAATTTGAGGAGAATTTTATGTACGATATAATATAAATGTAGGAAAAAGAATAAGAAAATTGAAAAAATAAAACTAAATTTACGAGATAAAACGTGTATGTAATTAACATACAAGATTAAGAAATATTGAGAATTATTAAAAAATATTGAAAAATATTAAATGCTAAAACCATTTATTTTTCAGTATTTTTTGGACTTTCTCAAAAAATAAAAAAATTAGCAAATAATAAAAAATGCTAACTTTTTGGATGCGACAGCCAGAAAACAACCAGCCTCAAATCTTCTATTTTTGCATAGTTTCAAACATTTACTGTTTAAATTTATTGCAATTTTACTGCAACCATTCAAATTATATTTTATAAATTATATCTATTTATAAAAAAAATTAATTGTAAATTTTTACTATGTTCGCTTGTTTTTTTATGTAAAATATAGTAGTATATTACCAACCTTTCTTGTCAGAAGGTAGTCTTTTGCATAAGGACGGAAAGGGGGAAACACTTATGACAAACGCAGAACTAATTTTGCAACTAGTAGATAAATTATTAAAACAAAAAGAAGAAATTGAAACATTAAAATCTACTAAAGCAAATACAAAAGATGAAAAGATTAAAGCAGATAATACATAATAGTATTGTCAGGCAGGATAGAATGTTGTGGTCTATCCTGTTTTTATATTAAAAAAAGTATGTGTAGTTGTGATACACATACAAGCACAAATGACATTCGCAGAACTTTGAATGTTTTGTTTGTTTAATGTAACTATATAATAACATCTTTTTTGGTATTTGTCAAATATTTTTTATATTTTGCCTACATTAATTTTACACTAACCCACCAAAAGTTTCTTGAATAATAATTATCTTTTATGCTTTCTATATTGAATAAACATATCTATCCTTTTATTATTTTATCTAATTCTATTTCTGCTTTTTTTACAAAAAAATTGCTAGTATCAACAGGAATTTGTAAATTAATAATTTGTGTTTTTAATTTTTCTATTGTATCAATATTGTCATTATTTGATACTGTCTCGACTTCAATTAAATTGTCTCCATTCTCTATATCTTTTATGGCTATTTCAAAATATTCTTTTCCATAAACAATATCTTTTTCTATAATCTTCATTATTTTATAATAATTAATAGCTTGGAAGAAATTTACAGCCTCATCTATATTAAAAATATCACAATTAATAGATTCTTGATTTAATATATCACCATTTTTATTAAATTCTTTCTTTTTAAAAGTTATCTTCTTACTTTTGTTTCCTTTTAATTGATTTTCTATATCACGTATCAATATTGCATCTTTTAAAATTTCTCTACTAGTTAAATCTTTTATTTTAGTTTTTAAAGTATTAGGAATCATGAATATATCATTCATTGTAAATCTATCTACAACTTTAAATCCTTTATCTTCTAGAATTCTACATAGCTCATTTATTCCACAATTTACTTTCATTGTTATTTCATTTTCTTGTTTTATTCCCATAAATTTTCTCCTATTTGTGTTATTTTTATTTAAAAATTATTACTGCAATTTTATTGCAATGCCTATGATATTCTATGACACTGGGTATTAAATATAAAAATAAAATACTGTTTTCAAAGACAGTATTTTCAGTGAATTTGGTTATTTGTGATATTATGTAGCACTCTATAATAACCGTCTAAACTTATTAAGATTTGGAGGCGACACCCGGATTCGAACCGGGGATCAGAGTTTTGCAGACTCGTGCCTTAGCCACTTGGCTATGTCGCCATATATTAAATAATATGTAGTATGAAATATAAAAATTACAAAAAATAAAAAATGGAGCAGGTAACGAGAATCGGACTCGTGACTAAACCTTGGCAAGGTCTCGTTTTACCACTAAACTATACCTGCAAATTTATATTGTATAATCTTGCGTTAAGCAATTTCTATAATAGCAGATTTTTTGGAAAATGTCAAGAAAAAAATCAACAAAACATACAAAAAGCCCACAAACTGTGGGCTAAAAAGGTTTTAATTATAAATAAAGATTTTACTACATTTCTTTGAAAAATTGATATTCTCTTCCAGAAGTATTTTTACCTTTATAAATATATCCATTATATACTCCGCCATTAGCATCATTTAAATCAACATCTAAAGACATATTATATATAAATTTTTGACCTAAGTTATTAACAATATTAATTCTAAAACTTAAGTTATAACCAATATCATCTAAATTAATATTTGCTTCTTGCAAAACCTTTCCATTAAAAGAAACAGTGTTAGAATCTTGAGTTGCAGCATAATTAGTCAAAATATCTTTATTAATATATCCTAAAGAAATTGGATTTGAGCAATCTGTATAAAAAGTTGGAGTAGAATAATCATGATTTTCATTTTCTGAATTAGTATTTACAATGTTAAAATCAATTCTACCATTTTCAGCAAGTTGTAAATTTTCATATTTTCCAAAATTTAAAGGATTTTTATAGTTTAGAAGTTGATTTCCCATATCAGAATTTGTTTTTATATTGATATTATCAATATAAAGTTCCCTTACAGTATTTTCATTAGTTAAATCTGAAATTGTACCTAAATTATCTATGTATATTGAAATATCTGTATATTGCAATATACTCATATCTTTTAAAGATAAATCATCTGAATTATCAATTGCATTTGCACTACTATACAACAATATTCTTTGAACACTAAATATTGGATTTTCATTTTGGTCTGCAATTTCTATCATTTGATTTGCAAATGAATTTCTAGCAAAAACTTCTGAAAATACAAAGTTATAATATAATATAAAAATTATAAATAAAGCAATTAATAAAATGGCAAATAATAATCTTTCATTTTTTACTTCGATTTTTTTAATCTTCATTTATAACCTCCAATATTTTAAATTTATTGAAGATATACTAAGTAATTATTTAAGCCTATTATATAGCATTTCCATATAGCTATATACTTTAGTATACCAATCTTTATCGCTTGCATATCTAGTATTAACACCTTGTAATGTAGGTCCATTATAATACCAAGCAGCTGCAGTCTCACCATCATAAATTTTAGTTCCTGATGGATTCAAATAATATTTAACTAGAGATTTAGCAACTGTTTCAATACCTTCTTCATAGCTTGCAAATTCATAAGAAGATTCATAAGGTGATTCATCATAAGAACCATAGCCAAATAAGTTATTTTTATCTTGAGCTATTTGAGAAGTACCCCATGCACTTTCATGAATTGCCATAGATGCTAAGAAAATACCATTAATGTTATATTTTTTCTCTACATTATAGAATACTGAATAATTATCTTCAAAAATACCATTTCTATCATTTGATAAGTTTGTAAATATTGTTTTATAATCATTTAGTGTAAGGCCACTTGTTTCATTTAATTCCATATTTATATTTACTTTTATTAAAATTCTTTGTATACGATTCTTTTCAACAATATTAGGTGTAGAATATGCAGATGTTAAGTTTGAGGTTTTAATATATCCTTCAATGCCATCAAAAGAAACTTTACACCATTCTTCACTTGGTAATTCCAATAGTTTAACATCTAAACTTTCTTTAACTTCAGCAACATCTTTTGAAGTGTCATCAGGTGATTCTTTTAAAGTTCCTGCATTTACAAAATACATTATATCACCAATATGAACTTTATGTTTTGCTAAGAATTCAGAAGTACCAACATCAATTATTTTAGCAACTGGTTCTACTAATCTTTCTTTAGCTAAAATAACTTCCTCAACAAAAGTACCATTTTCATATGTTTTAACAACAGTTACATTATCCTTACCAAGACTACCTTCTTGAAGTGTAATCTCTTCACCTTTTGGTAATGTGCTATTATTTTGATATGTAGTTTCAAAATCAACATCACGTTCTTCAGTAACTTGTTCTTTAACTCTATCCATTCCAGAATTTTCAGAAATTATTGTTTGCATATTCAAACGGTGACGATTTAATTCATATTCTGAAACAGCTTCAATATTTTCTTCCTTTGCGTAACTTTCAGTAAAAGCAGAAGTTTTTGGAAAGAAAATAGCCATACCGATGACTAAAGCAGAACAACCAATAATAATATGAGATAATTTTAAATCATAAGTTTTTTGGAATGTTTTATTTGAGTCAAGTTTTGAATGAAAGGAAAACTTTGATTTACGTGCTTGTTTTTGATAGGCTTGTCTTGCTTTTGGGTTACGTTGAAGTTCTTGCAATTCATTAAAAACATCTATTAAATTACGTTCTTCTTTTTGGAAAGAATTATTATCCTTTGCCATAACTTTTTTCTCACTTTCTACTTTTAAAATAATACACATTTATTATACAATAACAAAATTCATCTGTCCATACATTTTTATAAGAAATTTTTGGAACATTATCTACTTGCAAAATTTAGAAAATAGTATATAATAGTAGTGTAAAAAATAGAGGAAAGGGGGTCAAAAGTGTAGTGGCATTAGAAGATATTGAAAAAGAATTAGGATATACATTTAAACAAAAAGAGCTATTAAAAAAAGCATTAACACATACATCATACGCATATGAAAAAAAGGTTGAGAGTAATGAGAAACTTGAATTTTTGGGAGATAGTATTTTAGAGTTTATATCAAGCAAATATCTATACAATAATTATCCTAAGCTAAAAGAAGGAGAAATGACTAAAGTTAGAGCTACAGTAGTATGTGAAAAGAGTCTTTATAAAATTGCAAAAAAGCATAATTTTAGTGATTTCTTATATCTTGGAAAATCAGAGCAAATAACAGGAGGAAAAAATAGACCAGCAATATTAGCAGATAGTGTTGAGGCTGTAATTGCAGCAATTTATTTAGATGGTGGTTTAGAACAAGCAGAAAAATTTATAATTACGAATTTAAAAAATGAAATAGAAATAGCAACAAAACACGTAGGAGATAAAGATTATAAAACTGTATTGCAAGAAAAGTTACAAGAACACGGAGATGTGAAAATAGTATATGAAATAACAAAAGAAAAAGGACCAGACCACGATAAGAGCTTTGAAGCACAAGTAAGTGTAAATGGTAAAGTCCTTGCAAAAGGAAAGGGGAAAAGTAAAAAAGAAGCACATATGCAAGCTGCCAAAAAGGCTTTAGAAGATATGAATTAATAAAAATATAAAAAAATAAGAAAAGAGGTAAATAGATGAAAAAGCTATATATTATACCAATATTTGTACCACATTTAGGCTGTCCAAATGATTGTATCTTTTGTAATCAGAAATCAATTAGTGGTCAAAAGAAGAATATGACTAAAGAAGAAGCAAAGAAGATAATAGAAGATTACCTAAAGAGTATAAATAGCGAAGATGCACAAATAGAAATAGCTTTTTTTGGAGGAAGTTTTACAGCAATAGAGAAAGAAAAACAAGAAGAACTATTACAACTTGCATATGAATATGTAAAAGATGGAAAAGTAGAAAGTATAAGGATTTCAACAAGACCAGATTGTATAGATAAAGAAACTTTAAAGAGATTAAAAAGTTATAAAGTCAAGACAATAGAATTAGGGGTACAATCAGCAAATGATTATATCTTAAAAAGAGCAAATAGAGGACATACTTTTGAAGATGTAAAAAAAGCATCAAAATTGATAAGAAGATATGGCTTTCAATTAGGTCATCAAATGATGGTAGGATTACCAGAAAGCACAAAGATTGATGAAATTAATACAGCAAAAGCACTAATTAAATTAAGACCAAAAATGGTAAGGATTTATCCTGTTTTAGTTGTGAAAAATACAAAACTAGAAAAAGAATATGAAGATGGGGAATATCAACCATTACCATTAGCACAAGCAGTAGAAACTTGTAAAGAGTTAGTATCAATGTTTGTAAAAAAGAAAATTGAAGTAATAAGAGTTGGATTACAAAATACAGAAGAAATAACATCACCAGAAGAAAAAAATAGTGAAGTAGTTGCAGGTCCATATCATCCAGCGTTTAGGCAATTAGTGGAGTCAGGCTTGTGGTATGATGCAATAGTTGCTAAAATAAAGAAATTAAATGTAAAAGTAAAAGAAGTAGAAGTAACAGTAAATCCAGCAGATAGTAATAATGTGATCGGTCATAAAAAAGAAAATGTTATTAAATTAAAAGATACATATGATGTAGATTTAGTATTAAAACAAGATGAAAGTATTAAGCTGGGAAAATCAAAAATTGAAATAACTAAGACGTATCATGATTTCTTAGAAGAGTGATTGAATGATTGAAAAATAATTACAATTTTATCTGCGTCAAATTACATTTAAAACGCAGTTACATACAATAGTATGCGCCTTTACCTTTTAAATGTAATTTTCCTTGCTAAAATTTAATTCTTTTCCAATCAGGTATGAAATTTTAAAAATAAATAATCTTAAAGATGTATAAAAAAAGCCACTATTTACCAATAATAAGGTAAAAGGTGGTTTTTATGCATATAGAAGAAAAATATAACATACCAAAAATAATAATAGAAATAGTTTTAACAATAATAGGAGCATTAATAATGGCATTGGGAGTTTCACTATTTCTATTACCAAATCAATTATCTTCAGGTGGAGTAGCTGGTGTTGCTACAATAACATATTATCTGTTAAAAATTCCAATGGGAACAATGATACTTCTAATAAATGTTCCGTTGTTTATGATAGCTTTTTTTAAGGTGGGAAAAAGTTTTTTTGTAAAATCATTAATAGGAACGATTGCTTTATCATACTTTATTGATTTTTTTGACAAATTTGAACCATTAACAAATGATAGATTTTTGGCTTGTATATATGGAGGAATTTTATTAGGTTTAGGAACAGCAATAATATTAAAAGCAAGTTCATCGACTGGTGGAAGTGATATAGTCAGTTTCATTGTAAAAGAATATAAGCCAAATGTTAAAGTAGGAAATTTAATTATGATAATAGATATCATAATAGTTGCACTAAATGTTGTATTTTTCAGAGAGATAGAAATAGGCTTATATTCAGCAATTGCAATATATTTAATGGGAAAAATGATAGATATATTATTTGAAGGAATAAATTTTACAAAGTTATTATTAATAATATCAGATAAAACAGAGGAAATAGCAAAAGAAGTAGGGGAAAAAGTACAAAGAGGAACAACAGGAATATATGGTAAAGGAATGTACACAAATGAGGACAAATTGATTTTAATGTGTGCAGCATCAAGAGGAGATGTAAATAGAATAAAAATAATTGCTAAAAAAATAGACCAACATGCATTTATAATAATAACAAATTCAAGAGAAGTAGTAGGATTGGGATTTAAAAAAGAGTAAAAAACTGTGTTCAAAAGCACAAATTTATTGTATAATGTATGTGTAAATAGAATAGAAAAGGAAGAACGGTTGAAAAATGAGAGAACAAGAATATAAAATAAGTAATATAGATTCATTTGAATTAAAAGATATATTTGATTGTGGGCAATGCTTTAGGTGGAATGAACAAGAAGATGGAAGCTATACAGGAGTATTCGGAGATAATGTTTTAAATGTGAGCAAAATAGGAAATGAAGTTATTTTTAAAGGAATTTGTAAAGAGAATATTAAAGAGACAGTAGAAAAATATTTTGATTTAGACAGAGACTATCAAAAAATTAAAAATCAGCTAATGCAAATAGATGAAAATATGAAGAGAAGTATAGAATACGGACAGGGAATAAGGATATTAAATCAAGATTTATGGGAAACAATAATATCTTTTATAATTTCAGCAAATAACAATATTCCAAGAATAAAAGGAATAATAGAAAGATTATCAAAAAAATATGGAAAAGAAATAGAATGGAAAAATACAAAATATTACACTTTTCCAACTGCTAAAGATTTAGAAAAAGTTACAGTTCAAGAATATAGAGAGTTAGGATTAGGGTTTAGAGATATAAGGCTATATGAAACAACACATATGATATTAGATAAAAAAGTAGATTTAGAAGAAATGAAAAATAATCCTAATACTATGGAAGTAAGAGAACAATTACTAAGTTTACCAGGGGTTGGACCAAAAGTGGCAGATTGTATTTTGTTATTTTCAGATTTAAAAAGATTTGAAGTTTTCCCAATTGATGTTTGGGTTAGAAGAGTTATGAACGATTTATATATCCATAACGAAGATGAAGCAAAAGTAAATAAAAAACAAATTGAAAAAATAGCACAAGAGAAATTTGGTGATTTGGCAGGACTAGCACAACAATATTTATTTTATTGGAGGCGAGAAATTTGAGTTTAAGAATTATATATGGCAAACCGGGAACAGGAAAAAGCGAATTTTGCTTTAAAGAGATAGCAAACTTAATAGACAAAGAGAAAAAAATATATATGATAACACCAGAGCAATTTTCATTTACTGCTGAAAAAAAGCTAATGGAAGCGGTAAATCGAGATGCAGTATTAAACGCTGAAGTTGTAACATTAAGTAGGTTAGCATATAGAGTTATAAATGAAATAGGTGGAGCAAATAAAACTCAAATTTCAAAATGTGGAAAGGCAATGCTTATATATTCAATATTAAATAAGTACAAAAAAGATTTGAAATTTTTAGGAAAATCAGATGAAAATATTGAATTAAGTATGAATACAATAAAAGAATTCAAAAAACACGGTATTACAATTGAGAATTTGAAAGAGGAACAAGAAAAAACAGAAGACAATTATTTGAAAGCAAAATTATCAGACATGATATTAATCTATGAAAAATTTGAAGAGCAAATACAAGGAAAATACATAGAAGATACTGATTTATTAACAATACTTAGCCAAAATGTTGAGCAAACAAATTTTATAAAAGATAGCATAATATATTTAGATGGATTTGCAGGATTTACTCGGACAAGAATATGAAGTTATAAAAAAATTAATTGAGCAGGCAAAACAAGTAAATATTACAATGTGTATAGATAACTTAGAAATGAATACAAATCCTGATACAGATATATTTTACTCTAACAAGCAAACATTGAAAAAAATCATAAATCTAATAGATGAAAATGGATTTAAGTTAGAAGAACCAGTGTGTTTGGAAAAACAATATAGATTTAAAACAGAAGAATTACAACATTTAAGTGATAATATAGGGAATATAAAAATACAAAAATATCAAAAAGAAAACCAAAATATCAATATGTTTTTAGCCCAAAATCCATATAGTGAAATAGAGCAAGTAGCAAGACAAATCACAAGATTAGTAAGAGATGAAGGGTTAAGATATAAAGATATTGCAATAATAACCAAAAATATAGAAGAATATTCATCATTAGTAAGAAGTATATTTTTAAAATATAATATACCAGTATTTATTGATGAAAAAAGAGATTTAAATCAAAATATAATTACACAATACATATTATCAATTATTGAGATATTAAATAAAAATTTTACAACAGAAAGTGTATTTTTTTATTTAAAATCTGGATTTTTCGATATAGAAAAAGACGAAATATTTAGATTAGAAAATTATTGTACCAAATGGGGAATAAAACAAAATAAATGGAAAAAAGAATTCACATATGATAAACAAAATGTGGATAAAGTTCAAGAAATTGAGCGATTAGAGGAATTAAGAAGACAGATAGTAGAACCACTACTAAAATTGAAACAACAAATTAACGAAGAAAAAACAGCACAAAATATATGTAGATGTTTATATGAATTTTTGCAAGAACAAAATATTGAAGAGAAAATTGAGCAAAAGGTAAAAGAGTTAGAAGAAAAAGAACTTATTGAATTAGCTGAAGAATATATCCAAAGTTATAAACTAATACTAGAAATTTTGGACGAAATTGTTTTAACATTTGCAGATGACAAAATGACATTAGACCAATATAGCAAAATATTAAAAGTTGGTATGCAAAATAGTGGGCTTGGGAAAATACCAGGAACGCAAGACCAAGTTACATTTGCAGACGTTGACCGTTCAAGGAGTCATAGAGTAAAAACAGTATTTTTAATTGGCGTAAATGATGGACAATTTCCAAGTGTGAACAAAGATGAAGGCTTTTTCAATGATGAGGATAGAGAATATCTAAAAAGTGAAGGGCTAGAAATTGCAAAAGGAACTGTTGAAAATCTATATGAAGAAAACTTTAATATATATAAAGCATTCACAACAGCAGAAAATAGCATATATATATCATATTGTTCAACAGATAAAGAAGGAAAATCATTAAGACCTTCGACATACATAAATAAGTTAAAAAGAATATATCCAAATTTGAAAGAAGAAAGTGATGTAATAGAGAAAAAATATGAAATTGCAAATGAAAAAGTTACATATGAAGAGCTATTACAAAATATTGCGAGATTAAAGAACAAGGAAAAGATAGAAGATATATGGTATTTAATATATAAATACTATAAAAACAAAATCAAGTGGAAGGAAGTTTTAAATAAAGATTTACAAGCATTGTTTTATACTAATCAACCACAAAAACTTCAGAAAGAAAATATCGAAAAATTATATGGAAACACATTAAATACAAGTGTATCAAGACTAGAAAAATACAGAAGTTGTCCGTTTTCATATTATCTACAATATGGCTTAAAACTAAAAGAAAAAGAAGAATTGAAAATACATACATTTGATACAGGTTCATTTATGCATGAGACAATTGATAAATTTTTTGAGACAACTAGAAAAGAGAATATAAATCTAGCAGAATTAGAGGAAGATAAAATATTCGAATTAGTGTCAGAAATAATAGAAGAAAAGTTGGAAGATACTAAAAACTATATGTTTACAGCAACAGTGAAATATAAAGTATTAGTTAGAAGATTGAAAAGAATCGTGTCAAAAGCATTGAAATATATAATTCAAACAATAATACATAGTGATTTTAGTATAGAAGGAACGGAAGTCGAATTTGGCAAAAATGGAAAGTATAAACCTATAATTTTAGAGTTAGAAGACGGAAAAAGAGTTGAAATTACTGGAAAAATTGACAGAATCGATACAGCAGATAAAGAAGATGGAAAATATTTAAGAATTATAGATTATAAATCTTCAAGCAAGAATATAGATTTAAATGAAGTGTATGCAGGTTTGCAAATTCAGTTATTGACATATATGGATGCAATTTGCAAAGAAGAAGATATTATGCCTGCAGGAATATTCTATTTTTCATTATTAGAGCAAATGATTAAAGCAGATAAAAAGATATCTGAAGAAGAAATTGAAAATATGATACAAAAAAACTTTAAGATGAAAGGGCTTATAGTCGCAGATGTAAAAATAATAAAGATGAATGATAATACATTATCATCTGGAAGCTCAAAGCTAGTACCAGCAGCAATTACGCAGTCAGGTTCAGTAAATAAAAAGTGGACAAATGGTGTGAGTAAAGAAGAATTTAAAGTTTTACAAGATTATATAAATATAACTATAAAACAGATTGCAAAAGAGATATTTAATGGAAATATAGAAATAAAACCATATAATAAAAAGGGTAAAACTCCTTGTGAGTATTGTGAATATAAAGCAATTTGTGGTTTTAATCCGCAAAATAAGGATAATAATTATAACTATGTTCCACAAAATGTCTCAATGGGGACGTTTCTCAATGAGACATGTATGAAGGAGGAAAACAGTGGATTTATCAAATGAAAATGTAATTCATGTTAAAAAGAATGGAATTGAATATTTGCAGTTTAGGAGATTATTGGAATACAAAGATAAAATAAAACACGCATATACCTTAGGAATTAACAACGATTTTAGAACTTTAACTCCTGATAAAAAAGAGTTACCAAAAGAAAGATATGAGAAAAATATTAATACATATAAGAAATTTTTTGAAGGAATAAATGATGATTATACAAAAATTATTAAGCCTGCACAAGACCATACAGACGAAATAAAAGTTGTAAAAAATAAGAGGTATAATGATGGACCAGAATTTGAAACAAGTGATTATTCTAAAACAGATGGATTAATTACAAACAAAAAAGATATTATATTGGAGACTACAAATGCAGACTGCATATTACTGTTATTTTATGACCCAGTAAAGGAACTAATAGCAAATACACATTCTGGTTGGAAAGGAACAATTCAAAGGATTTCAGTTAAAACAGTTGAAAAAATGAAAAATGAATTTGGTTGTAATCCAGAAGATATAATATGTTGTATTTGTCCAAGTATTAGGAAATGTCATTTTGAAGTAGATAGAGATGTTAAAGAAATGTTTGAAAATGAATATAAAGACTTAAAAAATGACCAATTATGTGATATAATACAGGAGAAAATTCCAAATGAGAAATGGAATATAGATACAGTTTTGATAAATAAAATAATTTTGCAAAAAGCTGGCTTAAAGGAAGAAAATATTGTAGATAGTGGAATATGTAGTGTGTGTCACTCAGATTTGATACATTCATTTAGAGTTGAAAAGCAAGGATATGGCTTATGTGCAGCTTTTATAGAGAAAATATAATTACAAATTGAAGTATACTAAGGATTTAAAGGAGAAACTTTTATGTCGAGTAAAGAAGAAAAACAAATGATGAGAAAGACAAATATGAGAATATTTCCAATATATAAGCAATTAGGATGGGATTTTCTATTTTTCTATACAATAGACTTCCTATTTTTAACACAAATCAAAGGAATTAGTGCATCAGATGTTGTGCTAAAAAGTACCTTTTATGCGTTTTTTAGTATTATAGTACAAATTCCAGCAAATATAATCGTAGAATTTTTGGGAAGGAAAAACAGTATAATATTGGCAAATGTTCTAAATTGCGTTTATATGGTAATTATAATGATTAGTAGAAACTTATTCGACTTAATTGTTGCTGAATTTTTTGATGCAATTGCATTTGCTATAAAAAATGTAGCAGAACCAAGTTTGCTAAATGAATCAATACCACCATCAAGGTATAAAAGTCAGATATATTCTAAAATAAATGCAAAAGGAACATCAGGATATTACTTTATAAACTCAATTTCAAAAATAATCGCAGGATTCTTATTTGCAATAAATGGATATATACCAATGATTTGCTCTTTAGTAGTTTTAATATTTGTTACTTTTTTATCAATTGGATTCATTGAACCTGTAAGAAAAAAGAAGAAAAGTAGTAACAAATTAATGTATATGGAGCAGATAAAAGATGTAAAAGATGGATTTGCTTTTATATTAAAATCTGAAAGGTTAAAAGCATTAATTTTATGTGCAGGATTAGTTGATGCTTTGATATGGCTATTATCAACCTACCATGTAAGTTTGCAGGAAGAATTAAGGCTTTCTTCAATTGTTATAGGAATTGTTGCTGCAATAGGAGCTTTTATCAGTTCATATGCATCAAAAAGGCAAAATCAATTTCATAACAAATTTAGAAATAGGTCATTGTATAAAATTTCAATACTAGTTTCAGTAAGTACAATATTTGCAGGTATTTTTGGTATAAAGGCAGAAGGAAACCTTGTATTATTATTGATAGTTATACTTGCGTTTCTATTATATAGTTTTTGTGTGGGTGTATTTAATACAATAATTGATAGATATTTAAGAAATTTTGCAAATCAGTCAATAGATACTAAAATATTTGCAGCTAAGAATTTATTTAAGAGTATTTTTAGGATGATTACTAGCTTGTTTGCAGCTTTCTTGTTAACAAAGACAACAACTGCTTATTGTATGATTATTTTAGGGGCTATTTTTACAATTATTTATGTCTTAGTTGGAAAGTATATGAACGGTAGAGTTGGTTTGAAACCAGAGGAGTATTCTAGTATTGAGAAAAAATATGATGAGTTGAGTGGAAATTCTTAATAATTTGTATAAAATAGAAATATAATAATAACTAATAGTAATTTATCGAGGAGGTATTTGTAATGAAAAATAAAAAAATTGGTATAGGTTCATTGTCATTGTTATTAGTAATTATTGCTTTCGTTTGGGCTTTTAATATTTTTGGAGTTTGTGTTGGAGATCACATTTTAGCAACATTGAACATACCTACTTGGTCTAATATGGCTAATGCGACTGGAACACATTACACTATTTTTTATTCATTTATATTTTTAATACCAGCACTAATATTATCTATTAAATATAAAGATAATTTGTTTACAAAGGTTGGAAAATGGTTATCAATTACTTTTATTGGAATACTTTTACTTGGATTTATATTTATGGTTGTATAGTAACAAATTACAATTTCTATGCACAATATTTATAGATGTTAGAACTAATCTCTATTTCTATAGCGAAATATAATAAATG
>CALXCF010000029.1 GCA_944386755.1 uncultured Clostridia bacterium | reverse complement strand
AATACTAAATTTATGTTTCTTAATTTCTTTTAAAGTTTTTTCTAAATCTTCACATTCTATTACTTTTACTCTAAAAATTGCTCCCATTGTTGAACGTACTACTTTCGGATTATAGCAATCTGCTGTATCTTTTGATACTAGAATTTGTGTTAGTCCGACACTATCAACAGTTCTAAGAATTGTTCCTAAATTTCCTGGATCTTGTATTCCATCTAATGCAACAATTATTTCTTGATTATAATCTATGTTTTGTTCATTACTTTCTTTTTCAATTATTGCTAATATCCCTTGAGGTGTTTTTACTTCTGTTATATATTCAAATATTTTTTTAGTTACATATATACAATCAAATTTTGCTATTTCATACATTAAATCTTTTGAAATTATTTCTGTTCTTTCACATTCATCACATACTATTATTTGTTTTATTTTTGCTTTTTCTTGTATTGCTTCTTTTATCAGTTTTACACCTTCTATTAGGTATTCACCACTTATATCTCTTTCTTTTTTGTCTTTTAATTTTTTTATATGCTTAATCAATTCATTTTCTTTACTTGAAATTACTTGCATAAGTGCCTCCATTTTATCTATAAATTCCAAGGTCCGTCCCCTAGTCCCTGTTTTTAGGGATTTTTAGGACCGTCCCTCAATCCCACTAGCAGGTACTGAAAGAACGTCCCCAAATCCCTTCAAAAATTCTGTTGTGTCATTTAGTATCTGTCTTTCATTGTCTGTTCCGATTTCTAAAGTAATCATTGGTTTTATTCCTGCTGAGAATTTAATTCTATTACCGTATTTTTTTATCAAACTATTTATATCTATCTCCATTTTACTTGATTCAAATGTAAATACAACTGCTGTTTTTTTGCTCATTATTTTACTAATATTTAAGTCTTTAGCTAAATATTTAATACGTGCAATGTCTACTAAGTTTTCTAATTCTTCTGGCATATTTCCAAATCTATCTATTATTTCATCAATAACATTTTGTATGTCTTCTTCATTTTTACATAGTGCAATGTTTTGATATACTTCAATTTTTTGGTTTGAGTCTTCAATATATGTTTCTGGAATATAGCTTGTTACATTTAAGTCTATCTGTATATCTATTTCTGGTTTTACTTCTATTCCTTTCATTTCTTTTACTACTTCATCTAATAAGTTACAATATGTGTCATATCCAACTTGTTCAAGATGTCCTGATTGTATTTCTCCAAGTAAACTTCCAGCTCCACGTATTTCTAAGTCTCTCATGGCAATTTTAAATCCTGAACCGAATTCTGTGAATTCTTTTATTGCTTTTAATCTTTTATCTGCAACTTCTGACAATAGTTTATCCCTTTTATATGTTATATATGCATATGCTTGCCTATCACTTCTTCCAACTCTTCCTCGTATTTGATACAATTGTGCTAAACCCATTCTATCTGCATTTTCAACAATTATTGTATTTGCATTAGGTATATCAATTCCTGATTCTAATATTGTTGTACACACTAGAACATTGCTTTTTCCTTCTATAAAATCTTTCATTATTTCTTCAATTCTAGTTCCTGTCATTTGTCCATGTGCATATGTTACATTTGCTTCTGGTACTAAGTTTGATATGTCTATTGCCTTTTTCTCTATTCCTTGCACATTGTTATATAAATAAAATACCTGTCCTCCTCTTTCTAGTTCTTTTGTTATCGCTTCTCTTATTACTTCTTGGTCATATTCTAGTACATAAGTTTGAACTGGTTTCCTATTTTGTGGTGGCTCATATATTACTGACATATCTCTTATTCCTACAATTGACATGTGCAAGGTTCTTGGAATTGGAGTTGCTGTCATTGTTAATACATCTACATTTGTTTTATATTGTTTTATCTTTTCTTTGTCTTTTACTCCAAAACGATGCTCTTCATCTATTATTAATAATCCTAAGTCTTTAAATTCAACATCTTTACTTAATATTCTATGTGTTCCAATAACAATATCAACTTCTCCTAATTTTAGTTTTTTTACAACTTCATCTTGATATTTCTTAGTTTTAAATCTATTTAAAATCTCCACTCTAATTGGATAGTCTTTCATTCTTTCTTTAAATTCTTGATATTGTTGGTCTGCTAAAACCGTTGTTGGTGCTAAATATGCTACTTGTTTTTGGTCCATTACTGCTTTAAATGCTGCCCTTATTGCTACTTCTGTTTTACCATATCCAACATCACCACATAAAAGTCTATCCATTGGTCTAGGACTTTCCATATCTTTTTTTACTTCTTCTATACATCTTAATTGGTCATCTGTTTCTTGATATGGAAATTTTGCTTCAAATTCATTTTGCCATTCTGTATCTTTACTAAACTGGAATCCTTGTGATTTTTCTCTTTTTGCATATAACTCTATTAATTCTCTCGCTATTTCTCTTAAATTTTTCTTTACCCTTGCTTTAGTATTTTCCCAGTCTTTACTTCCTAATCTATTTAATTTAGGATTTATTTTGTCCCCACCAATGTATTTTCTAATTGAATCCATTTGGTTTGTTGGAACATATAAAATATCATCATTTTGATATTTTATTTTGATATAGTCTTTTATTGTATTATCCGCTTTTATTGTATTTACACCAATATATATCCCAATACCATAAGTTCTGTGTACTACATAATCTCCAATTTTTAGGTCTGCAAATACTACTTTTTCTCCTTCTTTAAAGGCTTGATGTGTTACTTTTCTTTTTCTCTTTTCTCCATCTATTAATTCATTTGCTGAAATTACTATTTGATTAGTATCTGCATTTTCAAATCCTGATGATAGTTTTCCCAAACTTATTGTTACTATGCTTTCTACATTTTTTACTATTATTGTCTGATTTAGTTTTTCTTCATATTTGCATATTATTTCTTCTTGTTCTAACAATTTTTGAAGTTTCTTAGCTTTTTCTTTTGTATCAACTAATACATATATTTTCTTTTTTAAACTTATCCATGTTTTTATATCTTTGATAAATTGCTCTATTTCGCTTCTGTAATAGTTTATTTCTCTATAATCAAATTTATATTTCTCAATATTTGAAACATTTTCATTATCTTCTTTTTCCAAGTATATTACTTGTTTTTCTTCTAGTTTTTGCTCAATATCTTCATAACTATTTAAACTCTCTAATGCTTGTGGCACGATTTTTTCTTTTTCTACCAAGGCTTTTATTAAGTTCTCATTATCATTTATTATATTTTTTGTTCTCTGTTCTATTTTTCTTTTTTCATCTAATATTACACAATAATTTTTGTTCAAGTACTCCAATATTGTTGCTTGATTTTCATAAAAGCAATTAAAATATTTATCAATTTTGCTGATATAGTTTCCTGCTTTTATTTGTCCTATATCTTCCTCTAATATTTCTTTTGGATATTCTTTTCCTTCTAAATTTCTAATTTTTTTGCATATTTCATCAATTGGTTTTTCTAAAATATATTCATGAGCTGGATATATTTTTGCTTTTTCTAAAGTGTTTATTGACCTTTGGCTGGTTATATTAAAGTTTCTAATTGAATCAACTTCATCTCCCCAAAATTCAACTCTTACCCCAACATTTTCTGTTACCGAAATATCTAAAATTCCACCTCTAACACTAAATTGTCCTTTTCCTTCGATTAAGTCATATCTTGAATATCCTAACTTAACTAATCTTTGCTTTATTTCTTCTAAATTATATGTTTCACCAATTTTAAATTCTATTTCATTTTTATACAATGTTTCCTTAGCTGGAATATTTTGAATAACTGCTTCAATTGTTGTTACAACTATTAAGTTTTTCTTTGATATAATTTTATCTAATGTTTCTATTCTTTCATATGGCAAGTCTTTACTTTCTGCGATATAGTCATATGTAACTATTTCTTTTTTGGGAAATAATACTACTTTATCTGTGAAATATTTGATATCTTCATATATTTTTTTTGCTTGTATTTCATTATATGTTATTATACAAATTGGCTTTTTATCGAATTCATTTATTCCACCTATTATTTGTAACATTCCCACGTCAGTTAAGCCCAATATTTGTATTGGACTTTTTTTGTTCTCTATTTGGTTGTTTAGGTCTATGAATTTTTGTGTTTTCCCTATTTCTCCTAATATGGTATTCATCTAGCTTCCCCTTAGTCTATTTTATTTTTATATTTTATCACATTTTTTTGGAAATATAAAGAGTATATCAAACATTTTTTTGACTTTTTATGTTAAGAGTGTTATAATATAATTGTAACTTGTAAATTCAAACAGCATGAAAGTCCTTCTAAAAAAGAAGGCAGAAAGGAAAAAAAATGGCAATCAACTTAAAATCCGAATCTTTAATTTGTGAAAAATGCAAAGGAAAACACTGGAACCCTGATAGTCAGAAAGAAACTCAGGCAGCGGTAATGAAAGAGTTTGGAAAAATCGCCAACAACTGCGTAAACGGTGAAGGCGGTGTAGTGTATTGTCCTCATGCTAAATAGCCATTTGGAGAGAGAACTTTCTCTCTCCTTTCTTTTTTACGATAAAAACATGAATATTCTTTAACTTAAAACTTATAATTTAAAATGATTTGTTGACATTTTATGTAAAATGTTGTATAATCTTTTTGTCACAAGTTCATTTGTTTTCCGAGATTGGAGGAAAATACTATGAAAAAAATTACGGTAGATGAGGCTTTAAGCCAACTCAAGCACGGATTTTTTCCCAAGTGTGAAATTTCGCGGGATTTATTAAAACCTGTGAAATCTGAACAGGAACTACAAAACTTTTTAAAACTTTCTACTGTTCAAAAATGCCAGTTCTATGGTTATGAACAGGATGAAATTAAAAATTTTAAAGTTCCTGATGGTGGTTTAGAGCTATCTGTCAATGAAGCAACAGATATGCTTTTTGAAGGGAAAAAAGTTTATGCTCGAGTAATAGGGGAGAACGAGCGGAGTTTTATGGACTTAAATTCATTTGTTGCATTTTTAAGAAAATGTAACATAAATGGAGACAATTTTCTCCTCTACTTACGTGATTAGCCTGTAAAAGCACTCTTAAGAATAGTTAATTACTTTCTTTAGAGTGCTTTTACAGTTACATTTTCACCACTAGCTTATCAAATTTAGAATTTATGTATTTTTTCAATTTTGTCATAAATTCATCTGGCTCAATTTCTTTTTTAGCCACCATATCTAAACCTTTTTCCCAACTAGCAGTAAGTTTAGGATTTAACATGTCTGGCATAGATTGTTTTACAATATCATAAATTTTTTCACCTTTATCAGTAGGAGTTACTATCTGTGTTTTTTTGTTTATTTCAATATATCTAATTTTTTCTAGCTTTTCTATAATCCCACCTCTTGTTGCACTTGTACCAATACCTGCACCTTTTATTTGTTCTCTTAATTCTTCATCTTCTATTAATTTTCCCGCATTTTCCATAGCAAGAATAAGTGAACCTGAATTGTATCTACTTGGTGGAGATGTTTCCGCTTCTTTTATCTCAAAGTTTTGTATTTCTATTTTCTGCCCTTTTTTCAAATTTTTTAATATTTCTAAGTTACTACCTTCATCATTATTTTGATTTATATTAGATTTACCCATTTCTTTCTTATTCTTATCCTGTGGCTTCAAAATTTCTAGATATCCTTGATTTACACATACTTTTCCACTTACATAAAAATTCTCGATATTTTTCTTTTCTTTATCAATTTCGACATCTACTGTTACTTGCACTTTACTATATTCTGCAGGCGGATAAAAAATTGCTAAAAATCTTTTTACTATTACTTTATATATTTGTTTTTGTAAATCTGGTAGTTGATTGAAATTCTCATATCCTTGTCCTGTTGGTATTATTGCATAATGGTCAGTTATTTTACTATCATTAACATACTTTGTCTTTAAAATATTTGTTGAATATTTTTCATCAACCATCTTTTTTATATATCCTTGTATTTCAGTATCTTTCATACCTCTTGCAATTCCATTTAAATTTTTTGTTATTTCTTTTGCGACTGCAGTTGAAAGAACTCTTGCATCTGTTCTTGGATATGTAACTAATTTCTTTTCATATAAATTTTGTATTACATCTAATGTTTCATCTGGTTTTATTTTAAATCTTTTTGTACATTCATTTTGTATTTCCGCTAAGTTAAATAATAATGGTGGATTTTCCTTTTGCTTAGATTTTTTTAAACTACTTATTACTGCATTTTTTCCTGCTAATAATGATATGAATTCTTTACTATCAGATTCTTTTTTAAATCCAGTTTCATTATATAGTTTTGGGGATTCAAAATATTTTGATTTTTCGTTTACTTTCCATTCTGCTTTAAAAGATGAATTGCTTTCTCCAAACTCTCCAACTATTTTATAATATTTTGTTTTTACAAAATTTCTTATCTCTCTTTCTCTTGAAACTATCATTCCTAAAACACAAGTCATAACTCTACCAACTGAAATTGAAGCCTTATCTTCTTGCAAACTTTGTGCTAATCTTCTTCCATAAATAATTGAAAGTAATCTTGAAAAATTGATTCCTATTAAATAATCCTCTTTTGCTCTTAAATATGCACTATCTGAAAGACTATCATATTCAGAAAGTGGTTTTGCTTCTCTAATTCCTCTTAATATTTCTTCTTCTGTTTGTGAATCTATCCAGACTCTTTTCATCTTTGCTTTTGGATTTGGTTTTGCCATCATAAATACAAGTCTTTGTATGTATTCTCCTTCACGTCCAGAGTCTCCTGCATTGTATATTTCATCAATATCTTCTCTTTGCATTAATTCTTTTACTATATTAAATTGATTAGCAACATTTGGGATTATTTCGTATTTCCAATTTTCTGGTATAAATGGTAAAGTGTCTAATCTCCAAAATTTTAATTTTTCATCATATTTTTCTGGATAGCTCATTGTTACTAGATGGCCTACACACCATGTTATTATCCATTTATCTGATTCTAAATATCCGTTTTTTCTATTTGTTGTAATTTTTAGTGCTTTCGCAAATTCCATCGCAACAGATGGCTTTTCTGTAATTAATAAACTTTTGCCCATATACTGTCATACCTTCATTCCATATTTTTTATTTTATCTTCAACATAATTATTCGCTATACTTCGTACCTCTTCAAATTGTTCTTTTACATTCTTATTTTTTATTTCAAATTTATTCATGATTTTGTTTATATAATTCTTTTCCTTTATCATTTTAAAACTCTCAACATAGTTAATATCATATATATATGAAATTATAGCAATTGCTTTATCTAACTGTGTAATTTTATCTTGATTTAATATCTGACTTCCAAATTTAAAATCTTTTAGGACTTTTTCTGTTATTCCCTCTTTTACTTTTATATTATCTTTCCAATATATTTCAACTGCTTCATAAAGTATGTCCATTTTATCACTGTCTCGTATTATTTTACAAAAAGTTAATGTTTTTTCATCTAATTCTCTTTCTATTTCATATTTGTTGTGATTATATATTGAAGTTTTAATTATATTGTCATATCTAGCATCTTTGATATATTTTCTTATATAATCATTTTCTTCCAGAATTTCCACTCCTAATTTTCCATGGTCTATACTGCTCATATCATCATAAGTTCTATATTTAGTTTGTTGCTCAAATCTTCCAATATCATGTAAAATTCCAATTAGAGTTGCAACTTCAATCTCTTCAGCAGATAAATTTAAACTTTTAGCAATTCTTTTACTTATTTCTGCCACTCTATAACTATGTCCTACTTTTCTTTCAATAGCAGGATTCTTTAAATCATAATTACTTATATATTTTTTAAATTCCTTTTTAGCATTTTCTAGGTCAATCATTTGTTTTAATTTCATTCCTTTCTCAAATCAAAAATCTGGTTAAAATTTTAATTATTTTCCAATATCCTATCAATATATTCAACAACTTTTTTGTATATTTGTCTATATTTATCCATTGTATCCCTATTATTAAATTCAAATCTTTTATATATTTTTTCAAAGTAATTTCTTTCTTTAACTAATTCTAAACTTTCTGGGAAATTAAAATCAAATACATATGCAAAATGTCCGACAAGAACATCAGCACTTGATTTTCTATGTCCATAATTTATTCTTTTTTGCTCCATAAATTCTTTGTATATTTCTTCACTTATAACATCATCTGATAAATCTGCTTTTTCCCAAGCGGTTTCTTTTTTCTCAAATGTTAATAAGTTTAATATATCAATTTTATCACTATCTCTTATTATTTTTGTATGTAGTAATTCTCTTGGTGTTAAATCTTCTGGAATATCTAATGCATCTTTGTTGTGATTTAATATTGCTTTTTTTATAATTTCATCATATTGCTTATCTTCTATAAATTTTCTTATAATTCCATCTTTTTTATTAAATAATAAATGTACTCCAAATTCTCCATGATTTATGCTGTTTCTATCTACAAAAGTATTATATTGTTTTAACTGTTCAAATCTACCTATATCATGAAGTAACCCTATTAATTCTGCTAATTTTATATCTTCATCTTCTAATTCTAATTTTGTCGATAATTTTTTAGCTGCTTGAGATACTCTCTCTATATGCTCAACTTTTAATCTTATTTTATCATTTTTGATATCATAATTTTTAACATATTCGGCAAATGCTTTTTTTGCTTTTAAAATATCTATCATGTTTTTCACCTCGATTTTTACTTCAAAATGCATTTTATCATTTTTTTATCTTTATTTCAAGGAAAAACATCCATAACAAAAAGAGCAAGAAATCTTGCTACCTTTTTATATAAAACCATACTAAATTTTCTTATTATCTCTATTTCATAAATTGTTCTTTCCTTAGTCCTGTTAGCTTAGATATTAAATCCGCATCAATTTTTTCAGCCAGCATTTTTTTAGCTAAGTCCAATATTCCCTCTTTTCTACCTTCTTCTATTGCTTTTTTTCTAACATTTTCAAAATCTCTTCTTATTACCATTTGTGCATGTAACATACCATCATCACCTTCCCTTTCTATTAACATATCTTCAATCTTATCTATTTCTTCTTTAGTTAGTTTATCACTTAATAAATATTTTACTTCTTCTGCAAATTCTTTTCTTTCGAACTTATCTTTTATTACTTTTGCAAATTTTCTTATTGTTTCAATTATTTCTTCTGTACTATTTAATCTTTCTATTACTGAAATTCTTGCTATTGCAGTACCTATATCTATTGCCTCTTCTACTTTACGTATATCAACTAAATTATATCTAAATATTGAACTTGCATAATATTCCAATTTCATTCCTCCTTTATTATAAAATAATAGCACTATAAAATCAATTTTTATTTTACAGTAAACGCAGTAATTAAATTACAATTGCTTAATATTTCTTCATTTTTCTTTGTTTTTCTAACTTTTTAATTTTTTGGAAAATTTAGAATTAAATTTCAAGAATTAAAACTTTAAAGTTCGCGAAATTATGTTACCATATTTTTCCATAATATGCAACATTTTTTCAAAATTTGCTGTAATTTTTCATCGCAAAATTCGACATTTCTCACTATTTTTAAAATATTATATTTTTAATATTTTTTGAATAAAGATTACTAAAATATCATTTGCTTTATTTTTGCCCATATCTCTTGAAACTCTAGCATTTTTGTTATATAATACAATTTATATAATGAGAAATTAAAAATAAAAAAATATGAAAGGGGCTTTAATATGGGCTACAATTTTACAGAAATTGAGAAGAAATGGCAAAACTATTGGGACGAACATAAAACTTTTTATACAGATGTATGGGATTTTTCTAAGCCTAAATTTTATGCATTAGATATGTTTCCATACCCTTCAGGACAAGGGCTTCATGTTGGTCACCCAGAAGGATATACTGCAACAGATATAATGTCTAGAATGAGAAGAATGCAAGGATATAATGTTTTACATCCAATGGGATGGGATGCTTTCGGTTTACCAGCAGAACAATATGCAATCAAAACAGGAAACCATCCAGCAGAATTTACTAAGGCAAATATTGCTACTTTTAAAAGACAATTAAAGATGTTAGGATTTTCTTTTGATTGGGATAAAGAAATTTCTACATGTGACCCAGATTTTTATAAATGGACTCAATGGATTTTCAAACAATTATATAATGATGGTCTAGCAAAACTTGTTGAAATGCCTGTAAATTGGTGTGAAGGTTTAGGTTGCGTACTTTCAAATGATGAAGTTATTAATGGCAGAAGTGAAAGAGGAGATTTCCCTGTTGTTCGTAAAAATATGAAACAATGGGTTTTAGATATTCCTCAATATGCAGAAATCTTATTAGATGGATTAGATGATATTGATTGGCCTGAATCAACTAAAGAAATTCAAAGAAACTGGATTGGAAAATCTGAAGGTGCAGAAGTTATATTCAAGGTTGCCGATTTTGATAACACGGAATTTACTGTATTTACTACAAGACCAGATACTCTATTTGGTGCCACATATTGCGTTATTGCTCCTGAACTTGATTTAGTAGATAAAATAACAACTGATGAACAAAAAGATACAGTTGAAAAATATAAACAAGAAGCTGCTAGTAAATCAGATTTAGAAAGAACTGAATTAAATAAAGAAAAAACAGGTGTATTTACTGGAAGTTATGCTATTAACCCTGTAAATGGTAAGAAAATCCCTATTTGGATTTCAGATTATGTACTTTCTACATATGGTACAGGTGCAATTATGGCTGTTCCTGCTCATGACCAAAGAGATTATGAATTTGCAAGTAAATTTGGTATAGAAATAATCCCTGTATTAGAAGGTGGAGATATTTCAAAAGAAGCATTTACTGAAGATGGATTACATATCAATTCTGATTTTCTTAATGGATTAGATAAGGAAACAGCTATCAAAAAAATGATTGAATATCTTGAATCTAATAAGATTGGAAAGAAAAAGATTAATTATAAACTACGTGAATGGATATTTGCAAGACAACGTTATTGGGGAGAACCAATTCCAATTGTATACTTAGATGATGAAATGAGAGCCTTAGCAGATAATGATTTACCTTTAGTTTTACCAGAACTTGAAGATTATGCTCCTTCTAAAACAGGTGCATCACCATTAGATAAAGCAACAGATTGGGTAAATACTACATTTGATGGAAAACCAGCTAAAAGAGAAACAAGTACAATGCCTGGTTCTGCTGGTTCTAGTTGGTATTTCTTAAGATACATTGACCCTAAAAACAATGATGAATTCGCAAATAAAAAATTACTTGAATACTGGATGCCTGTTGATTTATATGTAGGTGGTCCTGAACATGCTGTTGGACATTTACTATATTCAAGATTTTGGAATAATTATTTATATAATAAAGGTCTTGTTCCAGTAAAAGAACCATTTGCAAAACTTCGCCATCAAGGTATGATTTTAGGTACTAATGGTGAAAAAATGAGTAAATCAAAAGGAAATGTTATAAATCCTGATGATATGGTTAAACAATATGGTGCAGATAGCCTAAGATTATATGAAATGTTCATGGGACCAATAGATGCCGTTAAACCTTGGGATGTTAACGGTATTGAAGGTACAAAGAAATTCTTAGACCGTGTTTGGAGATTATATGTAGAATCAGGAAAAATTCAAAATACTTCAAACAAGAATCTAGAAAAAGACTATCATTTTACAGTTAAAAAAGTTACAAATGATTATGAAACTATGAATTTCAACACAGCAATTTCTCAAATGATGATTTTCATAAATAATGTTAATAAGGAAGAAATTTTCCCATTAGAATATGCTGAAGGATTTTTAAAATTACTAAACCCAATTGCACCACATATTACTGAAGAATTGTGGAGCATCTTAGGTCATGACGATACAATAGCTTATGAAAAATGGCCAACTTATGACGAATCTAAAACTATTGATGATGAAATTACTTTACCTATTCAGTTTAATGGTAAATTAAAAGCTACTATTCAAATTCCTTTAGATGAAGATGAAAGTGTCATCAAGCAAAAAGTTCATGAAGCAATTGATTCTAAATTAGATGGAAAAACTATTGTTAAAGAAATCTATGTAAAAAATAAAATTTATAATATAGTTGTGAAATAGGGATTAAGGGACGGAGCTTAAATCTAAACAGGGATTTTAAGCCCCGTCCCCTAATCCCTTTTCTGTAACAAAAATGTAACTAATACTTAATACTTTTGACATTCTTTTTTTTCGACTTTTATTGTATAATTTAAGGGAGAATATATTAAGGAGTTTTGTCGATATGAGTATAGAAACAGATTTAAAAAAAGATGGAATAGAAGTAATAAAAAAATTAGATACATTGCAAATAAACTCTATTGCAAATAACATTGCGTCAAAATTGTGCGAAACTTTTCCTGAATATAATTTAAACCAAAATGAACTTTTTATACGTTTATCACGTTTAGATATGTATAGAGCAAAAATGCCTGAAGGAATGGCTGAAGCAAATTATTTCTATAAAAATACATCTATATATTTTAATGAGCATATTCCAGATGATGACTTAGAAGAATTTGCTGTTCATGAATGTATACATTACTTACAAGAAGTAAAAGACAAAAGAAATTATCTAATTAGAATGGGACTTTGTGATTATACAGAGTTTAAAATATATGGTTTAGGATTAAATGAAGCAGCTGTTCAATTAATGGCATCTAAAGTAAATGGTATTCCTAAAGAATATGTGAAATATTTTGGAATTAGTTTTGAAACAATTAGCCCTTCATACTATCCTTTAGAATGTTGTTTAGTAAATCAATTAGCATATTTAGTTGGTGAAGATGTTTTATTTGAGAGCACATTGAATAGTAATGATAATTTTAAACAGGCTTTTGCAGACGCAACTTCTCCTAAGGTTTTCATGGCTATTCAAAATGCAATTGATGAAATTTTATATCATGAAGAAGATATTATTAAATTAAATAACAAAATTGCAAATATAGATGATAGAAATAAAAGAGTTGATGGTATGTTAAAGAAAATTGATGAACTAAAAAGTGAAATTTCTCTTATTTTCTTTAGAACTCAAAACTTGATTATTTCAAGCTATTTTGATAATAGTTTTAATAAAATTACTAATCTTGAAGAAGTTGAAAGTTACAGAAGAAAACTATATACTTTTAAAGATTATTTAGGCTCTAGCGAAGGTTATACATTTTTCAATGATTACTATGTTTCAAAAATGGAAGAACTTGAAGCAAAATACAATGCTCTTGAAAATGGCGAAACATTACAAATTGAAACTGCTATTAAAGTTATCTCTAAAAGAGAGAATATGTTTAGACGTTTCTTAGCAGCTATCAAAAAATTGTTATTTGGAGAAATTGGAACTCAAGAACACAATTCAAATAATTAATAATAAAGAATATAAAAAATACAACTAAAATGTAATTATGCTTTTAGTTGTATTTTTCTTTTTATTTTTAATTTTTTAAAAATTCCACTATTTTATTTGCCGCTTCTCTTCCAGATTGAGCTGCCCAAGCAACAGTTCCCTTTATTCCTGCTAAATCTCCACCAGAAAACACTCTAGGATTTGAAGTTTGGTAATTTTCATTTATTGATATATTTCCCCATTTATTTAGTTCTAAACCTAAATTAGAAACAAATCCTTCTGGTTTTGAACCTAAAGCCATAACAACATAGTCAATATCTTCAATATAATTACTATCCTCAATATTTACTGGTAATAATCTAGTCTCTCCTTCTTTTTGTACTAACTCTGTCTTAATTAATTCGACTTTTTCAACTTTTCCATCACCAATAATTTTAACTACATTATTTTGGAATAAAAATTCAATACCTTCATTAATTGCATCTTCTACCTCTTTATCTTCAGCTGGCATTTGTTCTCTTGCTCTTCTATAGATTACTTTAACTTCTTTTGCTCCCATTTTATTAATTGTTCTTGCACAGTCCATTGCAACATTTCCGCCACCAACAACTGCAACTTTTTTATCTTTATATTCTGGATGTAAATTATATTCTAGTAATTCATTACCTCCATATACACCTTCTAAATCTTCTCCTTCAATTCCCATTTTAGAAGAAACATTTGCACCAATGCTTAGGAAAATAGCATCAAATTCTTTTTTTAAATCTTCTAATTTTAGATTTTTTCCTAATTCTTGATTATATTTAACTTCAATTCCTAATTCTAAGATATTATCTACAGTTTGTTTTACTATCTCTTTTGGAAGTCTAAATTCAGGAATTCCGTGTACTAATAATCCACCTAAATAATTATATTTTTCGAATATTGTTACTTTAATTCCAGATTTAGCTAAAAATGCACTACAAGTTAAACCTGCTGGTCCTCCACCTATTACTGCAACTTTTTTATTAGATATCTTTTTATTTTTTTCTTTATTTTCAACTATTTCATTTTTATAACACTCTAATAAACTATGACCTTGCTTAGTTATTGCTTCATCAAATGTAAATGCTTCTAAGTCACCAATTGCAACTGGCTCACCTTTTATTCCTCTAACACATGAACCTTGACATTGTTTTTTGTGTGGACAAATTCTTCCGCATACTCCTTGTAATACTGTTGTTTCTGACAATATTTTATATGCTTCAAAATAGTTTTCTTCTTTTATTTGTTTAATAAATTCTGGTATATTATTACCCAACGGACATCCTTTCAATGAACATGGTTTTACTTTACAATTTAAACAATAATTTGCTTTCTCCTTTGCTTCATTTATTGATATCATTTTTTTCATTCCTTTCTCAATTAACTAATTTTTATATTCATTAATAACTAATTTTAAATCTTTTATAAAATCAATCTTCTTAGTCTCATCCCTCAAAAGTGCAGCAGGATGCCATGTTGGCATATATTTAATTCCTTTTTTCTCAATCCATTTTCCTCTAGATTGTGTTATACCATACTCCTGTCCTAATATATTTTTTAATGCCACACTTCCGCAATAAAACAATTATTTTAGGTTTAACTAAAATAACTTGATTTCTTAAATAATTCATACATGCGTCTGCTTCATCTTGTTCTGGATTTCTATTTGAAGGAGGCCTGCATTTAACTATATTTGCAATATACACTTCATCACGTTTTAATCCGACCATTTGGAATGCTAAATTCATAAGTTGTCCAGCACGACCTACAAAAGGTTCACCTAATCTATCCTCGTCTGCTCCTGGACCTTCTCCTATAAACATTAAATCTGCATTTTTATTTCCAGTTCCAAAAACTATGTTATGCCTTCCTTTATACAACTTACACTTATTACAATTAATTATTGAATTTTCTAGTTCTTCCCATGTTTCAAACATTTTGTCCATTTGGGGACGTTTCCGTTTGGACATTTTTGTCCATTTAGGGACACATCTTCCCAATCCTCCTTTTCTCTACCTTAATTCACACATTTTTCAATCAATTCAATTTTTCTTGCGTTCTTTGTATCTATTCTTGCTTTTGTACCAATTGGAATTACCGTTTTTGTTTCTGTATGTCCGAAATTATTTGACTTGATTATTGGAAAGTCGTACTCACCTTCTAAAACATCTAATATTACTTTTTCTAAAGATATTCCACTTTCATGTTCATAATTTCCAATCCACAATCCTTTTATTTTATCAAATACACCATTTTGTTTCATGTAATATAGAAAATTGCTTGCAAGTGATGGCATTGTTTCAAATCCCAATTCTTCTAAAAACAATATCTTATCTGTAAAGTCAATTGAATATTTTCCTGAAACCAATCCTCTTGTTAAACTTAAATTTCCACCTATTAACTGTCCTTCTGCAACTCCTTCTTTTAAGGTTTCATATTTTTCTTCTTCTAGGCCTAGCTCTAAACTTCCATCTACAAATCTTTTCATTACTTCATTATAACTATAATTTGTTTCATCTGTTGCAATTGTTTTAAAATTAGTTCCACTAAAAGTTACAAGTCCAGTTTTAGCTGTTATTATATTTGTTAATGAAGTTATATCGCTATATCCACAAATTATTTTAGGATTATTTTTTATTAGTTCATAATCTAAATATTCAAAAGTTGAATTTGAATTTTGTCCGCCTTTTGCACACCATATCATTTTTACATCTTTGTCTTTAAACATTTCGTTTATATCTTCAGCCTTTTCTCTTGAAGTGCTACTGTATCCATTAGTATTAGAAAAAAGATTTTTTGAATATTTTACTTTAAATCCTGCATCTTCTATAATTTTTTTAGCTCTTTCTAATTCTTCGATATTTTCTTCTATTATTGGATTTGATGGTGCTACTACACCAATTACATCTCCTTTTTTTAGTTTTTGTGGAATTAACATTTTATTCAATCCTTTCAGTTATTATTTTTCATCTTTTCTTATTTTACACAAAATGCTGCATATAACGGAACAGACTTTATATTATTTTCGAATCCAAAATTTCTAGTTGAAAATCTTATAGCATATTTAGGTTTATATTCTTTGATATACATATTTAAACTTATTGACCTTACATTATTACCACTTTTAACTTCGATTGGTATAATTCCATCTTGCTCACTATATAGAATAAAATCTATCTCAGCATTTCTTTTTGAAGTCCAATAATATAATGATTCACCTTTAAAAGCTAACTCTTGAGCAATATAATTTTCTGTAATTGCTCCTTTATATATAAAAGTCTTGTCTAGCATTATATCAGGAAATCTTATTTCACTCATATTAGTTAATATTCCTACATCACTTAAATATAATTTAAAATTATTTTCATCTATATAGACTTTTAATGGAATTTCCATTCGTTTTGAATTATAATTTATTAAAATCATTTTTGAAGCTACTAACCAGTCAATAGAACTTTCATATTTTCTTTTTCTTCCTGTTTCTTCTATAAAATTATATTGAAAATTTTTCTTATCTTTAGCTAATTGACTAGGAATACTTTTATATACTTTTTCAATCTTAACAGTTTCTAAACTACTTTTTACATATTTTTGCATATCAGCTATATACATATCTTTAATGTCAGAAATAATATGAGAATCAAATTTTAATATATCTAAATCGTTTTCTACAAAATTATTTACCGCTTCTGGCATTCCACCAACACATAAATATTGCTTATATAACGTAATAGCTTGTTCATGAGCAAATTCAGACATTGGTGACATTGTTTCATAACATTCTTTTATTTTATCTCTCAGCATTTCTTTTCCAGTTGCAATTAAAAATTCTTCAAAATTCATAGGATACATATATTCCATTCTAATTTTGCCAACAGGAAATGAACTTTTAAATCTATTAATTTTTACACCTAACAAACTACCTGCACAAACTATTTTATAAGGCTTTTCTGCTTCATTAAAATATTTTAATGAAACGATAAAATTCTCACTTACTTGAACTTCATCAAAAAAGAATATTGTTTTTTCTATATTTATCTTTTTTCCTAAATATAATTCTAATTCTTCTATTATCTTAGTATCATCAATATTCTTTTCAAAAATTTTCCTTACATCAATATTTTTTTCTAAGTTAAAATATAAATATTCTTCAAAATTTTCTTTAGCAAATTTTTCAATTATATATGTTTTTCCAATTTGTCTTGTGCCAACAACCATTAAAGGTTTATTCATCCCAGATTTTTTCCAATCTAACAACTTATTTTCAAATAATCTTTGCATTATTTTCCCTCCATTAATTTTAATTTTATCATAATGTGAAAGAATAATCAATATTTTTCGCCACTTTTTGCAGGGTTCTTTTTTAAAAAATGCCACTTTTCGCAGGGTTCTTTTTTTAAAAAACGCCATTTTTTGCAGGTTAAAATTAATATAATGAAATTTTTATTTACTCGATAAATTGTAATTTGTTATTTACTTAAAATTTTGAATTTTTTATATTCTGCTTTAACATTTTCTTTAACTATTCCAAGAAGTGCAGTTACTGTAGCTTCTATCATTTTTTTAT
>CALXCF010000028.1 GCA_944386755.1 uncultured Clostridia bacterium | reverse complement strand
CTATGTTTTTTCAATATTTTTTAGATAAAAATTATGTAGGCATTTTTATATTTTGCCTACATTAATTTTACACTAACCATATTTTTTAAAAATATAAGGATAAATGAGAAAATGATTGTAATATACATAAAATCATGATATAATCATAACAGTAACTTGTTGAAAAAGGTTTAGAAAGGAGAACTTTATGAACAATGAAAATGTTGCAGAATTTCTGCAAGAACCATTGCAGGAGGCTTTTGATACTGAATGTCGGTGCTATGGAATCTATTTAAAAATTTATGAAAGTCTGGTTAAAGTATGGGAAGAGTTAAAGAAACAAAAAGGTGAATTAGAAGAAAAAAAGGAGTTAGACGAAAAAGTAAGTAGCTACAATCAGGCTTTTAATTCAAGTGAATTTGATAAGATTAGAAAATTAGTCAGCTTATCAGATTCAGTCGCGAGAAACTTCATTAGTGCATTTTCTATGTATGAAGGGATGAGTGATTTAGAAGGAAAAATAGATGAAGTAGAATATGAGAAAGACACAGTATCAAGACTTTTAAAGGCTTTTAGAGAAAGACTTCATGCTATTCAAGCTAATGTAATTTGTATTATTGAATATGTTAAGGATGCAAATACTAAATTAGAAGTTTCTGAAAAAAATCCTATTGCAGAAAGACTTCTAATTTCTTATTATAGTGACACAGGAAATTTTGATTATTGTAGGAACATAATAGAAATGGAAGGATGCAAATTAGGAGAAAGTTTCATGAAAGCATATTGTGCAGAAGGGTATGAAGAAGAAAGAAAAGCCGTTGCTTGGTTTGAAAAAGAAGCCAAAAAATACGAAATCTAAACCAAATGCAAGTGTAAAAATACATTTGCACAAGTAAATTAAACAAAAATAAAAGACAGTCAAGGAATAATTACACCTTTTCTGTCTTTTATTCTAATCCCTGTTTGTGATTTCTTCTAAGTCTAACAATTCTTGCCATCTTTCATCTACAAGTTTTTGGAATTCTTCTATCATCCACTCATTTCCTGGTTTAAACATATGTCTAAATCTTTTTTGTGGTTTTAAGAATTCTTCTACTGGCAATTTTTTAGCTGGTTTATATGTTATTTTATATTTTCCATCTACAACTTCATATAGTGGCCAATAACATGTTTCTACTGCAAGTTTATTTATTTGCATTAACATATCTGTTGGATAACCCCAACCTCTAGGACATGGTGCTAAAACATTTAAAAATGCAGGTCCTTCAGTATAAATTGCTTTTTCAGCTTTTTCATACAAATCTTTGAAATTCATATATCCAACTGTTTGTGCAACATATGGAATATGATGTCCTACCATGATTTTTGCTAAGTCTTTTCTTGGTTGAGCTTTTCCTGGTATAACTTTTCCAGCAGGTGATGTTGTTGTATCAGCAAATTTTGGTGTTGCTGATGAACGTTGAATACCTGTATTCATATATGCACCATTATCGTAACATACATATGTTATATCATGTCTACGTTCCATTGCACCTGATAAACTTTGTAAACCTATATCATAAGTTCCACCATCTCCACCAAATGCGATGAATTTTGTTTCACCATCTTGTGGTAATTTTCCTTGTTTTTTCATAGAATGATAAGCAGCTTCAACACCTGATATTGTTGCACCAGCACATTCAAATGCAGTGTGAATAAATGAATCTGTCCAAGCAGTATATGGATAGATAAATGTTGAAACTTCCATACATCCAGTAGCTCCTGCAACAACTGCATGGTCTTCTGGTTTTAATGCTCTCATAACCATTCTGATAGCTGGTGGAGCTCCACATCCAGCACACATTCTATGTCCACTTGTAAATCTTGAAGGTTTATTTGCTACTACTTCTTTTAAATTATATGCCATATTATTTTGCCTCCCTTCTTAATCCAAAGTAACGATATGGATTATCTATATTTCCAGTTTTTGCAATTTCTAATAAATCGTTATAAATTCCTTCGATTTCATCTGCTTTTGTATCTCTACCACCAATACCATAAACATAGTTTACAGCAGGTACGTGGAAGTTATTTACATACATAGCAGATGTTACATCTTCATATAAAGCACCACCTGCGGCATTTAATGAAGAAGCTTTATCTAAAATTGCCATTGCTTTTAAATGAGATAATGCTTTAGCAATTTCATTTACTGGGAATGGTCTAAATACTCTTAGTTTTAATAGACCAGCTTTGATTCCTTGTTCTCTTAAATTATCAACAACAAATTTTGTTGTTCCAGCAGTTGAGTTCATACAAACAATTGCAACTTCTGCGTCATCTAATTTGTATTCTTCGAAAAATCCATATTTTCTACCTGTCATTTTTTCGAAATCTTCAGCAACTTCTAATATAACTTTTTTAGCATTTTCCATTGCTTGTGCTTGTTGTGCTTTATGTTCAAATAAGTAACTTTGAACATCTAATGGACCAACTGCTATTGGTTCATCTCTATTTAATAAATAATGTTCAGGATGATATTCCCCAACAAATTCTTTTACTTTGTCATCTTCTACTAATTCAATATTTTCAATGGAATGTGATGTTATAAATCCATCTTGGCAAACCATTAAAGGTAACATTACATCTTTATGTTCTGCAATTCTATGAGCCATTAAAGTGTTATCATATGCTTCTTGGTTATTTTCTGAAAATAACATGATCCAACCTGCATCTCTAACTCCCATTGCATCTGAATGGTCATTATGGATATTTAAAGGTCCTGATACAGCCCTATTTACTAATGATAAAACAATAGGAAGTCTTAAACTAGATGCTATATAAATCATTTCCCACATTAATGATAAACCATTTGCAGATGTAGCTGTCATTGCTCTTGCTCCAGCAGCTTCTGCACCGATACATGCACTCATTGCACTATGTTCACTTTCAACTGCAACGAAATCTGAATCCACACTACCATTTGCAACAAATGTTGAAAAGTATTGTGGTATTTCAGTTGAAGGAGTGATAGGGTATGCGGCAACAACATCAGGATTAATTTGTTTCATAGCTGTTGCAGCAGCTTCGTTTCCACTTAATCTTTCTCTTATTCCCATATTAGTCGTCCTCCTTTCTCATTTCAATTGCACCAAATGGACATGTTTTAGCACATACTCCACAACCTTTGCAATAATCATAATTAAAATCTTCTCTTTGTAAAGTTTCTTTATTAACTGGAATTGCATCATCTGGACAAACAGGGAAGCATAATCCACATTGTTTACATTTTTCACTTAAGAAAACAGGTTTAACACTTCTCCAATCTCCAGTTTTAAATTCTCTAGCATTTCCAGCAGTATAGATATCACCACCAGGAGTCATTTTCTCCATAGGTGTATTTGCGTTTATTTCTGTCATATCTTTTTAACCTCCTTTAATGCCATTTCTAAAGCCTTCATATTACCATCAATAACTTCAGGCTTTTTAGCAAATTTATGTTTAAAAGAACCTTTCATATCTTCAAGAAGTTCTTCATCTGTCATAATTTTAGCAACTTTGATAATAGCTGCAAGCATTGGAGTATTAGGGAAATATTTTCCTAAAGCCTCTTCAGAGATTTTTCTTGCATCTATTGTATAGATATCTCCTTTATATCCTTTCAAAGCTTTTCTCAAATAATCTTCTGATTTTGTAGTATTAATAACAATTGCTCCTGTTTCTTTAAGACCAGCAGTTACATCAACTGATTCTAAAAGAGTATCATCAACAACTACAACATAATCTGGATAATAAATATTACTATGAATTCTGATTGGTGTATCACTAATTCTGTTGTATGCTGTTAATGGAGCACCCATTCTTTCAGGTCCATATTCAGGGAAACCTTGAATATATTTACCAGTGTTAAATGCGGCATCTGCTAAAAGTAATGATGCTGTTTTTGCACCTTGTCCACCTCTACCATGCCATCTGATTTCTATCATGTTGTCCATTTTTTTCATTCCTTTCTAAGGCATAAATTTAGTTTTTTAACTCCGCCTTTTTTATTGATTTTTTAAATAGAAAATTACTTCTATTTCATGCGTCTAGTATATGACTAAATTCGTTTATTGTCAAGAGAAATTTGTTGTACGAACAAGTCGAAAAACAACAAAAAATAAATTAATAATATTGAAAAATAGAAATTATTATGATATAAGAAAATTAATAAAAAATAAAAGGAAAAATAAAATTGTGATAATTATAAGTATAATAATATTAACAGTATTAATTTTAATAACGACAATAAACTTTTATATAATAAAACCAACTAAAAGCAAAATAAAAAATGCAAAAGAAATAAAAGAAAAAGATATTGACTGTATATTAATATTAGGTGCTGGAATATGGGGAAATAGACCAAGCTATATGTTAGAAGATAGATTACTAGAAGGAGCAAATCTATACAATAAAAAAATAGCACCAAAAATTATTGTTAGTGGAGATCATGGAAAAGAAGAATATAATGAAGTAAAAGTAATGAAAGAATTTTTAATAGAAAAAGGAATTCCAAGCAACGATATTTTTATGGACCATGCCGGATTTTCTTCATATGATAGTATATACAGAGCAAAAGATATATTTAAAGTAAAAAAATTAGTTATAGTAACACAGAAATATCATCTTTATCGTTCTTTATATATAGCCAAAAAATTGAAATTAAAAGCATATGGTATTAAAGCTGACAGAAGAAAATATAGAAAACAAACTTATAGAGAATTAAGAGAAATATTTGCAAGAAATAAGGACTTTTTTAAATGTATATTAAAACCAAAACCTAAATATTTAGGTGAAGAAATACCTATTACAGGTAATGGCGATGCGACTAATGATTAGGAGGATAAAATGAAAGTAAGCATAATTTATGATAGTATTACAGGGAATACTAAAAAACTAGCAGATTTATTAAAAGAGAAATTTTCAAATATAGTAGAAATTGATGAAGCAGATATAGTTTTTGTAGGTTCATGGACAGATAAAGGAAATCCAAGTCAAAAAATTCAAGAAGAATTAAAAAGAATAAAAAATAAGAAAATATTCTATTTTGGTACATGTGGTTTTGGAGGAAATAAAGAATATTTTGATATGCTATTTGAAAGAGCTAAGAAATTTATAGATGAAAGTAATGAAATCATTGGACATTTTTATTGTCAAGGGAAAATGCCAATTAGCGTTAGAAAAAGATATGAACAAATGCTAAAAGATAATCCAAATGATGAAAGAATGAAGAAAAGTATAGAAAACTTTGACATGGCTTTAAATCATCCAAGCAAAGAAGATTTAGAAGATTTTAATATAGCAATAGAAAAAGCTATAAAAATATAAAATATAGGGGGATACAAATGAAGGAAGAAGAAGTAAAAAAAGTAAAAAATCAAGAAGAAAACAAAAAAACAGAGGAAACACCAATTGGCTCAACATACAGAAAAGTAGAAAACAAAAAACACAGAACAGGAATAACACTTAAAAGATTTATATTTTTAGTATTTGCAATTGTATTAGTAATAATATTAATTATAGGAATTAGATGGAGAATATTGTATAATATGCAAGAAAGATATAATCAATCAACTCTTGAAAATAATTGGCATTATTATTCAGACTCAGAAGATACAATAATGAATGTATATCGAAAAGGAACAATATGGAAAATGAATACTAGACAAAAAAATGGTGAAGGAAACTTAACATTTTGGAGAGATACAAGTACAGGAGAGGCATATGTATTTTTTGAAAATCCTATAAAAAAATATAAGAAAGATGAAGGAGCAATTATACCAGATTTACAACCATCAAGTTTAAGTACAAATGACAATAGTACAAGAATATTAATGGCTGCTACACCTATTATGTGGATAGGAACAGGAGAATATGATGGAAAAGATTGCTATACAATTAAGGCAGAAGGTCATGAGGAATATATTGATAAAGAAACAGGTCTTTTACTAGCGGTTTTCCAAGAGAGCAAACAAATTAGAAGTGTAGAATATGAATTTGGAGAAGTAACAGATGAAGATATTGCAAAACCAGATTTATCACAATATGAATACTTGAAATAAAAATTTATAAAAAAGATATTAAAAAAGTCAGTAGTATTAAAAACTATTGACTTTTAAAGAAAGGTAGTGATTTTATGAAAGAAATGATTTTTAATGTAGAAGGTATGATGTGTGAAGGGTGTGAAAACAGGATAAAAAATGCAGTAAGTTCAATTGATGGAGTGATAGATGTTTCTGCAAAACATGATACAGGCAAAGTTAAGGTTATTGCAAGAGAAAATGTTACAGAAGAGATGGTTAAGGAGAAAATTGAGGATTTGGATTTCACAGTCGTAAAATAGCAATTCTTTTCCAAGAGAATTTGAAGTTTGAAGCAAACATAACAATGTGAAACAAAAACACTAAGAAATGAAAAGTTAAAAGTGGCGTCCCAAAAGTGACCAAAAATGGTCAGTCCGAACCTGTCCCAAAAGTGACCAAACTGACCAAAGAAAGAAGGAAACAAAAATATGAAAAAAACAATATTAAATATTGAAGGAATGACATGTAGTGCCTGTTCAAATGGACTTGAAAAATATTTATATAAACAAAAAGGAATACATAGAGCAGAAGTAAACTTAGTAATGGCAACAGCATTAATTGAATATGATGAAGACCTAAGAATAGAAGATTTAAATAAAATGGTTCAAGGAGCAGGGTTCAAAAGTTTAGGTGAAAGAAACGATAAAAAAGAAAAAAGAAATGAACTAAAAAAGGTCATAATTTTCTCTATACTAGGAATCATATTAATGTATATATCAATGGGAGCAATGATTAATCTTCCAGTACCAGAAATTATAGATATGAACAAAAATCCAATTATATACTCAATAGTAATTGCAGTCTTAAGTTTTACATTTTTAATTTATGGTTTTGATATTATAAAAAACGGAATAAAAAACATAATACACAAAATGCCTAATATGGATTCATTAGTAGGAATAGGAGTAATAGTAAACTTTTTATATAGCCTATGGAATACAATATTAGTATTTCAAGGGCAAACACAAATGGTACATCACCTATATTTTGAATCTTCAGCAATTATCATACTATTTGTAAAAATAGGAAGATATATAGATGGAAAAAACAAAAATAAAGCAGTAGATAGTATCAAGAATTTAGTAACAATAACGCCAAAAAATGGAACAATATTAAAAGATGGAAAAGAGAAAACAGTAACAATAAATGAAATAGAAAAAGGAGATATAGTTATTTGCAAACCAGGAGAAAAAATTGCAGTAGATGGAAAAGTAACCAAGGGAGAAACACATACTGATGAATCTTTTATAACAGGAGAAAGCAAACCAGTAACTAAAAAAATAGGCAGCAAAGTGTTAGCAGGTAGTATAAATTACGATGGATATATTGAATATGAAGCAGAAAGAATAGGAAAAGACTCTAGCATTTCACAAATTGTAAATTTAGTTGTTGAAGCAACAAATACAAAAGCACCAATTGCAAGATTAGCAGATAAAATCAGTGGATATTTTGTACCAGTAATTTTCCTAATTGCAATTCTTTCATTTATATTAAATCTAGCAATATATAGTGAAATAGATAAAGCAATTTTAAGTTTAGTTAGTGTTTTAGTTGTTGCATGCCCATGTGCATTAGGATTAGCAACACCGCTTGCTATGGTAGTAGCAATTGGAAATTGTAGTAAAAGAGGGGTTTTAATCAAATCAAGTGAAAGTATAGAAGCCTTAAAACATATAGACACAATAGTTTTTGACAAAACAGGAACATTAACAGAAGGAAAACTTTCAATAGTTGATGGAGAGTACACAGAAGAAAATTTGAAAATATTACAAAGTTTAGAGGCAATGTCAAATCATCCAATTGCTAAAAGCATCGTAAATTATAACATAAAACTTTCAACTGAAAATAAAACTATCGAAGAATTTAAAGATATACCAGGAAAAGGAATTCAAGGAAAAATAAATGGAAAAACATATTATGCTGGAAACCAAAAACTACTAAACGAAAAAAATATTAAAAATATATATGAAGAAAAGGAATTAGAATATAGTAAAAAAGGAGAAAGTATAGTATATCTATTTGATGAAAAAGAGGTATTAGCAATTGTAGGACTTAGTGATAAAATAAAAGACAATCTGGAAGAAATTATCCAAAAAATAAAGGAAAACGGATATAAAGTAATAATGCTAACAGGAGATAATGAAACTACAGCAAAAGTAATTGCTGAAAAATTAAATATAGGAGAAGTTATTAGTAATGTATCACCAAAGGAAAAACAAGATAAAATAAAAGAAATAAATAAGAACAACTCATGTTTAATGGTTGGAGATGGAATTAATGATAGCCCTGCTTTAAAAACTGCAACTGTTGGAATCAGTGTAGCAAACGGAACAGACATGAGTGCAGATTCAGCAGATATCATATTATTAAAAGATAACATGAATTTAATATTGGAACTACTTAATATAGGAAAGAAAACAATAAGAATTATAAAACAAAATCTATTTTGGGCTTTATTTTATAATATTTGTATGATACCATTAGCTATGGGAATTTTACCAATATCATTAAACCCAATGATAGCAAGTTTAGCAATGACATTTAGCAGTTTGACAGTAGTGTTGAATAGCTTAAGATTGTCTTTTAGGGACATGCCAAAATGAACAAAAAATGCTAAAAAGGGACAGACCGCATTAATGAAGAAAATAAATCTAAAGGAGAAAAAACATGGAAGTTTTAGCAGGAATAGCAATACCATTTTTAGGAACAACACTTGGTGCAGCAATGGTATTTTTTATGAAAAACAAGATGAATAATAAAATTGAAAAATTTTTATTGGGTTTTGCAGCAGGTGTTATGATGGCCGCATCTATATGGTCTTTATTAGACCCATCAATTGATATGGCAGGAGAGCAAGGTAAAATCTCTTGGATTCCAGCAGCAGTTGGATTTTCTCTTGGAATAATATTTTTATTGATATTAGATAGTGTTGTACCACATTTGCACTTGAAAAGTGAAAAGCCTGAAGGAGTTAAAACAAAAATAAAAAGAGAGGTAATGCTAGTTTTAGCAGTAACTCTTCATAACATTCCAGAAGGTATGGCAGCAGGAGTTGTATTTGCAGGTGGAATGATTGGAAATACAGCGATTAGTATGGCAGGGGCTTTTGCACTTGCAATCGGACTTGCAATTCAAAACTTTCCAGAAGGAGCAATTATATCAATGCCACTAAGAGCAGAAGGAGTTTCAAAAGGAAAAGCATTTTTATATGGTACTTTATCAGGAATTGTAGAACCAATAGCAGCAATTGTTACAATTCTATTAGCTAATTTTGTTGAACCAATTTTACCATATTTATTAGCATTTGCAGCAGGTGCTATGATTTACGTTGTTGTAGAAGAATTAATACCAGAATCACAAGCAGGTGAACACTCAAATATTGGAACTATTGGTGTAGCATTAGGTTTTGTAATAATGATGGTTTTAGATGTAGCTTTAGGATAAGATTTAATTATGCGTTGAATAAAAGTTTTCTAATGGTATATAATAAGATAAAATAAAAATTCAAAAATTATTTTAAAGAAATTGACTTATATATAAAAATATCTGCAATTTCTTTATTTAGAAAAAACGGGACTGTCCCTTTTGAACAAATTTTGTTCATTTTGGCATGTCCCAAAAAGGAGAGTTGCTATGACTGAAAAAGAAAAAAGAGATAATGGTGAATTATATAATCCAAATTACGATGAAGAATTAATTCAAGAAATGAGAAAAGCAAAAGAATTATGCTATAAATATAACAATATAAATCCACTGAATTTAGAAGAAAGAAAAGAATTTATAAAGAAAATACTAGGAAAAACAAAAGAAAATGTTTTGATAGAATCTAATTTCTTTTGTGACTATGGATATAATATATCTGTTGGAGAAAACTTTTATGCCAACCATAATCTAGTAATTTTAGATGGAGCAAAAGTTGAATTTGGAGATAATGTATTCATTGGACCAAATTGTGGATTTTATACAGCTGGACATCCAATAGATATCAAATTAAGAAATGAAGGAATCGAATATGCAAAACCAATAAAAGTTGGAAATAATGTATGGTTTGGAGGAAATGTATCTGTTATGCCAGGTGTTACAATAGGAGATAATGTGACAATAGGTGCAGGAAGTGTAGTTACTAAAGATATTCCTTCTAATTCTGTTGCATATGGTAATCCATGTAAAGTAAAAAGAGAAAATTAAAAAAATCCCAAAAACTGGGATTTTTTTAATTAGTCATCAATTGGAATATATTTTTTCTCAGGCAATTCTTTTGGTTCGTCTTTTTTAGGGATTTCAATTTTTAAAGTACCATTTCTAAATGATGCCTTAATATCTTCTTGTTTAACATCTTCACCTACATAGAAACTTCTTGAACATTCACCCACGAATCTTTCTTTTCTAACATATTTGCCTTCTTCTTTTTCATCTTTGTGATGACTGGTTTTTGCATTAACAATTAAGTAACCATTGTCAATTTCAATTTTAATATCTTCTTTTTCGTATCCTGGTAAGTCTATATCTACTATATACTTATCTTTTTTCTCCTTAATATCTGTCTTCATCAATTTGCTTTCTCTTTCTCCAGTAAAGAATGGGTCTCTAAACATTTCATCCCATAAATCAAAATCATTCCTTTTTCTTGGTAACATCATCATAATAATCAACTCCTTCTAAAAATTTATGTGTTGACTAGATATTGTTAGCACATAGTAAAAAGTATGTTTTTCTTTTTACATATACATTATACAACTGGTTTTAGCAAAGTCAATACGAGAATGCTAAAATTCACAAAAAATTCACATTCGAAAATATAGTTGATAAAAATTATAAAACAGGGTATAATACAAAAAGCAAAAGTTGAAAAAAGAGTAAGATAAAAAATGAAAAAAGGAGGAAAAAACATGGCAGATATGACAATATCAAAAGACATAATAAATATAGGAGCAAGTGACAAAGATATAAACTTATTTGAAGGACAATATGTACTAGAAAATGGGATGGCATATAACTCATACCTAATAAAAGATGAAGAATATGTAATATTTGATACAGTAGACGAAAAAGTAACAGGACAATGGCTACAAAGACTATCAGAAGAGCTAGATGGAGAATCACCAGATTATTTGATAGTATCACACATGGAGCCAGACCATGCATATAATATAGGAATATTAGCAGAAAAATATCCAGATATGAAAATAGTAGGAAATCAAATTACATTTAATATATTATCAAACTTCTTTGATATAGATTTATCAAAAAGAAAAGTAATAGTAAGTGAAGGTGACATATTAGACATTGGAAAGCATAAACTTCAATTTATAATGGCACCAATGGTACATTGGCCAGAAGTAATGATGACATATGACCAAACAGACAAAGTCCTATTTTCAGCAGATGCCTTTGGAAAATTTGGAGCATTAGATGTAGATGAAGAATGGGATTGTGAAGCAAGAAGATACTATTTTGGAATAGTAGGAAAATATGGAGACCAAGTACAAGCATTATTAAAAAAAGTAGCAAATTTAGATATAAAAACAATTTGCCCATTACATGGACCAGTATTAAAAGAAAATTTACAACATTATATTGAAAAATATCAAACATGGAGTAGCTACGAACCAGAAGAAGACGGAATCTTCATAGCATGTAGTTCAATATATGGAAACACATTAAAAGCAGCAAATAAACTAGCAGAAATACTAAAAGAAAAAGGAAACAAAAAAGTTGTAGTTGCAGATTTAACAAGAGAGGATTGGGCAGAAGCAGTTGAAGATGCATTTAGATACTCAACATTAGTAGTTGCATCATCTAGCTACAATATGGGATTATTCCCACCAATGGAACATTTTTTAGATTATCTAAAAGAAAGAAACTATCAAAAAAGAAAAGTTGCAGTTGTTGAAAATGGCTCATGGGCACCATCAGCAGGAAGATGTATGAAAAAGATGTTGCAAGAAATGAAAAATCTTGATATAATCGAGCCAACAATAACAATAAAATCCACAATGAATGAACAAAATGTGGAAGAAATGAATAAATTAGCAGACGAATTGCTAAATAGGGATTAGGGGACGGTCCTAAAAATCCCTGATTTTAGGGATTTAGGGACGGACCTTTAAATAAAAATGAATAAATAATGGAGGTGAAATTCATGGAAAAATATAGATGTACAGTATGTGGATATATTTATGATGAAGAAAAAGAAGGTGTTAAATTTTCTGATTTACCAGATGATTGGACATGCCCACTATGTGGAGTAGGAAAAGATTTATTTGAAAAAGTAGAAGAGTAAAGAATATAAAAAGTAAACGAAGAAGAGTATTTTTATATGAAGAAATACTCTTCTTTGTTTACTGAATAAGGAATATTATTAAAACCAAAATAACTATGGAATAATAAAAAAATTTATGATATAGTAATAGAAACAAAGTTAAGATGAAAAGATATAAAAAAAGAAATAACAAATAAAAATAAAGAAGGAAAGTGATTAAAATGAAAGAAAAATCAAAAGTATATTTTACAGACTTTAGAGCAAGACCAGGATACAACCTATTACAAAAATTAGAAAAAATTAGTAAAAAAAGCAGGAATCGAAAACCTTGATTTTGAAAACAAATATACTGCAATAAAAATACACTTTGGAGAGCCAGGAAATCTTGCATATTTAAGACCAAACTATTCAAAAGTAATAGTAGACTTAGTAAAAAAATTAGGAGGAAAGCCATTCCTAACAGATTGTAACACATTATATGTTGGGGGAAGAAAAAATGCTTTAGACCATTTAGATTCAGCATATGTGAATGGATATAATCCATTCACAACAGGATGCCATATCATAATTGCGGATGGATTAAAAGGAACAGATGAGCAATATGTAGAAATAAATCAAGAATATGTAAAAACAGCAAAAATCGGAAGAGCAATCATGGATGCAGATGTAATAATTTCACTAAACCATTTTAAAGGACATGAAGGAACAGGATTTGGTGGAGCAATAAAAAATATCGGAATGGGATGTGGCTCAAGAGCAGGAAAAATGGAAATGCATAGTAGCGGAAAACCAAATGTTATTCCAGAAAATTGTAGAAAGTGTAAACAATGCATAAAAATATGTGCACATGGAGCAATTTCATATAATGAAGAAGGAAAAGCAGTAATTGACCACAATAAGTGTGTAGGATGTGGAAGATGTATAGGAATTTGTAATTTTGATGCGATAAAATCTCCGAATGATGAAGCGGCAGACATTTTGAATAAGAAAATGGCAGAATACGCATTAGCAGTAGTTAAAGATAAACCACAATTCCATATTAGCCTAATTTGTGATGTTTCTCCTAATTGTGATTGCCATGGAGAAAATGATGCTCCAATAGTACCTAACATTGGAATGTTAGCATCTTTTGATATGGTAGCATTAGATAAAGCATGTGCTGATTTAGTAAATAAACAAGAAGTATTTGAAAATAGCTATTTAGCAGAGCAAATGAAAAAAGGTGTACACGAAAAAGACCTATTCCATAGTAACCATCCAGAAACTAACTGGGAAAGCCAAATTGAACATGGAGAAGAAATTGGCTTAGGAACAAAAGAATATGAGTTGATTGAAGTTAAATAGGGATTAGGGGACGTTCTTTTAATCCCTATTGCAGGGACTGAGGGACACTCTTTTAAGAGTAAAAATAAAAAAGAATGTTATTTAAGGAGAATTTTGATGAGAAGAGGAGCCAGAGAAAGAAATAACTTAAATAAAAGAAAAAAGAAAGTACAAAATAAAAAAATCTTGGTTATTGCTATAATTATATTAATAATAGGATTAGTAGGATTAGCATATGGTCTAAATAAAACACATCAAGCGGAAAATGAAAGTGCACAAGAAATGGATGAAAAAGTAGAAGAAAGCAATGAAGAAAACCAAGAAACAGAAGAAAGTCAAAAACCACAAGAAAAAGAAGAAATAAAATATAGTATGACCAAAGGAAATAAATTTGTAAAAATAGATAACACAATTGCATATATTGACTCTATCAATGGAAACAATTTATATATTTTCAACATAAAAGATAATTCAGCAATTCAAGTAAATACACCAAAAGAACTATGGAAAATATATTTTGATGGAGAAAACATATATGGAGTGCCAAACCATTATTCAGGAAAAGGCATATATAAAATTAATTTGCAAGGAAAAGTAACACAAATATATGAAGGAGAATCAGCTCAATTGTGGCTAACAGAAGATAAAATATATTTTGTTAAGCAAAATGGTTTTGATGAGATAAATCAAACACCACAAGGGGACTTGTGCTCAATGGATAAAGACGGAAACAATATTGCAACGATAATTCCTAATGTGAAAAATTATTTTAATATACTAAGCAACAAAATTTATTATACAGATGGAGAAACAAGAGATTTATATGTAGCAGATATTAATGGAGAAAATAAGGAAGAACTAGCACAAGGAAGAACACTAATTACAGGAATAAATGAAAAATATATTATATACGTTGATTATGAAAATGGAGAAAAATATCATGTAGTATATTTAGATGACAAAACAAATCATGAAGTAGGAAGATTCGGAAGCTGCTATGTAAGTGAAAATGAAGGATATATTCTTACGAGAAAATTAGTCGATGAAAATAATAATATTGAAAATGAATTTTCAGTATTTAAAATTGATAGTAACAACAAAGAAGAAAAGCAAGTGTTTAAAAATGATATGGTATTGCCATATTTAGCATATGTGTATCAAAATAAAGCATATATAGAAGAACAGGATGTGATAAGAGCAGACTTAGAAAATGGCAATATAGAAGAAAATATGCCTAATGGATATTATTTAGATGGTTATTGTTATGAGTTAAGAATGACTGATAATAAAATTAATGAGATAGGTATATATAATTTAGAAACTATGGAAGAACAAAAAATAGCTTTAACATATTTTTTGAGTGATAATTAAAAAAAGAGAAAATAAACAAGGAAAACCTTATTTATTTTCTTCTTTTTTCTTCTCGTCTTTCTTTTTATCCTTTATAGGTTTATGAGTTTCTTTTGGTATAACCACATTAGAAGGTTTTTGAGTTGTGGATTTTGGTCTAATCTCACTAATATTATCATAAACAGGTGAAATATCTAAATTTGAGCCATCACCAGAAACCACTTCTAAATTTTTCTTTTCCTCCATGAAAATCCCCCATTCCATATTAAGTATATAAAATATTTATTACTAAAAATAATCTAAATTAATATTAGCATATAAATTAAAAAAGTGCAAGAATTATCAAAAAATATTGACATATCAAGTATTTTCTGCAATAATATAAATACTAAAAAAGTAAAAATAAATTAATGGAATACACAAAAAATGGAAAATAAAGAGGTGAAAATAAAAGTGGATATAAGCCATCTAAAAGCAGCAATAGAAGCAATTCTTTTTGCAGCAGGAAGACCAGTAGAAAAAAAAGAACTAATATTAGCATTAGAGGTAAATGAAAACGACCTAGACACAATCATATCAAATATGCAAGAAGAATATAAAAAAGAAGACAGAGGAATAGAACTAATAAAAGTCAATGAATCATATCAATTAGCAACAAAAACAAGCTTGTATGAATACATTTATCCGGTATTAGATAAAAGAACAAAACCTAATTTATCAAGTGCGGCATTAGAGACACTAGCAATAATTGCATATAATCCACAAATTACGAGGGCAGAAATAGAGTCAATTCGTGGAGTTGGAGCAGATGCATGTGTATACAAATTATTAGAATATGGACTAATTAAAGAAGCAGGAAAAATAGATTTACCCGGAAAGCCGATGTCATACAAAACAACTGATGAATTCTTAAAGATGTTTGGATATTCTTCTTTAGAAGATTTACCAGATTTACCTAGATATAAATTAGATGAAAACCATCAAATAGTAGTAGATGAAATTTTAGAAGAAAACAAAGATGAAGGAAAAACGGAGGCTCCAATGCCCGAAAGGGTTCAAGAACAAAAAGAATAAAGAAATCATTAAAATACAAAAAAAGAAAGGATTGAATTAATATGAAATTATCACAAACAGGTATGGGAGCTACAAAATTGAATAATATAGATGAAATGTATCCTGCACAAAGTATTTTATTACAAACAGGACAATTAGTACAATATGGAGCAGGGCTATTTGGATATAATACAATACCACTATTGGTAAGAAGAAAAGTAGAACAAATTATAGTAGAAACTTTAAATAAATATGGATGTATAGAAACATTATTACCAATATTACAACCAGACACAATATGGAAAAACTCTGGAAGATATGACCAATATGTAAATGATGGAACAATGTTAATTACAGAATCAAACAAAGGAACATTTTGCTTAGCACCAACAGGAGAAGAAGCGGTAGTAGAATTTGCAAGAGAAAAACTAAAATCATATAAAAATTTGCCAGTAACATATTATCAAATTGGAGAAAAATTTAGAAATGAAATTAGAACAAGAGGATATTTGTTAAGAGGAAAATCTTTCCCAATGCTTGATGCATACAGTTTTGATGAAGATGAAAAAGGAATGGAAGTGTCATATAAAAATATAAGAAAAGCATTTTTAGAAATATTTGAAAGACTAGGTTTAAAAGTAATTCCAATTGTAGCAGATAATGGAGCTATGGGAGGAAAAAAATCAGAAGAGTTTATGCTAATTTCTGAACAAGGTGAAGATAAAATTTTATATGACGAAAAAACAGGAATTGGACTAAATACAGAAATATTAGAGAAAGAAAACTATCAAGAATATCTAAAAGAAGAATATGGAATAGAAGATATTTCAGGATTCAAAGAAATTAGAACTATGGAATTAGGACATATTTTCCAATTAGGTACTAGATATTCAGAAATGATGAACGGAAAATACATCAACAGAGAAGGAAAAGAAGCATTATACTATATGGGATGCTATGGAATAGGAGTTAGTAGAACAGTTGCTGCTTTATATGAAGAATCAATACTAAAAAATGAAAAAGAAGAAATAGAAGGAATTGTTTTACCTGAAAATATAGCTCCATTCAAAGTTCAAATAGTTCCAAAAATGGAAGATGAAGAAAAACTAGAATTTGCAACAAAATTATATAACAAACTAAAAGAAAATGGTATTGAGGCAATCTTAGATGATAGAGAAAATATCACAATGGGAATGAAAATTAAAGATTGCAAAATTTTAGGTACACCATATTTAGTTGTTATTGGAAATAAGCAATCAGGTGAAGAGTTTGAACTTGAAAATGTAAGAACAGGAGAAAAGAAAACAGGAACTTTAAATGATATAAAAAATCTTTTTAAAATATCTTAATAAAATATTAAAACATTTTTCACCTAAAAAACACAATTAAACTATTTTTTGATAACAATATTTGGATAACATATGCATAAATCAAAAAACAAAAAAATATAATAACTAGGAAATATCCAAAAACATTCAAAAAATAAACCTAGAAAGGGTGAATTAAATGAAAAGAAAGAAGATTAAAGAAGAACCGACAGACCTGATGGAAATAAAAAACTTTTTAGATTATGATAAAGAATTGAAAGAAGATGATAAAACATTTGAAAAGTTGATGTTTATTTACTCAACAGCAATCAAAGAATTACAAACAAAAATAGAAATAATACAAGATGAATACAAATTATTCTATAATTATGACTTAATAGACCATATAAACACAAGAATAAAAAAACCAGAAAGTATAATGCAAAAAATGAAAAAAAGAAACTTAGAACTAAATTATCATGAAATGATAGAAAATATAAATGATATAGCTGGAGTAAGAATAATATGTCCATTAAAAAAAGATATATTTTCAATTAGAAATTTAGTTAAAAAATTGCCAGGAGTAAATATAATTACAGAAAAAGACTATGTTACACATCCAAAAGAAAGCGGATATTCAAGCTATCATTTAATAGTTGAAGTGCCTGTAACGTTATCACAAAACATAGTATATGTAAAAGTAGAAATTCAAATAAGAACAATTGCAATGGATTTTTGGGCTAGTCTTGAACATAAGATGAAATATAAACCAGAAGAAGAAATAGACAAAAAAACATCAAAAGAGTGGGTAAATTGTGCAAAAGCAATTCAAAAATTAGATAATAGAATGATGTTGTTAAATAATTAGTTATTAAAAAATTGTCAATTTTTAAAAACTTGACAATTTTTTTAAGCAATAAGAAGGAATTTATGTCAAATGCGTCGAATAATATAAATATGTATATTGAAAAAAGGAAGGAAGGTAAAAATGCCACGATATAGTGATGAAATTATAGAAGAAGTTAGACAATCAAATGATATAGTAGATATAA
>CALXCF010000027.1 GCA_944386755.1 uncultured Clostridia bacterium | reverse complement strand
ACACAAAAGATAGAAGAATATTTACAATACTTTGTGAATGGAGACAAAATTTTTGAAATAATACAAGATGAGGTGTTTTAATGGATATTTATGAATTAGTAAATAAATATATAGAAGCTGGATATTCAGAAGAAGATGCTATTCCAAAAGTAGCACAAGATATTATTTTACTAAAAATTGGTAATAGTAAATATCATAAAAATATTACTGTAAAAGGTGGAGTTGTAATGCATAATATCTCTAAAGATATGCGTTGTGCAACAAGAGATATGGATATTGATTTTATAAAATATTCTTTAGAAGATAAATCAATTCGTAATTTTATAAAAGAATTAAACAATACTGATGATGGCATTAAGATAAAAATTACAGGAAAAATTGAGCCATTACACCATCAAGACTATGATGGTAAAAGAGTTTATATAACACTTACTGATAAAAATCATTATTCAATAAGTTCCAAACTAGATATTGGAGTACATAAATACTTTGATATTAAGCAAGATGAATATTATTTCGATTTTAACATAATAGAAGAAAGTGTCAGCTTACTTATAAACTCAAAGGAACAAATAATGGTTGAAAAGCTAAAATCTTTGTTAAAGTTTGGCATTACTTCTACGAGATTTAAAGATATTTTTGATTTTTATTATTTAATTAACAATGAAGTTTTAAATAAGGACAAGCTAATAAAATACATAGATATTTTGATTTTTCAAGATAAAAATATGCGTGAAAATACATTAAAAGATATACATATAAGATTAACGAATATCTTAAATAATCATAGATTTCAATCAAGAATTAATACAGCAAATAATAATTGGCTAGAAATACCTATAAAAGATGTTACTGATAGTGTGTTAGATTATTTTGATGGATTAGTTACAATAAAAAGATAGAAGAAGGAAAAAATATAGATATTTTAAACTCTGGTGAAAATACGTATAAATGGTTAGTAAAACCTCTATTGATTATTTTTAAAAACAGAAATCCTTATATCTACTGATATTAGTAGATATAAGGATTTAATTTTATGGTCGAGGTGACAGGGATCGAACCTGCGACCTCATGGTCCCAAACCACGCGCGCTACCAACTGCGCTACACCTCGATTACAAAGTACCAATATAATATAACATAATAAAAATGAAATTTCAAGCCTTTTTGCAGAAAATTTTAAAAAAACTTGAATAATTAAAAGAGAACTGTTATAATATTAAACGGATATGCACCAGTAGCTTAGCTGGATAGAGCATTCGGCTACGAACCGATATATCGGTAGTGCATAATCCTTTATACTAGGGGATTGGAGAAGTCGCTTGGAAGGTGTTCCCCAATTCGTTCCCCAGAATTATAAATTTAGTTGTATATTCTCTAAATTTATGCTATACTTATTTAAGTTAAAAATATACATGTAGCTGTAGCTCAACTGGATAGAGTATCTGGCTACGAACCAGAAGGTTGTAGGTTCAAGTCCTATCAGCTACACCAAAATACACTTAGCAATAGGTGTATTTTTTTTAACTTGCTAATCTTTCTTCAGGTCTAATATCTTGTATTCTTAATTTTACTACATTATTAAAGTAAGCATCATTTTCAGCAATAAGTTTTTGTAATTCAGGCTCACTATTTTGTTGTCTATATAGTTTTAACATTTCATTTCTCTTGCGTTCTTCTGTAATATGAATATAATATTTTCTAGTTGTATCAAAATCAGCATGTCCCATAATAACATGTAATACTTCAGGAGGCATACCTAAAGTTGAACATAATGTTGCAAATGAATGTCTTAAACCATATGTAGTTAGATGTTCTAATTTATATTTTTTTATAAATTGTGGCATCTTATTTGTCAAATTCTCAGAAACAAAAGGTTGTCCATTCTCATTCAAGAAGATATATCCATTTTCATCCCATTTTTTACCTAATTTCTGATATTCTTCCATTCTAGCTGCTTTTATTTGCAATAATACTCTTTTTAGTCTAGGATGCATAGGTAAATCTCTATAACTTTCAGCAGTTTTTAAATCTCCATCTCCTCTTGTATGACCGATTTTATTCATATTTTCATCATACAAAATGATATCTTTATAAGCATTATTTATATGAACAATATCTTTTTCAAAATCCATAGCACACCATTTAAAACCACAGGCTTCTTCAGGTCTTGCTCCCGTCAAAAGTATAGATTCAAATAGATATACCCATTGTCTTTTATCTTTTTCAAATATATCTAGCCATACTTCTTGCCTGTCTTGTTCCAAATGTTCTATTTCAATTCCTAGAGATTTTTTATCACTAACAATTTCAATTTTTTCTGCTGGATTATCTGGTCTTAATTTTTCTTTTACAACAAGGTCTAATGATAATTTTAAAACAAGTCTAATATCTTTTAAATACTTTGATGAATAGTCTAATGTTTCAAAATGATCTTCAATCTGTTCTTGTGTAATGGTAGTAGCATCCATATTGCCGAAATATGGTAATACCTGTTTTTGAGCTGTTCTCCAATAATAGGTAACTGTTTTGGGACTTATTTTTTTCTTTTTCTTAACGCCTTTAGCTTCAGATTGTTTCTTTTTTTGCTTTATCATCTTTTCGACATATAAAGAAATAGGATATTTTACTTCATCTTTTTTATTTTCTCTGTCTCCGTTTGCCTTTAATTGATTATTTCTTACACATTCCATATACTCATCAAATTTATTTAATTCTATTTGACATTCTGGGCTAAAAACTTGAATATTAGCAAATTCTTTATTTTTCTGTAATTCAATATATTTAAGTAGAATTGCTTCAGCTAGTCTTTTTCTTGCAATACTTTCATTAGCACCATATTTTGAAATTCTGGGATTTGGTGCACCTGGAATGTTTAATTGTAAAGTAACACGAGCCTCCTTTCCATTTTTCTTATCTCTGATACTTACTTCGCCTTTTTTTGTTCTATCTTTTTCCTTCTGTAGCTTTGTTTTAGTAGGTGTTATTGTCCTTTCCATTTTCACTCCTCTCCTTTAAAGAAGTATAATAAAAAAGCAGATAAAAATAACGGACAATAAATCTATTAAATTTATCTACATTTTACTATTTCCTACTATCAAAATCAATGTTCAAGTTTTAATATGTATATTTTCCATAACTGTTAGCAAACCATTTTGGAAGTGCTTCTTTATCAATAATTATTTTTCTTTTTAAGCGAATAGCAGGGAAACCATCCATTTTCACAAATTCTAACATGGTATTTCTACCAACGCCTAACATTTTAGCTGCTTCATCTACTGTAATAGTTAATTTATCGTTATCACTCATCAAAATCACATCCATTTTTAATAGCTTGTAATTTTTTTGATGCTTTGATTTGTGAGTCAGCAATATTTAATACAATATTACGAGGATACAATTTAAAGCATTGTTTCATTTCTATGCCTAATGTTTCAGGATTTAGTTCACCTTTATATTTAGAACTTTGCATATAATCTAATGTAATTTGTGCATAGGCTACAGCTTCTTTTTTATTCATTTACTGCACCTCCTACAAATGTTTCAAATAGTGTTATAACATTGTCCCATTCAATCATAGAAAAAGCATTTAATTGTACTTCACATTTTTCAATATATGTAAAGTCTTTCTTTGACCTTATTGAAATTACTAATTTTTTACTATCATTAGCTGTATATTCAATTTCTGCATATACTTTATCTTGCCTTTCATTTAATTCATCTGCAAGTTTAACTAATTTTAAAAATTTTTCTTCCATAAATAATCTTACCTTTCTTTTATATATTTAGGTACATCAATAGATCGACCAAGTTTCTCATCAAATTCGTACCTTTTTCTTGAAGGGTTGTATTTATAGGCACTATAATTCCATTTTCTATAATTTTCATTTGATAAATGTTTTGATTTTGATAATTCTCTAGTTGCCTGTTCATGTTGAGATTGCACGAAAGAGTAATTATCATCAATTTTTTGCTTTTCTCTTTTGTTCTTAATAAAGTTATTTTGAGCGACTTTTCTCTTATCTTTTGAGATAGCTTTTCTGTATTCTTTTTCTTGCATATATCTAGTATCTTGTTTTATTATTTTTGTTATATATGCAGATGAAGTATTTACTTTTTCAGCTATTTCCTTTACTTTTAAATGTTCTATGTAAAATAGAGTTATAATATTTTCTTTTAATGTTTTCATCAAATCACCTATTGGGGTTAATTTTTTGTCGACACTTTTTAGGTATGACAAGACTATTAGAAATTTACTTAATTTCTAATTCTTTTATCTTTTTTCTAAATGCTTCTTGTTTCTTTTTCTTTTCCTTTAATTCTTTGTGTAGTCTGTACTTTAATTTTATTTTTGGTAAAACAACTTCAATTAAAAGCATAACTACTACAAAAGATATACCTAGTAATACAAATCTAAAAAACATTGTATTTGCTCCTTTCATTTAATATATGCAAAAGCAGATAAGAGCTTGTCCTATCTGCCTTTGTAAAAATATAGTGTGTCCTTTAAAATTTGCCCTTCACTATATATACCTTAATTATCTTGTGAAAATTCTACCGTAAATTTTAAAAAATTTTAAAATCATAATTTTTAATCCCTTCAATTAGCTTTAAAATCAAGTATTGATAACGATCTTCATCTCCAAAAGAAAACTTTTTTAATAACTTTTTCTTTCTGTCTATTATTTCTAACATAGCAAGTTCATCACCTTTTTGTGCTAAAATTCCTAATTCATATATACTTTTATCTCTCATATTAAACATCTCCTTCCAAATATTTCTTCATTTTATTTAATGCTCTTATTTTAATTCTACTTACTGATTTAGAACATATTTCTAATATTTTAGCTGCTTCATCTTGTGATAGTTCTTCTTGAAATAGCAAAAAAATAACTGCCTGTTCAACAACAGACAGCGTATTCAAAGCACTAGTTAATTGTAATTTATTTTCAACATCATCAAAGCAAGAATTTTCAGCATCAATAAAGCCTTGTAGAAAAGCACAAAAATTCGCATTATCTACAATAGTTTTTTCTTTTGTGCCAATATTGTTTTCTTTTTTGAAATATCTTTTTGAAGACATAACAATCGTTTTGTTTAAAAAGTTATCAAATCTCTTTTCTCTTTCTTCTTGTGTATCACAGGAATAGTTTTTATAAACACTCATAATGTGTTCCTCCTAAATTCTAAAATTTAGGTTCATACTCCTATTCAAGAGGAACACAAATCGAAATATAAAAACCTCCTTCCTTAAAAAATACAAAAAATGAGCCCATAAATCCTATTTAGTAAAAATATTAATTATCGTTTGTTTATTACAAAATCTTTTGCAATTTCAATTTTATATTCTTCCTAAATAGGTTTATAAACCCACCAAGATTATATAAAATCTCAATTGCAAAATGTGTCGAAAAATGTTGATATTTCTGACATACACGGACTTTTTCAATAAATACATTTTGACAAAAATGTGATTTTGTAAGGCTTTCTGCAATTTAATGTTCCTAGTATGGTGTGAATTTTATTCTTTGTAGAGTGTGTAATATTCCTAGAATAACATATAAAATATACATATATAGGAACAAAAATGCTAAGGAGGCGAAAATATGACATTAGATAAAATAAAAATTGGAGCAAGAATAAGAAGAATAAGAGAAGAATTATATCATGAAACTAGACAATTATTCGCAGAGCGTTGTGGCCTATCTGAAAATCATCTAGGAAAATTAGAAAGAGGAGAAATCCTTATTAGTATAAAAACACTGAATAAAATTTGTTCTGCTTCAGGCACAAATCCTAATTATATTCTATATGGTGAATGTGAGAATAAACATTTGAACATTAGAAATACAATAGATAACTTTTTAGATAATAGTTCTAAAGAAGAATTAAAAATGTTTTTTAAATTCATATCTATAATAAAAGAAACGCAAAAATAGCAGAATTTAAGTCTGCTATTTTATTGCTTTTGGATTACTCTATTATATTATTGGTAGATTTCTCTAAATACTTTATTATTTCTTGTATAGACTTTTGGTGAATTTCTTTTAGTTCTGTGTACGAAATTTCTGGTGTATAATCATTTCCCATTTTACTTATAAAAGTTGGAATTTTTTTATCTTCTATGCCACAATATTCATAAGTTGCTATTTCAAATATATAAGATAAATAATTATCATTAAAAGCAACCGCGGATTTACTATATTTAAGCTCATTTTGTATCATAGTTTTTATATCATTAAAAATCTTTTTTCCATGTTTTTTTATAAAAGCATCAATAATATATTTCTCCATATTTACCACACACCTTTATTTTGTTCAAACTTGTTGTCTTTAGTATAACATAAATTAAGTTTCAATATGCTTTTTTATTTACCGATTATTGCAGGATTCATGAATTAGATTCATTCCATCCACAAAGCCAGACTTATAGTACATTTTATTTTCAATATAAAAGCATTGATTTTTTGCTTCTAGATACTTTTCTACTAGTTGTTCTAATTTCTTTTGAGATTTTGGATGTACTCTTTGTCCTATAAACATAAAAAGTTCATCACTGTATTTTCTTTTTGCTTTCTCCCATCTTGTCAATTCTTCACTGCTAAAATTAAACATATCACTATCTATTTTCTTTTCAAACAAGATAGAAATAATATCATCTTCCATAACACTTCACTCCTTCCACGCAAATTGTATAAAATCATTTAAAGAAATGGAATGCTGAAGTGAAAAATTCTTTAATTATTTCTATTATAAACTTTTTTGACTAAAAAGTATGTCGAATTTTAGTTTTAGGACACAAAAATTTTTATAAATCATTGATATATAAGCAAAAAATATTTTTTTGAACTTATTATTGAAATTATAAATAAATCCTTATAAAATATAATTGTGTATAAAGATAATGTTATAGTTTTTGCTATAACTACCTTCAGAATTTTGTTCTGAAGCATAACTACTAAAATTTTAGTTAGTAGTGGTACATCTGTATTTTTTAATACAGCATAATTTAGGGTATTTGCACTAATCAAATATATAGATTATTTGTTGTGCTTAAAATAAGTAGAAAGTAAATGTTAGAAGGCCCCTCGACTAACAGATACTTTCTCTTTTTTTGCCCAAAAATCAAGAAAGGAGGATTTGAATTAAAAATCTTTTTACACAAAAAATTGAAAGGAGATTTTGTTATGGAAAATGGTTTTGATTTTGAAATGTATGAAACAATCTTTAAAAATTGCTTTATAAATTGTTCATCATACAAAAACGGAAATCTACAATTAAGTTTATATGGACTTGATCCAAATGTAAAACAAATATCACATTTTGCTGATATTACCTTAGAACAGAATTCAGTAAAATTACAAGAAAATGAAATTGTAGTAAATAATCGTTTTAGGCCAACATTAGTACCACAATTAGAAGATTTAGGAATATTAAAAGAAAAAATAGGAGTTTGCATTATAAATGATACATTTTATCCTATTTATACTATTGATTATTCTAATGTCATGGAAAACTGCTACTACTTACAAGAATTAGTTGCAGCTTAAATTAAAAATGAAAGGAAGATAAAAAATGGAACAATTAAGAAATATGAATTTACCTATTGTTGGGAGAATCCAACATGGAGAACAACAAATTTCAAATCAAAGAAAGAAAGTCGTAGAACTAGGATATTTTATCGCAAAAATCAAAAATGATAATATGCAATTTCTACTTAATCGTTTTAATGAAAAATACAAGCAAGAAAAGAAATTAAACATACGATTTTTTGATGATGAACCTCTGTCTGTTAGGCATATTAGATACAATCAAGGCGGAGCTGTTTGTTATTGTAAGGAGAATGAAGTTCAAGGAAAACAAAAAGTGTCAAATGTATGGAAAACAGTTAATTGTAGTGAAGATTGCAAATATAGACTATCTTCAGATGGAACATCCAAGCCAATGTGCAATTTAGAAGGTACTTTAAAATTTTTACTACCTGAAATTAGTACAGATAGAATATGGATTATGAAAATAACTGGGCAAACATCAATACAAAGATTAAAAGCATATATTGCACTACAAAAGCATCTAGAAAATCCTATAATTGGAGATTACACTTTATTCTTAAAACAAGAAGAACAAACAAATAAAATGGGAAAAACATTTAATAATTATGTTCTTGATATAGTCAAAAAAGAAGATTTTATTTCTAACGATACTATTCCATCAAATCAAGCAAATCAGAAACAATTATCCACAATTACAACTCAAAATATTGATAACACTGCTACAAATTCAAACTCAGATGTAGTTAGTAAGCAAGAGAAAGAAAGCAAATCAAAAGAAACTAAAACTACAGAAAAGAAATCAACTAAAAAAGAGCCTAAAGAAAAGAAACAAGAAACTATTACTCAAGATGAAACTAAAAAGAAAACAGAAAATACTGAGCCTAAAAACGAGTTTGAAAATTATTATGTATTAGTAGACACGTGCAAAAGAACTCTGATGAAAGCAGGAAAACCAACTGAATACTTAATTGGTAACTTTGTGGATATGAAAGACCAAACAATAGATGTAGTTATTCCACCTCAGTTTGCAGATGAATTATCTCAATGTGATATAGGAACTACCGTAATTTTAGACTTAGCAACTGTAGGAGATAAAACATTTACAAATAATATTCAATATGTTCAAAAATGTTTAAAAAATGTAGCAGCATAAATCACCCAAGAGCTATGCTACTACACAAAATAAGTTAAATAAATAACTATATTTACATTTTAAAAAATGGAATATAAAAAGTCAATATTCAAGTAAAAAATGGAAGGAGATTTTTATTATGAAAAAATTTACATATAAAAATTATAAGAATTGTTATTTTATAGTTGGAAGTTATGTTGCAGATAAAAGAGCAATGGCAATATCAATACAAAGTGATGGAGAACCTATTACTACTTGTACTGTATATGATGATTTTGGCATGTATAGTGAGCATATAACAACTATAAAAAATTACTCTGAAAATTCTCATATGACAGATTTTCTAAAAGAACTTGGTGTAGTTTCTGATATTATAGACAGATACCCTTGCAATCGTTTTGTTTATGATACTCTTGAAACTGATAATCCACAAACTATGGATATTTGCATAATAGATATAGACAAATTAAAGGAATATTGTAAGGGATGGCATTACAATGTTTAACAGATTTAAAAATAATACTATTGTTTTAATAAATGGATATGGAAAATGCAATAACAAAAAGTATAAAAACAAAATTGGAATTGTTATCTGCAGAGATCCATATTTTTTAGATTATAACATTAGATTATTAGAAGATGGAACAGAAGATTGGATTGATGGGAAATTTTTAGAAAAATTTGAAGGAGAAGAAAATAATGAAAGTAAATTATCTTAAAACAATTGGATTCAGAAAATTTGAACAAGAATTTGAAACACCTTTATATGATATAACAACTATTACAGGAGGAAATACAAAAGGGAAAACTAATATACTATATGCAATTATTTGGGCGTTTTTAGGAACGAATTTAACAGGTGATGATAAAGTATGGCTAGGCAACAAAAAGTCTGAAAATTGTTATGTAGAACTTAAATTTATTGATAATAAAGGAAATAATCATACATTAGTTAGATATAAAAATAAATATGATAATAAGAAAAACTTTGTCATGCTTGATAATAACAAGGCTGAACCAGAAGATTTACAATCATTTTATGGAGAGAAAAAATTATTTTTATCAATACTAAACCCTAATTATTTTATCAATAAAAAACCTGCAGAACAAAAGGAATTACTTGATAAATATTTGCCTGAAATTGATATATCAACTGTATATAATAGATTAGAAGATATTGAAAAGAAATATTTAGAAGGTACTCCTAAAAACATTGTAGAATATTTAAAAGATTTAAACAGCAATAAAAAAATGCACGAAGATAAGATTACATCTTTAAAGGGAAAAATTGAATATGCAGAAAATACTGTAAATACGGATTTAGAAAAACAAAAGGTATTTGAAAAAGCTGAAGAGCTCACACTTGCAAGACATGAATTATCTTTTTTAATAGCTGATAGTAATTCAATAGATAAAAATAAGCAACAAAAAATTGTAGATAATTTGGTAACTCAAATAACACAAATAGAAAAGCAATTAGATGATTTAACAACAAAAATGAAAACAGGAAAAAAGGTTTATTTGTCAATTAAAAATGAACCTGTATCTTGCTGTCCTATGTGTGAACAAAAAATTGAAAATGAAAGCAAATTAACTACAATTAAGAATATGAAGGCAGAACTTGAAGAAGCTTTTGAAAGTAAGACAAAATTAGAACAGCAACTATTAGATTTAAAAAGTAAAATGGCAACTGAAAGATGCAAATTACATGCATTAGAAGGTAATTCTAATATAGAAAAAGCAAAACAAATTGCTACCGTTCAAGCTCAAATTCGTACTTTAGAACAAGAACAATTAGAAATAGAAAAACACAATAATTCTATTTTACTGCAACAAAATAATATAAATAAGGCAAAACAAGATATTAAAACTTTTGAAAAGCAAATAAAAGAACATGAAACACTGATAGATAATATAAAGAAAACAAAGGATATAGCACAAAAATTATATATTAACTATATCGAAGAAAAAATGAAATTTGCTACTCAATATTTAAAAAATGTAAAAATCAGATATTATACTGTACTAAAAGATAGTGGAGAATTAAAAGAAGATTTTATTATTACATATAACAACAATGAATTAAAGAACTTATCTCGTTCAGAGACTATTGCTACATCAATAGAATTATGCAATATGTTTAATAAAATATCTGGAGTTAATATTCCACTATTTATTGATGACAGCGAAAGTTGTGCAGATTATAATTTTGCACAGGAGTATTCAAAAGATACACAAATCTTAATTGCTAGAGTAGAAAAAGGACAAGACTTAAAACTTCAAGATGGCTATATGGAAAATACCAATTATCTACAAGCAGCTTAAAAACAAAGGTGGCATAGTTCCACCTTTTAAATTTTTATAAAATGAAAGGAAAAAAACATATGAAAATCAAAGTTTTATTAGTTATGCCAGGAAAGGAAGTTCAAACAGTTAGAATTCCTGCAAGTATCAAATTTATAAAATCATTTATAGGAGAAGAATTACAAAGGTTTAGAGTAAATGAAAATACTATAATTATTGCAAATAAAAATGCTTCTAATGATGAGTTTAATAGACTATTCAAAGGAAATATTATTTTAGGAACATTTATTGTAGTTTCTATAAAAAATAATCGCAGAACATCAATGAAAAAAAGAGACATAAGAAAATTTACAAATATGTTTAAAATTAATAGACACGAAAAGAAAATAAACAGATATAAAGAAGAATTTTTAGAAGAATACTATTACAATCAAAGAAAAATGAAACAAAAAAATGCTAAAAGAAATAAAGAAGAAATCTTTAATATAGCAGCATAAATAAAAATGAAAGGATGGAAAAATATTATGAATAAAGTTATTTTATTAGGAAGACTAACAAAAGATGTTGAATTAAGATATACACAAACTTCAAACACAGCAGTTGCATCATTTACACTTGCTGTTGATCGTAAGTTTGTAAAGGAAGGTGAAGAAAGACAAGCAGACTTTTTTAATATAGTTGCTTGGAATAAGTTAGCTGAAACTTCTGCAAATTACTTAAAAAAAGGTATGCAAGTGGCTATTACAGGTAGATTGCAAACTAGGACTTGGGATGATGAGCAAGGAATTAAACATTATGTAACAGAGGTTGTTGCTGAAGAACTTGATTTTATTGAATCAAAGAAATCACAAGGACCAGATGAAAGTATATTAAATAGTTCTACACCAGTTACACAAAACAATGATACTGAAGAATTTATTAGTAATGGTGATGATTTACCATTTTGAGCATTGGAGGGATAATAAATGGAATTAGGTAGTAATGAAATGATTTTTACACGAAATGAATTACAAAATATTGCAAATGGACTTGTTTTACTAATGAAATTTGATGAAGAAAATAAACCAGGTCTAGGTAGTAATTTCATTGAAGTATTTAATTTATTAAATAAATTCAATGAGCAAATAGATAATATTGATATGATGGAAGGAGAACAAAATCATGAATACGAATATAATTGCAGTTAAATATGAGGATAAATTTATTCCTCGAACTTTTGGCGGAAAATCATACTCATATTTTACAATTATTAAATTAAATGAAGGTGATATTGTTAAAGCACCTACACAAAATGGGACAAGCATTGCAAGAGTTTCAAGAGTTAATATTCCAGAAGATGAAATCAAAGATATTAAACCATATATGAAAACGATTACTAAAAAAATAAATAGAGATAGATACCTTAAATTTGCTGAAATACAGGAAGAAGTTGCTTAAATATGAATGAAAAAGAAATAGCCAGTATTTTAGTTGATAAACTAAAAAAATTGGGATTTATTGTTCATAGATATAATTCAGTAACAACAAACTCTATTTATTTAAAATTAGATTTTGGAGTATGTTGTGGAATTCGTATAGCAGACCATAACGGAAAAAAGAAATATCATTATAGATTCAATGTAATAAAAGATTTTAAAGGAGATAAGATTGTTAATTTTAATAATCTTGTCTCTTATTTTTTTACATTTGAAGAAATTCCACAATTACTGCAAAAAGTACAAGAAGAACGAGAATTAAAAATCAAAAAATATGGAATTGGTAACTACAAACTATATATGCAATCAGAAGAAAAATCAAATGAACTTTTTACAAGATTTAAAAAAGTATCATGAATTGGAAGGAGAAAAAATTATGGAAGGATTAGAAAGGCTACAAGCAGAAGTATTAGAAATGAATAATTATAATATTTCAGCAATATTTGATTATTTAAAAACAAGAAATGATTTACACGAAAAATTTAATAATGAAGAAAAATCTATAAAGCAAATGTATAAATACATATGTGATAAAGCAAGAAACCTTGCTAAAGATAATGTAGCAATGGTAAATGATAAAGTTGTCTATTTATGGGCAATTACATATTTTAGCAAAAGCAATGAAGAATTGGGATTAAAAGAAAAGAAAGTAATGCCACCTACTCCAGCTGAAGTAATAGAAAAAGAAGACAAGAAAAAGGCGAAAAAAGAAGAAAAAACACCTGAAGAAAAAAGACCAGAGGATAACCAAATAACATTATTTCAGGAGGTGCAAAAATAATGGGATATATAAAAGTCAAATATAGAAGAATGTTGGAAGAAATAGATTGTAGGTATAATTATAATATTCCATATAATTGGGATGATTTTGTCGATAAAGTGGCTGTAAAACACCACAATCTTATTATTAAGAAACCTAAAAATAAATGTATATGTACTAATTGCAAACATGAATTTACTACTACTAAAAAAGCAAAAGAATATGAAAAATGTCCTAATTGCAAAAATACATATATGATTAAAATGTATAATTTAAAACATTATATTTTTGAAGATGTTGCTGTTTTAGTTGATAAAGTGGACTCTCAACTGATTTTAAGGTTGTTTGAAATAAGATCTCAATATGATAATATAAATCGTTATTATGGTTTTGAGGTATCATCAGCAGAATATGCAAGAGTAATACCATTTGAACAAGATTGTACTTTTGTAAATGATAGAACTTCTAAAAATCAAGGTTATGTACATGTTTATCATATATCTAATCCAGGCAAATGGAGACAGTATTCAAGATATTATGGTTTAAGCACCAAAGGCTATATATATCCAAATAATTTACAGCAGATATTTCAAGACACAGAATATAAATACTCTATGATTTGGGAATTGGCGAAAAAAATGGAATGCTTTGATATTCAAGATGTAATGAGAAATGCAAAAAACTCAAACAAAGTAGAGATGTTAGTAAAAGCACAATTATATAATCTAGCTCTTGAAGCTGGTAGATTTTATGGTGAAGGCAGTTTTGAAAATATCTTTGGAGTATCAAAAACATTTTACCCTTTTATGAAAAAATACAATATAACTTATAACCAATTAGAAATATTACAATTACTTAAAGAAACAAATATAAAGAAAATTAGATATTTGGAAAAATTTAAAATAGATAGACTTGAAGAAATATGTATGTATATAAACATAAATAGATTTATACGATATGCTAAATTACATCGAGGCAAAGTTGATACATATCTTTACAAAGATTATCTGAAGTTTGCAAGTGTTTTAGGATATGACCTAAAAAGCAATAAATATGCTTTTCCAAAAGAATTAAGAAAAGAACATGATAAATTGGCAATACAATATAAAATACACAATAAAGAGCTACTAGATAAAGCTATTTCAAGAAGATACAAGAAGTTAGAAAAAAATGTGTTTAAGAATAAAAAATTTATAATTACTCCTGCTCCTACAATAGCAGCATTAGAAGATGAAAGTAAACAACAACATAATTGTATAAGAACATATGCTGAAGATTATGCTTCAGGAATTTGTGATATATACTTTATGCGAGATATAAAAGCTCAAGATAAATCACTTGTTACGGTAGAAGTTAAAGACAATAAAGTTGTTCAAAGTAGAATCAAATATAATGATTCACCAAATAAAACACAAATACAATTTTTAGATAATTGGGAACGAAAAGTATTGAAAGGAGCTGCTTAATTATGGGAAAGAAAAGTAATAAAGAAAATAAAACTAAAGAAATATTTAACAAAATAGTTGATGGTGTTACAAGTATTATTGATTCTGGAGAATATGCAAAACTTTTAAAATTTAGTAGGAATTTTCATAATTATAGTTTCAATAATATTGTACTTATATTTTCACAAATGGAAGAAGCAACACAAGTTGCAGGATTTAAGGCTTGGAAAAATATGGGTAGAAAAATAAAACCTGGATCAAAAGGAATACAAATTATTTATCCTATGAGAAAAAAATATACTACTAAAATTGAAGGGCAAAAGACTTTATTAGAAGATGGAAAAGAAAAACAAGAAGAAAAAACTATAGAGTATCTTACATATAGACCAACCTATGTTTTTGACATTTCTCAAACTGTTGGTGAGCCAATGCCTTTAGAGGACAAAAGGCTACAAAGTAATAATATGAAAGACTTTTTTACTTTTTTGAACTCCTATTCCCCATTCCCTATTATTGAAGAAGATGAGATAGGAAGTGCTCAAGGATATTGGAGCCCTAAGAACAAACATATTGTTCTAAAAAAATCATTATCTCTTGATGATAAAGTATCTGTCTTATTACATGAATTAACACATGCTCTTTATGATGATTTTAATTATAAAGAAGATCGAAATTTATCTGAAACATTTGTTGAATCAGTTGCTTTTATAGTGGCTGATTATTTTGGTTTAGATACTTCAAGATGCAGTTTTAATTATATTACTTCTTGGGCTGATGGAGATATAAAGATAATTTTAGAGTTAGGAGATAAAATTCAAAAAACAGCCAATAACTTTATTAAAAAATTAGAAAGTGAATACGAAAGTCAAAATATTAGAATAGCTGGTTAGAAAGGAAGATTAAATTATGCAGAAAGAAGATTTTGAAGAAATTACAAAACACATTAACATATTAAATGTTGCATATCATTTGTCATTAGAAATAACTGACACAAAAGGAATTGAAGTAAAAGCTATTTGTCCGTTTTGCGGATATAATAAAAATTCAAAAGTTGCTACATTAAGTCTTAACACTAACAATAACAAATATTGCTGTAGTAGGTGTGGAGTTGGTGGATTCTCTATTGGTCTTTATGCTAAATTAAGAAATATTGATAATAAAAAAGCATATAGAGAGTTATTAGATAGAGAATGCTTTTCAGTAGATAAGTCTCATATCACTATTAGCCCTATCAATGAAATTGCAGATATAGATACAAGAGATAAAATCTATAGAGAATTCTTACAAATGTTAAAACTCGAACCACAGCATAGAAAATATTTGAAAAGTCAGGGATTCTTAAATAGTACCATAGATGAGCAAATGTATCGCACTATTCCTAAAAAATACATCAAAAGAAGAATAATTGCAAATAGCTTGAAAAGAACATCTGATTTGTCCGGAATACCTGGATTTTATCAGGAAGAAGATTGGGGTTGGACCTTTTCAAATGTAAAGGGATTCTTTGTACCTGTTTCTGATGAAAATAATAAAATACAAGCGTTATCAATGCATTTGGATAAAGCATATAATGGAGCTACTGATATTTGGTTTTCAAGTAGTGGCAAAATAAATGGCACCGGAACTAAAAATTGGATTAGCAGAAATAATATTACTGAAGATACTGAAACTGTTATATTAACGGATAATCTAATATTAAGTAATTTAATAAAAGATGTTTTAAATGCACCAGTAATTGCATTTTCGAGCATTAGTAATTCATATCAAATATTAAAAGCAATAGATAATACTAATATACAAAATATCATATTTGCAGTAAGACCTGAAGAAAATCAAAATTTAGATTATATAATACATAGAGTTTTTAAGGATTTAATCCCACTTGGCTATAATTTAGATACAAAGTATGTTGGTGATTATAAAGATATTCTACAAGATGATTTCTTGTATTCTTATAGATTAGAAAAAGTTGCATAGGAGGACCGAAAATGAAAATGATAGATAATATTTTAAATAAAGATTTTACGAAACTTACCTTTAAAGAAAGACAGCTATTTGTAGATTATTTCAGATATTTAGTTAATAAGGAATTTGAAGAATTTAAAGAAATATTTTTAAAGAAAGATAAAACGGAGATATTTGAAAGAGCTTATTTAATTGATACTTATGACAATATAAGAATTAGACTAATAAATCTTAATTTCTTTACAATAGCTAAATTATTAAAATGTCAAAAAGATGGATTTATTGACTATATGTATAATGCAGATGTCAATGACAGTGTTTTTGATTATTATGATAATATTGAAAGTGAAATTATAAAAGAAGTTTCAAAGTTAAAACAACAAAATGAAATAAAAGTTGCATAAATGTAAAAAGAATAATATAACGCCTACTCTATTTTAATATAGGGTAGGTCTTTTAATTTGCAATTTTATGTAAAATATGTTATACTATAGCCATATTCTCGTAATAAAATTCTTTTGTGCTAAGAGAGAATGCAGTACATTAATTTTTCTGAAAGGAGACATCACAGTGGGAATTAGTTATCGCAAACGGATTAAAATTGGAGATGGTACTTTTTTGAATGTCAGTAAGAGTGGCATTTCTGTGAGCCAGAAAGTTGGCAAAACTACCATCAATTCCAGAGGAACAACAACAATCAACTTAGGGAACGGAGTGACTTACAGAACGTCTAACAAAAAGAAGAAAAAGTAATTTGTACAAAAAACTAATGGGGTGGATAAGGATAGAATATGTTCTTATCCGCCCTTTTAGCGTATAAAAGGAATAATATAGGAATATATTGACTTTTATGTAAAGTTATAGTATAATAGATGTTGGTATTCTATGTGCTTATATCAAAGGCAAATTGACTTTGGTAGCCTAAAGTGTATATGCACAAATACACTATTAAGAAAGGAGAGAAAAACTATTACTGTTAAAAATCTTAAAGAAAGGAAGGAGCACCAGTGATCGATAAAAGAATTTTACGGTTAACTCCCAAACGTATCCTTTGCCCCTTGTGTGGTGAATGGCATGATTGGGAGGGAAAAACATTACAGTCATATGATGAGTATGAGTATAACTCCTACGAGTATGAATGTAATGGTGTTACAGTCAGTATTTGGGTTGTTGAAGATCACATTCGTATTTATGCAGACTCGCCTTGCGACAAACTCAATTCAGAGATTAATGTCGATGCAGATTTGCGTGATATGGAGTATGATGGAACCGACCCGGTAATCAAAATTCCTTTTAGCCTGGAGGCCGATGAAATCATTTGTGAAAGCGAATGCGAAGACTGCGAATATTGTGATTGTTGCAACTTTGCTACGATTGGTGACAATCGCGATGATGACGAAGATGAATATAACTTCGAGTTAGAGTTCAAATTCGAATTCGCAAGTAGATACTTTAACAAATATTCTGAGGCAGCTCGTGAGGAAAAGCTCAGACAGCAGCGCGAAGCTGAAGAAGCCAAGCGTCAGGAAGAACTGGCAAGACAGCACGAAGCTGAAGAAACCAAGCGTCAGGAAGAACTGGCAAGACAGCGTGAAGCCGAAGAAGCTCAGCGTCAGGAAGAACTGGCAAGACAGCGTGAAGCCGAAGAAGCTCAGCGTCAGGAAGAGCCTGCAAGACAAACCAAATCCAAAACAACAAATCAAGTCAAGGAGGAAACTACAATGGCAAACAACTTTTTCAACATGAACATGGAATTTGGTCCTAATAAGGACGAGAACATCGCGAGTACCCTTATGGGCATCGCGGTCAAGAACGGCGACAGTTGGCGGATTTACGACAAGAAGACGAAGCAAATCACCGATATCGGCGACATGCAGCTCGGCAATCTTCCTATCTTCATTCTGCCTACTACCAAGCTGAGCGAGGGCGACCTCATCAAGGACGCCGGCGAATACTACTTCGTCATGAAGGTGGATGCAGGCAGCACCCAGACTTTGTGTGCAAAGACTGGCGAGATGAAGACCGTCATTCCTATCAAGAATGTTTTGGGTTTCAGTTGCTACTCCAAGGTCATCGCTCTCAGCGACTCCATCAATATGGGAGGCGACTTCGATGTCGAGAAGCTGGCTATCATGTCCACGATGTGTGGTCAGCCCGGCCAGAACAACCAGATGAACCAGCTGCTTCCCCTGATGCTTTTCAAGGACAAGCTCGGCGGTGATGACGA
>CALXCF010000026.1 GCA_944386755.1 uncultured Clostridia bacterium | reverse complement strand
TCATTTGCTCTTGTTAATATTCCATTCTCTCCTGTTAATGTTGCTATACTTACTGCAGCTAATATTAATAACACGATGATTGTAATGACTAACGCAATTAATGTAATACCTTTTGCTGATTTATTTACTTCTTTTAAGTTTGTTTTTTGTTTAAATTTCATCTTATTTCCCATATTCTTGTCTTTTTCTCCTTTAAATTCGTTCATCTTTTTTCCCCTTTCTTTTGTTATTTTTTATATAATTTTTTAATTTAATAATAAATTTTCTAATTAATTCTTTTATATAATTATGCCCATTTTTGTAAATAGTATTCTATACTTTTACTTTAGACAAAAATATTTTTTCAATGTAGTTTTTTCTATTTACAAAAAATAGACCTAATCGTTATGTTCTTATTGTATACAAACATAATAATTAAGTCAATACATTAAATCAAATTTTTTTATTTTTCTATTGGTAGCGAAGATGTGATTCGAACACATGACCCTTCGGGTATGAACCGAATGCTCTAGCCAACTGAGCTACTTCGCCATATATTATTAATATCAAATGACGATATCTATTATATAGATAGTTTTGCCATTTGTCAAGATAAAAATACAAGAAATTTGAATTTCTTGTATTTTTTATAAAACTCAACCTAAATAAAATCATTAAATATGAATCTATCTTTCTATTTCTTCATCATTTTTTTGTTTTTCTTCTTTATCTTTATTTAAATTTATATCTTTAATTTCTATGCTAGCAGATTTTGTTTTTGGATCTTTTTTCACTTTTACTTTTTTTGGTTCAATACCATATCTTTCTTCCAACATATTTATTCTTTTTGAAGATTTTTTTAACTCTTCAAAATCTTTCTCTGTCACGTTTACAACTTTTGTATCAATTTTTTCAATAGGTTTTATATCATCTTCATTTATATCTGAATCTGCTTTCCAAAAACTTCTTAATACTTCTGCCCAAGCAAATTTTTTTGCTGTTCCTGCATTACTCATATTACTACCTAAAGCATAATCAATACTTTAAGTTTTCACCTCACTTCTTTATTATTAATAATTCCTCATTTCAATTATATAGACACATTATTATTTTACCATATAAAAATAAAAAAATCAAGCGCCAAATGCTAAATTATGTAAATTTTGCATTTAATACTTGATTTTTAACCTTATTAAAATTCAAAAATAAAAATAATTTAATCAGATATGTCCCAGAAAGGACAAAATGTCTCACTTAGAAACGTCCCCAATGCGACATTTGAAATTCAACTCTCCTATTTGCTCTGTTGGTAAATAACCAGGTTTTGCTGCTATTACATCTGGTATTCTATTTACAACACTTGCACAAGTTAATTCTACTGTTGCTGGTCTGTTTATTACAAGAGTTGTTGTTGGTTCTCCTTCTATTGTCCATTCATTCTTATCAAAATCATCTTTTGAATATACTTTTCCTATACATTGTGTTTCTAATGTTATTCCCTCTTCAGTCTCTGTTGTTACAACTGCACTCATTCCTGTTGCATCTCCTGCTTTTACAGTCATTCCTAATGTTTCAGAATATATATCTTCACTATATGTTTGAGGTACTGTTTTTTGTGTTTGTGATTTTACTGTTAATCCTAATTTTTCACATAGCCATCCATTTACATTCCACATATATGATGGTAAATATTCTCCTTTATTAATTATTTCTTGTCTTTCTTCGTCAGAAATTCTATCAACTGATGCAACTTGCTTATCAAATTCTTCTAGTGTTAAACCTGCTCCATGTGCTTTTGCTAATGCTATTCCATAATCTTCTACATTATAGCTTGAACTTCCTTTTATCTTTTTTATAGTTTGTGTTGAACCTGCTATACTTGATACTAATTGTCCCCAATAAATATCTTGATATCCACTTCCTGTTATTGTACAACCTGTCTGTTTTGCCATTTCATCAATTTTCTTTGTTGCAACAGGATTTGAATTTGCTGGATAAAAAGCCTCTTCACATGTTGTGATTGCATTTATTCCTAATTTTGCACATAACATTAAAGCATCTTCAACATCACTAAATAAACTCATTGTTGTTACTATTGCAATATCTGGTTTTGTTTCTTGCATCATTTTTTCCGCTTCTTCTAAAGCAACTACTTTAACTCCCTTATTCTCTGTTCCCATTATTTCACCAATGTCTTTTCCGATAACATCTGGATTAACATCTATTGCTCCAACTATTTCTCCACCTTTTTCATAAACATATCTCATTGTGTACACACTCATTTTCCCAGTCCCATATTGGACCACTTTTACTTTCTCACTCATTTAATTTCCTCCATTCTGGCAATCATACTTGCCTATAATTTTGATTTATAGCTGTATAAATTATGTACAAAATTATTGAATATTATACTTATTATTTAGTTATTATTTTGACAAATATAGTGATTTTCAATAATATCTATCTATAATTATAAAACACTCACCCATATAAATTAAAATAAAGCATTACTAATATAGCATACACTACTTAGTAACACTTTATATTTACAATATCTAAGCTAAAAATTCTTTTAAAACACTTGCACATCTTTTTGCTGCTAATTTAACATTATTGCTATATTTTATTGCATTATCACCTTTTGGTGTATTTGATATACTTTTTATAGCAATAAATGGTTTTTCATTCAAATAACAAACTTGAGCTATTGCAGCACATTCCATATCTTCAACATCTGCATTAAATTTTGCTCTTATTTTATCTTTCATCCAAGATTCTGTACAGAAAATATCTCCAGTAGCAACAATTCCTATTTTTATCTTATAATTTTTTTCTGGAGTTTCTTCCAAAACATTACTAAATTCTTGAACTAAATCTGGATTTGATTCTATAAAATCTCCCACTCCTGTAATATATCCTTTGCTATGTCCAAAAGCAGTAATATCAAAGTCATGTTGTATTACTTTTTTAGCAATAACAACATCTCCTATATCTAATAGTGAATTTAATGAACCTGCTCCTCCTAGATTAATTATATAATCTACTTTAAAATGGTCAAGCATTGCTTGGGCTGCTCTTGCTGCATTTACTTTTCCAATTCCACTTTTAATTAGTACACATTTTTTTCCTTCTATATTTCCTTGTATAAACCTTAAATTATATATTTGTTTTACTTCTGTATCTTTCATCATATCTAGTATCTCTTCTCTTTCTTCATCTATCGCAACAATTATACCAATTTTCTTCATTTTCTTCACCATCCTTTTATTTTACTATTTTCGTCTATATTATATAATAAAAAGTATTTTTTATCAATGTCTATAAAATTATTCTATAATAAATTTTAAAACACTGCTTTTGCAGTGTTTCTATGGTGCTATTTTAAAATTTGCAATATTTTCCATTTTGTTTTAATAATTTTTAATCATCAATCATAACACTTTTTCTAAATATATGATATAATACTTTTCAGTAAAATACATAAAACATGTAAAATAAATATTAGAAGGGAACGTGAATAAAATGAAAACATTAATAAAAAATTGTAATTTAATCTCAATGGATAATTCAAGACCAAAATTAGAAAATAAAATTGACATTTTAATCGAAGAAAATAAAATCAAGAAAATTCAAAAAGACATTAGCGAAGAAAATATAGACAAAATAATTGATGCAAAAAATCAATATGTATTACCTGGATTTATTAATACACATGCACATATTGGAATGAGTATTTTTAGAGAAACTGTAGACGGGTTAAGACTTCAAGATTGGCTTTCAAAAAAAATCTGGCCAATAGAAGATAATTTAACTGAACAAGATATATATTATTCATCTCTTTATTCATGTATAGAAATGATTAAAACTGGAACTACTACTGTAAACGACCACTATTTTTTTCCTGAAAGTGTAATATCTGCAATTTCAAAATCAGGTATGCGTGGAGAAGTTACAAGAGTATTAATGGATATAAATAATGATTTAGACGGTCGAGTTGATGAGCTTATAAATACCATTGAAAAACACAAAAGTGTAAACGACAATGTAACAATAAATGTTGGTGTTCATGGTCTTTATACAGCAAGTAAAGATTGTCTTATTAAAGCTGTAGAAATAGCCAAAAAATATAATTTAAATTTTCATATTCATTTTTGTGAAAATACTAGTGAAGTAGAAGAAATTAAACAAAGATATAATGTAAATACGCCAAGTGAAGTTATCGAAAAGTATTTATCAGATTTAAATGTTATACTTGCTCATTGCGTAAAATTGGGTGATAAAGATTTTGATATATTAAAAAATCTAAAAAATATTAATGTATCTCATTGTCCAATTAGTAATTTAAAATTAGGATGCGGAATAGCTAATCTACCTAAAATGCTAGAAAATAATATAAATATATCTTTAGGAACTGATGGTCAAGGTAGTGGTTGTAATTTAGATATGTTTGACACAATGAAATTTACAGGTTTACTACAAAAAGGGTTCAATGAAGATCCTACGCTTGTTCCTGCATATGAAGTTTTAAAAATGGCTACAATTAATGGTGCAAAGGCTTTAAATAAAGAAAATTTGATTGGAAGTATTACAGAAGGTAAACTTGCAGATTTAATTATTCTTGACGCCAATGAAGTTACAATGCAACCTATTAATGATATTTTTGCAGATATTGTATATAATGCCAAAGGCCATAATGTGGTTACTACTATTGTTAATGGAAATATATTAATGGAAAATAGAAAATTAAATAATTTGGATGAAAATGAAATCTTGGAAAAATGCAAAAAAATATTAGAATGATTTTTATAAAAATATCCCAATATAAGTAATTATTTGGGATATTTTTGTATTTCTAGGATAATTCTCTTTTATTTTATAGATGTGTCCCAAAATGGACATTTTGTCTCACTTAGAAACGTCCCCAATGAGACATTGACACATTTGTTTTTTTATTGTAATATAATAAAGTAAATTGAAAGAAATGCAATATGATATTACAAAATGAAAGGAGGATAATGGTTATTAAATAAAGCGCCAGGACATTAAAATCAATATATTTTAATGTTGACGAGGTCTGGAGTTATCGAAGTTTTCGGCGGGTACTCTAGTGGTTTCCTAAAATCAAAAGTATTCACACAAAAAATAGCAGTAATGCTTTAACAAAAATGAATACACTTAGGTTTTATTTGCATACTTTCAATTCCAAAATATTTTTAAGGAGGTCACAATTATGTGTGGAATTGTAGGTTATATTGGGACTAAAAAAGCCAGTCCTATATTAATTAATGGGCTTTTAAGATTGGAATATAGAGGTTATGACTCAGCAGGTATTGCAACAATTGAAAAAGATGGAATATCTGTAATGAAAGATAAAGGTAGAGTAAAAAATTTATATAATTTAAAAGGAATTGATGATTTAGAAGGAACTATTGGAATCGCTCACACAAGATGGGCAACACATGGTAAACCATCTAAAGAAAACTCTCACCCTCATATAGATAATAGCAAAACATTTAGTGTTGTACATAATGGAATTATTGAGAATTATCATGAATTAAGAAATTTTTTAACTGATAATGGTTATACTTTTTATTCTCAAACAGATACAGAAGTTATACCTAATTTAATACACTATTATTATTCAAAAGATGAAAAAAATGATGAATTAAAATTTTTGAGAGCTGTTAGAAACGCATGTAAAGATTTAAAAGGAAGTTTTGCAATTGAAGTAGTTTGTAAAGATTATCCTGATAACATGATAGTTGTTAGAAAAGATAGTCCTTTAGTTATTGGAAAAGGTGATAATGAAAATTATATTTCATCTGATATTCCAGCTATACTTTCTTTTACAAGAGATTTCTATTTATTAAATGATTTAGAATTTGTTATATTATCAAGAAATGATGCTAAATTTTATGATATAGACTTAAACCCTATTGATAAGAAAACAAAAACAATAGAATGGAATGCTTCAAGCGCAGAGAAAGATGGTTACGATGATTATATGCTTAAAGAAATCTATGAACAACCAACTGCTATTCGTGAAACTATCGGTTCTAAATTAACCGAAAATGGAAAATGCGAATTTGAAGATTTAACTTTCACTAAAGAATATTTACAAAGTATAAATAAAATATATATAGTTGCATGTGGTACTGCAATGCATGCAGGTTTAGCTGGTAAAAATGCGATAGAAAAATTGTGCAAAATACCAACTGAAGTAGATATTGCATCTGAATTTCGTTATCGTGACCCAATTATTGATGAAAAAACTTTATGTATTTTTATTTCTCAATCAGGAGAAACAGCAGATACAATAGCAGCTTTAAAACTTTCAAGAGAAAAAGGCGCAAAAACTCTTGCAATTAGTAATGTTATTGGAAGTTCTATTACTAGAGAGGCAGACTATTCTATATATACACATGCAGGACCTGAAATTGCAGTTGCTTCTACAAAAGCATATACCTCTCAAGTTGTATTACTTATATTACTTTCAATTTATTTTGCAGAATTATTGGAAATTAAAAATGAGGATATTGCAAACTTGAAAAAAGAAGTTTTAGAATTACCTAAGAAAATAGAAGAAACTTTGAAAACATCTGAAGTTGTAAAAGACTTTTCTAAAAAAGTTTATCAAGAAAAAGATATGTTCTTCTTAGGTCGTGGAATTGATGAGACTGTTGCAAAAGAAGGAGCATTAAAATTAAAAGAAATTTCTTATATCCATGCAGAAAGTTATGCTGCTGGTGAATTAAAACATGGACCAATTGCTTTAATAGAAAATGATGTTACTGTTATTGGTGTTATGACAGATCCTAAATTAGTTGAAAAAACAATTAGTAATATTCAAGAAGTTGTAACTCGTGGAGCTAAAACTTTAATTGTTACTAACCTAGATATAGATGATAAGAGATTTGATATGGTTATTCGTATCCCACATACAAATACTTTTGTCTCTCCTATCCTTTCTATTATTCCTTTGCAATTATTCTCTTATTATATTTCTAAGGAAAAAGGATTAGATGTTGATAAACCTAGAAATCTTGCAAAATCTGTTACAGTTGAGTAAAATTACTAATCTAAAAATATAAAATTTTGACCTGCTATAGCTTAGTAGGTCTTTTTGCATTAAATTTCAAGTAATGTTTGACGACGACAAAATTGTAATTTCTTTTCAAACCTATCCTATCAAGAGTTTAACTACAATCAAACACACTGCACCTGGTAAACCTAACAGTCCTACCACAATACTTGTAAAAATATTCAAACCTATATGAAAACCAAAATTAGCTCCAACCAAATTAATTATAAAAATAGCTAATCCACCTAAAATAGAATTAAAAACTAATTTCAAAATCTTTTTTAGTGGCACAATAAAAATTCTTCCAAAAATAAATAAAAAGCAAATACAAGCTAAATATGTAATAAGATTACCATCCATATTGCCTTCCCCCATCTTCTATTTGAAATTCTTATTACATTTCTATTCGCTTTTTGGACAAATATTACTTTATTTTAGCTACCCTGCTTCTTCTCCTTCTTCCAACAATGAAAATTTAATATCATTTATCATATCAACTTCAATTCCCTTAGATTTTGCAACTTTTATTAAGTAACTCAATTTTGCTTGATTAGCCTTAATTTGATAAGTATAATAATCCACTAAATCTTCTTTAGCATATTCAAAATTGATATTTGCAGCTTTTAACTCTTCTCTTGTTTTTATGATTGTTCTTATTAATTCTATCTCTTTTTCTATTTCACTCTTTTCAACTATCTTGCCTTCTCTTATATAAAATTCATTTTGCATAAAATCACCATTTCTTTCATAATTTACAAATATTATATTCATTTTTTTATAAATTATGTAATTAAAATGATTTTTAATATTATATTTATACTAAGAAAGTTAAAAATAAAATTATTAATTAATTTCCTCGGCTAACATTACATCATAAATAAATTCTAAAGATATCAAATAGGCACCTCTCAAAGCAAGTTTGAGATTCTCCTATTTGATACCTTAAGAATTTCTAATATGATTTCATTCGCATTCGTCCATTAATTAATAATTTTATTTTTAACTTTCTACTAATTACAAAACAGCAAAATGAATTACAATTTCATTTATTTTTCCAAAAACTCTTGTTTTTTTCGCCATTTTATAGGATAATATATATGTATGAATATAATTTTTAGAAAGGGAATAACCGATGAAATATATAGACAAATTATTAAAAAAATTAAACACAGACAGAAACACATTTGCAACATATATATTTACACTCATAACTGTATACTTAGCAGTAGATAGAATAGTAGAAATGTTATTAATGATATTTACAGGTGTTTCATACTCATATTGGGGACCAGTAGCATATACACTTGCATTAGCATGTCCAATGCTTGCATTTGCATTTTCCCCATCATCTAAATTTTCAAAAACGAAACCACAAAAAGTAACACTATTTTACTTATACGCAATTGCCTTATACATCATAGCAATTTCAATGTTTACACAATGGCTAAATATGGGAGCATGGCTATTGTTACTATCAGTACCTAATTACACAGAAATAATTACTGAATTTTCTGATTTAGTAACACCTGCATTTGTAAGTATTTCACTATATTTACCACTAGCAACAATATTCCCAATGTTCAAAAAGCTATACTTTGGTGTTAATGATAGCCAAGACAATACACGTTCAATTTGGGATTATACTGGAATAAGTTTAGCAGATAAGAAAGAAGGACACGGACCATATACTTGTGAGGTATATATTTGTACAGATAATGAAACAGGTAAAAAAATTGTTATGCCTGAAAGTTCAAGATTTCAATCTTTATTTGTATGTGGTGGTTCTGGTTCAGGAAAAACATCTTTGGTTTATGAACCTTTAATTGCCAAAGATATTGAAAGAAAATTTTTCTTTAGAGAAGCATCAAAAGAAATGGGATTTACTGCCTTAAAAACAAAAATTGCTTATCTAAACAAACCATATGACAATGATTACTTGAATAACCATTTTAACTTAAGTATGATAACTCCTGTTCAAGGAAAAGAATCTATATACAAATCTTATGTTAAAAAAATGATATTAGCTACTTCAGGAGATGAAATAATATATAGAGATTTAGGATTAACAGTAATGGCTCCTGATTATGAAATTATAGAACACATGACTGATGTTTGTAAAAACTTTCATATAGAATATGATATGGTAGACCCAAGTAATAGTACATCTATTGGGTTAAATCCTTTTGTATATGATGACCCAAATAAAATTGCAATTACAATATCTTCTGTTTTGAAAGCCATGTATAATACTAATCATGAAGCTGTTGAAGAAGCATATCGTGAAGATGTTTCTATTCAAGCAATTGAAAATGTTTCTATTTTATTAAAAGAAATGTATCCAAGAATGAATGAAGGAAATCTTCCAAATATGGCTGATTTACTTAAATTACTAACTAATTTTGATTTAATAGAAAAAATGTGTGAAATAATGGCTCATGATGATGAATTAAGAGAAAAATATGAAGTACAACTTGCATATTTCAAAAAGAATTATTATCATGATGCACCTGGAAGAAACAGTACTGAAAAGTACATTTATACAGTTGTTAGCCAATTAGATAATTTATTGAGAATACCTGGAGTAAAAAGTATTTTATGTAATAGACATCAAAATATAGACTTTGATAAACAATTAAAAAATGGAGATGTAACATTTATATGTACTAGACGTGGTGATTTAGGTGCTGCAGCTCACAAGGCTTTTGGTCTATTCTACCTAGTATCTTTGCAAGATGCAGTACTTAGAAGACCAGGAAATGAAAACAACAGAATCCCACATTTCTTATACATTGATGAATTTGCTGATTTCATTTGTAAAGCTACAGAAGCAATGTTCACTATGTATAGAAAATATCGTGTTGCAACTACTATATCAACACAAAGTTTAGCACAACTAGAAGGACCAACCTCAAGAGAAAATTATCGTTCAACAATTTTAGCTAACTGCGCAAGTAAAATATTTACTGGAAATGCTGATTATGATGAAGTTGAATGGTGGGGTAAAGAATTTGGAACAAAAAGAGAATGGTCATATACTAATAGTATGGATATGGAAAAAATGGAATATAGTAAAACTTATGGTAGCGTAAAATGGACATTTGTACCTTACTTTAAACCAGGAAAACTTCAAACTTTACCACAAAAACGTTGTGCATATAAAATTAGAGGCTCTAATGGAAAACCAATGGTTGGACCTGGTGATTTCCAATATCTAGAGTCTAAATATAAAGAACCACAAAAAGTTAAAACTTATGACTTTGGTAGATATTCAGATAGTGTAACAACTGCAAGTGAAGATAACAATGATAGAACTAAAAAGAAATTTAATTTAAAAGATTTGGATTTTATTGATGAAAGAGATGAATTTAATCCTATTCAAACAGATACAACTGATTCTAAATATTTATTTGATAATGAAGATGCAATTGTTGTTAATTTGAAAAAGGGAAATCCAAATAGTGATAAGTAAAAAATTATATATAAAAAATACTATAACAAATAAAGTTATAGTATTTTTTAGTTTTCTTAAATTATTTTTAAAACTGAATTCCAATCAATTCTATTAATATACCAGACACAACGCCTATCACATAAAGCAAAGCTGTTATTTTTAAATTCTGTTTTATTCCTTTATTAGTTTTAAATAATACTGCAAGTCCAACACCTGCCCCAACTAATAAACCTGAAATCATTGTAGCTGCTGATATAACATTTTCTAAATACATTTGTGTCAAAAGAACAGATGAAGCACAATTTGGAATTAATCCTATTATTCCAGCTATAACTGGTCCAAATACTGGCTGGTTTCTTAAAAATCCTGCTATCGTTTCTTCTCCAATTAAGTAGATTATTACATTCAATATAAATGTAAATAATAATATAAATATAAATATATTAATAGTATGTTTTAATGCTGATTTAACAATACCTCTTTCACAATGACAATGTTCTTTTTCACATAAATCTATGATTTTCTCTTCTTCTTGTTTTCCTTTATTAACTAAACGTATTACAAAATCTATTATGAATCCTGCAACTACACCAATTAATAGCTTTACACCTAAAATTTTTAATATTGTTGTAACTGGTACCGCTTCTGATATAAAGATTGGTAACATTTCATCAGATGTTGACAAATATACTGCAATTAGTGTACCTAATGTAATTACTCTTGCTGCATAAAGGTTTGTTGCTGATACTGAAAAACCACATTGTGGAACTATTCCTAATACTCCTCCAATTAATGGTCCAAATTTTCCAGATTTTTTTATCGCTTCTTTTGTTTTGTCCTTTGTTTTATGTTCTATGTATTCCATTATTAGATATGTTATGAATAAAAATGGAATTAATTTTATGCTATCTATTAATGTATCTTCTATAATTTCTAACATTTCTTATATCCTTTCTTTTCTAAATTACTTATAAATAATAGCATAAATTTCATTTTTTTTCAATAACTAAATTTTTCATTCCTTTTATATATTTAGAATTATACTATTACATTTTTTAACATTGACTTATGTATCTTAACTGTAATATAATGTTTTTTATATAAATAATATATAAGGAGGCTACTAGCATGACAAAAGCTAAAAAACGGGAGGAAAATCAGTTTTTTATTTTAACAATAAAAACTGAAAAGGCAGATGAGTTAAAAAAAGAATTAATGTCCTATGGACATAACTTTCAGGAATTAAAAACCAGTAAAAATTTAATTATTGGTTATACATTTTTTAAAGTAAACTTTAAAAACTCCTCTGAACGAAACGCTTTATGCAATTTCTGTGACTATTTAAATGGTTTCAGAGATTCACCAGCTTAATTAAATAGTAGTTAACTAAAATCCCCAGAGTCTTATTCAACTGGGGATTTTTTATTTTATCTTCTTCTCCTATAACAACCTGAAATACAACCTGTTTCACCATTATTATTTCCATTTGGAATTACATTTATTCTTGCAGATACACCATTTGCAAAATTTACTGTATTATTTGAATCATCAGAGCAACAATTGCAGCAACATGAATTATTATTACAATTGTTATTACAATTATTATTGCGACCATTATTTCTATTATTATTACTACTTATAGTTAATAAGTCATTCGTGTTCCCATTACATCCATTACTACTAATAGTTAACAAATCTCCATTTCTATTATTTTGGCAGCTACTACTAATTGTTAATAAATCATTTCGTGTATTATTGCGATTGCAGTTACAATTATCTCTATCTCTCCAACAATTGTTGTCTCTGTCTCTATAAGTATTCAAAATTCTACATATAATATGTGTTAATACTGCTGTAATAAAACTGATTATTGCATAAATTATAGCTGCAACTAAAAAGTTTAGATTCCCCACAATAAATGTAACTACTAAAAATATAGCAAATATAATTGCTGCAACCAAAATGGGACATTTCAATATTTTTTGAAGTGCTATTGAAATTATAATCGTTGCAATAGGGAGAGCAAAAAATATTAATAAAATATTCATAAGCTAAATCACCTCATATATTTTACTATATTTTATGCCACTCCCTATTTTTTTGTTAATTAAAATAATTAATCATATTCTACTTTAACAAGATACAACCCTTGTGGTGGTAAAGTTTTTCCTGCATTTTCTCTTTTTTTAGAATCTATTATATCTTTTATCTTTTCTGGTTCTATATTTCCAAAACCTACTTCTACTAATGTTCCTGCAATAATTCTTACCATATTATATAAGAAGCCATTTCCTGTTAATTCAATCCATATTCTTTCATCTGGCTTTTGAAAAACTTCTGCTTTAAAAATTGTTCTAACACTACTTTTACTACTTGTACCACTTGCCTTAAAAGCCTTGAAATCATGTTCTCCCTCAAAATATTTAACAGCTTCTTTCATTTTTTCCACGTTTAATTTAGTTGGTATATGTGTTTCTAAATTTCTATATATTGCACTTCCATATTTTGAATTATCTATAACATATCTATAAGTTTTCCTTTTACAATTCAATCGACTGTGAAATCTTTCATCTATTTCTTCTGCAGATTTAATACGTATTGATTTTTTCAGATTACTATTTAAAGCTATTGCAAACTTTTCAATTGGAATATTGGAATTTGTTTTAAAATTTGCAACTTGTCCAAAAGCATGTACTCCGGCATCTGTTCTTCCTGATGCCATTAAATCTAATTGCTCTCCTGTTATTCTTTCTATTGCTTTTTCTATTTCTCCTTGAATATTTAACTTAGTTGGTTGCTTTTGCCATCCATTAAAATCTTTTCCATCATATTCTATAACTAATTTGATATTTCTCATTTTTCTCATCCTTTTTATAATATTAATAAGCAAGGATTCATTATAATATATCCTTGCCATTTATTTTATTCCTTATTTTCTTCTTGACTATTTTTTTCTTCTGATTTTTTATTATTCCTAATTTTTTCTCTAATTTTCTTCAATTGACTAGCTCTTTCTTTTTTCTCTGTTGCAAATCTTTTAGTAACAATATTGCTAATTAAAATCTTCTTCAAAACATCTTCTCTAACATCAGCAATTAAAGTACCATCTTTTGCAACTGAAACCTTACCAGTCTCTTCTGATACAACTACAACAATACTATCAGATTCTTTTGATATACCAATTGCTGCTCTATGTCTTGTTCCTAATTCTTTTGCTATATCATTGTCATCTGCTAATGGCAATACACAAGCTGCTGCCGCAATTTTATTATTAGAAATAACTACTGCACCATCATGTAGAGGTGTTTTTGGTTCAAAAATATTTACTAATAATTGTGGTGAAACTTCCGCATCCATTGGTATTCCTGTTGAAATTATATCTTGTATTTTAATATCTCTTTCAATTACAATTAATGCTCCTGTCTTTGCTTTTGAAAGTTCCATTGCTGCAATTACTATTTTATATATATCCTCTTTTGTCCTAGTTGCTAAATCTTTATCAATACCAAAAAATTTAGTGAATTTATTAGTTCCTAATTGCTCTAATGCTCTTCTTAGTTCTGGCTGGAATATTACAATAATTGCAATTACTCCTAAATTCATAATTCCTGTTAATATCCAATTTAATATCTTCAAATTTAATAATCCACTTACCCAAGTTGCAACAACAAATAGTACTATTCCTTTTATTAATTGCCATGCTCTAGAACCTCTTACCATTTTCAAGAAACAATATAACAAAAAAATCACAATTGCTATGTCTACTATTAAAGTGACTAATTCAAATGGATTTTCTTGTAATGACTTTATATATGCTAAAATATTTTCTGTATAAAAATTTTCCCAATTCATTCCTAAATTAATTATCATCTATTTCTCCCATTTCTTATTTTTATTTCATCTGTTATTTCTACTTATATTTTATTTATATGTAACTGCGTTTTAAATAAAATTTGACGCAGACAAAATTGTAATTATTTTTCAACCATTAGTTATCCCATTAAAGCATAGATAAGAGTAATACCAGTTCCACCTACCATTAATACTGCTAAAAATGCAGCCATCACTTTAACAAAAATTTGCCCTTTATCATAATGTCTTTGTTCCTTATTTTTTACCTTTTTATTTTTAACATCATTTTTCTTCATTTTAATTTCATTCCTTTCTTTAGTCAAATCCTGTTTTAGACTAACCTTCTTTAGTTACTAAAGTAACTCTTATTTTCTTTTTCCTTATTTATTATAGCACACAAAACAACTTTTTCAAATGGTTCCTATTGGAATTTCACAACATTTTTTTGCTTTACTATTTTATATAATCATAACTTAATTACCTAACACCTCTATAATAGTTGGTAATACATTTGTTTTTTGTTCTTCTATTTTTATAACTTCATTAATTTTATCTATAACATTTTCTGTTTTCTCAATATCATTTCCATGTACATATCCTAAAATTTCATTTTCTGTAACACTTTCAGAAACTTTTTTATTTAAGATAATTCCAACACTTGAATCTATTTTATCCTCTTTTTTTATTCTTCCAGCACCTAAATAACAAGCCAATTTTCCAATTTCTTTAGCATCTATTTCACATATATATCCACTTGTTTTAGCCAAAATTGGCTCAATATATTTTGCCTTTGGAAATTTGTCAGTATTTTCAATATATGAAATATCTCCGCCTTGATTTTTGATAAGTTCTAAAAATTTATTATATGCATTTTGATTTAATATATTTTCTAATAGCTTTTCTTTGTTATCTTCTATATTATCGCCTTCACCTGCTAATTTCATCATATATGCACCAAGTTCTAAAACAACTTGCTTTAAATCTTCTGTCATATCACCCTTTAAAAATTTAATTGCTTCTATTACTTCTAGGCTATTTCCTACAGCATGACCTAAAGGTTCTTCCATATTTGTTAAAACACAAACAGTTTCTCTATTTGCAAGTTTTCCGATTTCTATCATTTCTTTTGCAAGTTCTTCAGCACTCTCTATATCCTTCATAAAAGCACCTTTTCCGGCAAGTAACATCTAAAACTATTTTTTGTGCTCCACTTGCAATTTTTTTACTCATAATGCTCGAAGCTATTAATGGAATACTCTCAACACAGGAAATGCTATCACGTAAAGCATAAATTTTCTTATCAGCTGGCGCTAAATTTAAAGTTTGTGATATCATACTTATCCCTATATTTTCCACATTTTGTACAAAAGTGTTCATATCTATATCTGTTTTATAACCAGGAATTGACTCTAATTTATCAACTGTTCCTCCAGTAAATCCTAATCCTCTTCCAGACATTTTTGCAACAGCTACTCCTAAAGATGCAACCAATGGTAACAAAATTAGTGAAACCTTGTCGCCTACACCTCCTGTTGAATGTTTATCTACTATTATTTTCCCCAATTTTGATAAGTCTAATATCTCTCCTGAATGTGCCATAGCTAAAGTTAAATCTGTTGTCTCTTGTTTTGTCATTCCGTTTAAATATATTGCCATTATCAATGCTGCTATTTGATAATCTGCAATATTTCCATTTGTATATTCAGATATAAAATAATTTATTTCTTCTTTTGATAATTCCTTACTATCTCTCTTTTTCTCAATAATCTCTAAAATATTCATTACTTATATAACCTTTCCATAATAATACTTTATTAGTTGGAAAAGAATTAAATTTTGGCAAGGAAAACAAATTTGAAATTTATGAGGCGTACTTTTGTACGTTGATTAAATTTCAAATGAAGTTTGACACAGCCAAAATTGTAATTATTTTTCAACCGAACTAAACAAACTTCTTTGTAAATGTCTTCCTATGTATTGGACATAAGCCATATTCCTTGATTGCAGCAATATGTTTTGCAGTTCCATATCCTTTGTGATTAATAAATCCATATTGAGGATATATTTCATCCCACTCTCTCATTATTCTATCCCTTGTAACTTTCGCAATTATTGATGCAGCAGCTATATTATAGCATTTTGCATCTCCTTTTATTATTGGTTCATATGGTATCCCTCTTGTATTTATATGTTCTAATGCATCTACTAAAATCAAATCTGGTTTTACATCTAAACCATCTACAACTTCAGTTACTCCTTGCTTTGTTGCATTTAAAATATTTATTTCATCAATCACATCTTGTCCTACTATTGCGACAGAATAACTTATCGCCTCTTCTAAAATAATGTCATATAGCTTTTCTCTTTTCTTTTCTGATACTTTCTTTGAATCATTTACTCCTTCTATCATTGAATCTTGTGGCATTACAACCCCCGCAATAACAACAGGACCTGCTAGAGGTCCTCTTCCTGCTTCATCTATTCCACATATATTTTTAAATCCTTTTTGATATAGTTCTTTTTCTATTTCTTTTAATTTTATTAATCTTTCTAATTCTTTTTCTTTCATATTTTTCGACTTCCGTTCTTTCTAATCTAATTCATCAATTTCTGTTAATGAGTAATGTCCTTGATACCCAAGCGTATTATATATTTCAACAGTTGCATTTTCCTCATCAAAAGAAATCACATAATATTCATTTTCAGCTAATTCATCATAAACACTATCAAGTGCCCATAAAGTTGCTGTTTCTTGTGTAAGTACATAAACATTTTCTCCTGTTGGTATCCCAGATGGCACTGTTATCCCCGAATCAGATAATTTTTGCAACTTATTTTCTGTAACATATACATCTGACCTAATTGTATTAATTTCAGACATTTTTTGTAAATCTGGTCCTAATTGAAAATTTGCTTTTTCAACAACTCCTTTTGCTTTTGCTTCAATTAATAACATATTTGTCCTAATTGCCTCTAAATTTGCTTTTTGTATTGTTTCTTTACCACTATATACTCCTATACTTGCTATAATTAATAAGACAACTATAGTTATTATCAAAGCTACTAATGTTACACCTTTATTTTCTTTTATTTTCATATTTATCATCCTTTACATTTGTTTTTTCCATTATATATATTTTTTTAATTTTTTTCAATAGTTTCAAATCAATCTCACTAAAAAATCTGTCTTTAAAAAATCCGTTTTTTTTCACAAAAATTTCACAATCATATTGTATTATAATAAAAAAAATAGGATAATATATACAATATATATTAATTCACAAAAATTTAGGAGGTCTTTTTTATGGAAGAAAACAAAGCAAATGAAAATGTACAAAACAAACAAGAAAAAAACAAAAATTTCACAACAGTTCAAAATCCAAATACATACAAGACTGTTTATCAAAATAGCAAAAAAGATAAAGTAAAAGTTGGATTTGGAAAAAGTGTACTACTACCTTTCTTTAGCGGAGTAGTAGGATGTGCTGTTGTTGTTGGTACATGTTTTGGTGTCCCTTCAATACGTTCACAAATATTAGGAAGCAACTCTAACTTAAGTGGAAGCAACAATAACTCAACTAGTTCAGAAAATAGCGGATATGTAAGTCAAACTTCATTATCTAATTACTCTGATACTTCTATCTATGCTGCAAATAAAATACTACCTTCAATTGTAGGTATTAAAGTAGAATATAATGTTAATTCATTAATTTCTATGTTTGGAAGACAAACTCAATCTACAACTGCAGAAGCAAGTGGTTCTGGTATTATAATTAGTGAAGATGGATATATTTTAACAAATAACCACATAGTTTCAACATCTTCTGATAACTCATTCTATGAAGTTTCTGAAGCAACTAAAGTTACTGTTACATTATTTGGAGATAAAACAGAATATGAAGCAAAAATTATCGGAACAGACGAGCAAACTGATTTAGCTGTAATTAAAATTGATAAAACAGGCTTAACAAAAGCTGAGTTTGCAGATTCTGATAATATAAAAGTTGGAGAATTTGCAATGGCTGTAGGAAATCCATTAGGACTAGAAAGTAGCATTACATGTGGTGTAGTTAGCGCTGTAAATCGTGAAGTTACCGATTCAGATGGAAAAACTTATACTTTAATTCAAACAGATGCAGCAATAAATGCTGGTAATAGTGGTGGTGCCTTAGTAAACAGTCAGGGGCAAGTAATTGGAATAAATACTTTAAAACTTGAAGGTGAAGGTATTGAAGGTATGGGATTTGCTATTCCAATTAATTCAACAGAAGATGTTACATCACAATTAATTCAATATAGTAAAGTAAAAAGACCATATATAGGAATTACTGGTATGGATTTGGACGAAGAAACTGCAAAAGCAAACAACTTAGTAGTTGGTGTATATGTCAAAGCTATTGACGATTTCTCAGCTGCTGAAAAAGCTGGATTAAAAATAGGTGATGTAATTATTCAAGCTGATGGCAAAGATATTACTACAATGGATGAATTAAATGAAATTAAAAATTCTCATCAAATTGGTGATCAAATGACAGTCAAAGTAAATCGTGATGGTGAAGAAAGAGATTTAACTATTACATTAGGTGAACAACCTTAACTTAAATATTTGATTCAAATTTATAATAAATTAACTATTTATCTTGAAAAAGTATTTTAGATTTTACTTTCTAAAATACTTTTTCTTTACTTTTTATTAAATTATTTACCTCATCTATACGATTTGCTATTAAAATTATACACTTACAAGTTAATAAAAAATTAATTTTGTTTTTTCCTTCTTTTCACTTTCAGTTCACACAATGGACAAATTTCACTGTTAAAATACAACCATAGTCAGTAAAGTAATACTGATTTGAATTTTAAAACATCCCCTTTTATTTTCAAAAAAGAAAGCAGTACCATGATGTACTGTTTTCTTTTAGCTATTTTTAATTACAATTCCATCAATACATTTTATTAAATTATAACTAAATCCATTTCACTTGTATAATTTTCATTTCCATAAGGATAAATAATATATAAAACATTATCAGTCAAATAGAAATAATTTGAATTTTCAACTTTGTATTGTTCACTAGAAGTATCTCTATTATAAATATTATAACCTAATTCTTTCAAATCTTCTACTTGTCTTTGTTCTTCTGCAATTTTAATATCTATTCTATTTTGAACTTCATTCTTATCTACATATTCAATAGCTAAAACCTCTTCTAAAGAAATTTCTTTATTATTTCTCAAATCATAATTATATGTTTCAATAATAACCCTTTGAGCATTTGAACCCTCTTTTAAATTTGACCTAATCATCAAAGACAATATATCCTCTTGCACATTTGCTACATAATCTACAGTATAAATTATATTTTGATTTTCACTTTCTAGCACTTCATTTGTTTTATCAATAAATGATTGTATATCTTGATTATATTCATCAATTATAGGGCTATCAATATTAATTTTTGGAATATGTACTTCTATATCATAGCTATTTAACTTCGTTTCTTTTCGTTCCATATCAACATAAACAAGTTCTTTGCTATCATCTGCCTTCTTATTTTCTCCTTGACCTTCTAAATTAGTTAAGCTATTTGTAAAAATCTGGTCAAACTCTGTTTCCAAAGCATCAGTTTGTTCCTCTGTTTTCTGTCCAAATTCTTGTTCTCTAGCCATACCAACCAATCTACCTAAATCAATTCTAGCATAAAATTGAACATAAAAAGCAACTATGACACAAATTATACATACTACCATAATTGATATATATATTATTAATTGTTTTTTCTTGATTTTATTTCTCTCTGGTAAATTTATTTTCATCTTTTTATCCTTTCTTTTCCCCATTTTTATTATACCATCTATAATAATTTTTGTAAATGAAAATTACAATTTTTTGAAAAACTAAAATCAACTAATTAATTATTAAATTTTCATTAAAATTGGGTCAACTGAAAAAGTAAAATATAATTAGAAAAAGTAAATTCTATTTACTGATTAAAAGCTATTTAAAGGGATTTA
>CALXCF010000025.1 GCA_944386755.1 uncultured Clostridia bacterium | reverse complement strand
AGGTGTAAGTGTAGCGATACATTAAGCTGACCAATACTAATAAATCGAGGGCTTAACCACAATTTTAGAGAAAAATAGATCTTAAAACTAAAATTTCATCTATGTATTTTTGAGTGTGCTTTATTTATATAATTGCATACGATAATTTTCTAGTGACGATGACATTTAGGGTAATACCTGTTCCCATCCCGAACACAGAAGTCAAGCCTAAATGTGCCGAAAATACTTGTGGGTTACCCTGCTGGGAAGATAGGTTGTTGCTAGATTTTTTTTTGTCTAAAAAATCAAATTTTCCATATTTTTGATTTTTTTCTGTTAATATGGTAAAATAATATTGTATTAACATATGAAAGGAATGAGAAATATGGAAGAAAAAAGAAATGCATATGAAATAGTAGGAACAAATAGAGTAGCAATAGATAGAATAAAAGACGAATTAGAAAAAGACGGCTTTATTAAGGAAAAAGCAATGGAAACAATCAAAAGAATATCTAGAAAAATAGAAATAGAAAAACAAAAATTAGAAGCAACTTCAAACATATCAGAAAAGATATTAATAAATAGAGAAATTGAAAAATCAGAAGAAGAAATAGAAGATGTACAAAAAGCATACGAAAAAATATATGACAGAGAACATAGAGGAAAATACAATGCTTTCCTAGATATAATAGATAAATCTAAAGAAACTATGCTATATAGAAATTTAAGTAAAAGTCAAGAAAATGAAGAAAAAAATTTATTAGATGAAGTACCAGATGAAATATTAGAAGAAATAAAAAATAGAATTAGGAGAAATAGACCTAAAAAGAAAAATGCATATGAAATATTAAAAATTTCAAAGGGAAGATGTGATGATAGAACAAGAAAATCAGAAAATATAGATAACTTGTTATTACAACAAAAAGAAGGATTAATTGAATTAGCAAAAGTAGAATATGAAAAAAAGGTAAATGTGGATAAGAAAAATGAATTTGCTGCAGAACAAAAACTAAAATTAGATATGAGAATAATAGAGGGAGCATATAGAGAAATAGCAACAAAAGCAAAAAGAGAAATATATAACCAAAAATTAGCAGAAATAGAAAGAAAAGAACAAGATGCTATTAAAGATGAAATATTTAAAATGAAATATGATAGAAGTGGAAATTATGAGCCATCAAGTATTGTAACCTTAAAATATCAAGATTTTACAAAAGATAACGACAAATCAAAATTACCGGCTGTTATTATATCAAGAGAAAATGGACAAGAAATATTAATTCAACAAGTAGGAAGAATAGGATATGAAGATTCTTTTGGAGTAAAAGACGAAATTGGAGAATATGAAATAACTAGAATAATAAAAGGTGAAGAAAAAACTGATAAGGTTTATATTACAGGATTAAATATATTAGACTTGGGTATAGATGAAAAAACAGGAGTATTTCAAAACGAAGAATATTATAAATTTATTGCAAATGAAATGTTATCAGAAGAAGCAATTAGGGAATGTTCAAAATATAATAATGGGTATCTAGGAGAACCTTTAAAAGATAACAATGGAAATTACTTTAGATATTTAGATGGAAGAGAAGAGTTATCAGCAGTAATGAAATTATATAGAAGAAAAAATTTAGATACAATAGGACAAAATGGAGGACAAGAAGGTTATCATGGAGAAGAAGGAGACGAACGTGAGTAATAATAATTATAATAGTAATAAAGCAATTTGGAAATCAGGAACATTTATATATCCACTACCAGCTGTAATGGTAAGTTGTGGAACAATGGAAAAGTCAAATATTATAACAGTTGCATGGACAGGTATATTAAATACCAACCCTGCAACTGTCTATATTTCTGTCAGACCAACAAGGTATTCATATGATTTGATAAAAAAACAAGGAGAATTTGTAATAAATCTAACAAATAAAAATTTAGTAAAAGCAACAGATTGGTGCGGAGTAAGGTCAGGAGCAAAATTTGATAAATTTAAAGAAATGAATCTGCACAAAGAAAAAGCAGAATTCGTAAAATGCCCTATGATAAAAGAAAGTCCAGTATCAATTGAATGTAAGGTTAAAGAAATAAAAGAATTAGGATCACATCATATGTTTGTTGCTGAAGTTTTAGCAATAAGAGCAGATAAGAAATACATAGATGAAAAAGGAGCTTTTGACATATCAAAGTGTGATTTAATTGCTTATTCAAATGGACATTATTATTCATTGGGAAAGAAATTAGGAAAATTTGGATTTTCAGTACAAAAAAAGAAAAAGAAAAAATGATGAAAAACTTAGAAAATTTAGCAAAATCCATTGACATGGGACAAGAAAAGTGGTAAAATATTCTAGCATATGTAATTACGTACATATGCTCACATCGTTTTAAAAAGTAAAGTATAGGTAAATACGGAGGTGTTATTATGGCAGCAAAAGGACCAAGAGAAAATATAACATTAGAATGTACAGAATGTAAAAGAAGAAATTACATGACATCAAAAAACAAGAGAAATAATACAGATAGATTAGAAATAGTTAAGTATTGTAAATTCTGTAAAAAACGTACAACACACAAAGAAACAAAATAGTTAAGCTATTTTAAGGAGGATATAAAATGGCTAAAAAAACAAGTAAAGTAAACAAGACAAATAATAAAGTACAAAAACAAGAAAACAGTAAAAACAAAAAAAGCTTTTTTAAAGATTTCAAAGCTGAATTAAAAAAAGTAGTTTGGCCAACACCAAAACAATTAGTAAATAATACTGTTGCAGTTATAACAATAGTACTAATCACAGCAGTAATCGTATTTGTATTAGACTTAGTATTTAGAACATTAGATGAAAAGGGAATAGACAAAATTAGAGAAGTAATCACAACTAATGAAACTACAGAAAACTCTACTACTAACGAAACAACAGACAACACAGCAACAGATGATAATACAACTGTAGAAGACAATGCAACATCTGATGAAACATCTAATGAAGAAAATACATCAACAGAAAGTGATGCAGCGACTGAAGAAACAAATACAGAAAACACAAATACAACTACTAATGAAGCAGAATAAAATAATTAAATAATCAGCTATCAAATCAATAGAAAAGGAGGCTTATTAAATGTCTCAAAAAGATTATGACAATAATCCAAGATGGTATGTAGTACATACATATTCAGGATATGAGAACAAAGTAAAAGCGGACCTAGAAAAAACAATAAAAAACAGAGAATTAGAAGATTACTTTTTCGATATAATAGTTCCAATGGAAGAACAAATTGAAATCAAAGATGGAAAAAGAAAAACTAATTTAAAAAAAGTTTTTCCAGGTTATGTATTAATAAAAATGATTGTAACAGAACAAACTTGGTATATAGTAAGAAATACTAGAGGAGTTACAGGGTTTGTAGGTTCAGGAACTGATCCAATACCATTAACTGATGATGAAATCAGAAATATGGGATTTGAAGATATACCAGTTAATGTAGATTATGAAGTAAATGAACAAGTACAAGTTATGAATGGACCATTTGAAGGTTTTGTAGGAACTGTACAAGAAATTAATACAGAAAAGCACAAAGTAAAAGTTCTAGTATCAATGTTTGGTAGAGAAACACCAGTAGAACTAGAATTTTCACAAGTTCAGAAGATTAAATAGTAAAATAGAATCAAAATTAAAACATAGACAATCACTAATTCACAAGGGTAGGGGATATTTCTTATCCATAGTGGAAGTGACTAAGGGGAAAGAAGTGTCCCCTGACATTAGTTAGAAGGAGGTGCCATATAAAATGGCAGAAAAAGAAATATCAAATATAATTAAATTACAAATAGAAGCAGGAAAAGCATCACCAGCTCCACCAGTAGGACCAGCATTAGGATCAAGTGGTGTAAACATCATGCAATTCGTAAAAGAATTCAATGATAGAACAGCAAACCAACCAGGAATGATTATACCAGTAGTAATAACAGTATACAAAGACAAATCATTCACATTTATAACAAAAGTACCACCAGTAGCAGTACTAATCAAAAAAGCAATAAAAATTCAAAAAGGATCTGGAGTCCCAAACAGAGACAAAGTTGCTAAAATAACAAAAGCACAAGTTAGAGAAATTGCAGAACAAAAAATGCCAGACTTAAATGCTGCAACAATAGAAACAGCTATGAGCATGGTTGAAGGAACTGCTAGGTCTATGGGTGTTGTTGTTACAGACTAATTAAAATTAATGAAAAGCAGCAATCTTCACATTTTCGCTATTTTATTCAAACTTCGATGTACAAGAGTACACCTTCAGCTTGAACAAAATCGCAAAAATGGAAATCTTACTACTTTTGATTAATTTTAAAAGTAAGATGAATCAAAAGCTGCAATACAATAAAAAAATTAAAAAATAAAATAAAATTAAATTGGGAGAGTTAAGTTAAAAACTCGTTAAAACCAAAGGAGGTAAAATAAAATGAAAATGTCAAAAAGATACGCAGAAAGTGTAAAATTAGTAGACAAAACAAAAAAATATGGAATTAAAGAAGCATTAGAAACAATCGAAAAAATGCCAAAACCAAAATTCGACGAAACAGTTGAATTACATGTAAAATTAGGAGTAGATTCTAAACATGCAGACCAACAAGTAAGAGGTACAGTAGTACTTCCAAATGGTACAGGAAAAACTCAAAAAGTATTAGTATTTGCTAAAGGACCAAAAGCTGAAGAAGCTGAAAAAGCTGGAGCAGACTATGTTGGAGCAGAAGAATTAATTCCAAAAATTCAAAATGAAAACTGGTTTGATTATGATGTAGTAGTTGCAACACCAGATATGATGGGTGTTGTAGGAAGATTAGGTAAAGTATTAGGACCAAAAGGATTAATGCCAAACCCTAAATCAGGAACAGTTACAATGGACGTAACAAAAGCAATAAATGAAATTAAATCAGGAAAAGTTGAATATCGTTTAGACAAAACAAACATTATTCACTTAGGATTTGGAAAAGTTTCATTTGGAGCAGATAAATTATTAGAAAACTATGAAACAATAATCAATGCTATTATAAAAGCAAAACCAGCAGCAGCAAAAGGTCAATACATCAAAAGTGTAGCAATAGCTACAACAATGGGACCAAGTCTATTTATAGATCAAAATTAAATATAGGGCAGTCACTAATTCACAAGGGGAGGGGACATTCCTTGAACCAAGTGGAGATGACCAAAAGGTAAAGGTGTGTCCCCTGACAAATTGAGTTGCCAAAGACAGTAGGCAAAAGTAAGTCCTACCGAGGTAAGAAGAGAAAAGTTTAATATAGAAGTGAATTCTATCAAAACACTCTATTAGCCTCGGAAAGACTATAAGAGTGTTTTTAAATTTATTTAATATAAATTACAAAAGGTAAAAAAACCTTAAATACTGGGAGGTGAAAATTCAAATGGCAAGTGAAAAAATACTAAACCAAAAGAAAGAAGAAGTAAGCAAACTAGCAGAAGAAATGAAAGAAGCAAAATTAATCCTTTTAACAGACTATAGAGGAATTAATGTAGCTGATGATACTGAATTAAGAAGAAACTTAAGAAATGCAAATGCAAAATACACAATCATAAAAAACAATATTACAAGAAGAGCTTTAGCAGAATGCGGAATTGAAGGATTAGATGAAAAATTAGAAGGACCAACAGCAGTTGTAATAGCTAAAGAAGATTATCTAGAACCTTCAAAAGTAATATACAAATATAGCAAAGATAATGAATTCTATCAAATAAAAGGTGGAGTAATTGATGGAAAAGTAATGACAACAGAAGAAATCATTACACTTGCAAAATTACCATCAAGAGAAACATTACTATCTATGCTTGCTGGAGCATTACTTGGAAATATTTCAAAAGTTGCAGTTGCACTTAATGAAGTAAAAAAACAAAAAGAAGAAGCAGGTGAAAAAGTTACAGTAGCAGTAGCTTCTGAAGAAACAGCACCAGCAGAAGAAGCAAAAACAGAAGCTGAGGCAACACCAGCTGAATAATTTAATTTGAAATTAAAACAAAAAAGAGTAGTGAACTTAAATCACTAAAAAGAGTGTATAAAACACTAAAATAAAAATTAGGAGGATTTAAAAATGGAAAAAATAGAAAAATTATTAGAAGAAATCGACGCTTTAACAGTTGTTGAATTAGCTGATTTAGTAAAAGCTATAGAAGAAAAATATGGAGTATCTGCAGTAGCAGCAGCTGCACCAGCAGCAGGAGCTGCAGCAGGAGAAGCAGCTGAAGAAAAATCATCATTTGATGTAGTATTAACAGAAGCTGGAGATCAAAAAATAAAAGTAATCAAAGTAGTTAGAGATGCTACAGGATTAGGATTAAAAGAAGCTAAAGACTTAGTAGATGGAGCACCAAAAACAGTTAAAGAAGGAGCTTCTAAAGAAGAAGCTGAAGACTTAAAAGCTAAATTTGCTGAAGTTGGAGCAACAGTTGAATTAAAATAATTAATTAAGTAATTAAGAGAATATATCTAAATATAGAATATTCTCTTTTTTCACATAAAACGAAATCAAATTTTAAATAAAAATATAATTAATAATGGAGAAAAAATGAAATATATTATTAGTAATTATGAACAACAAGAAATTAACAAAATAATAGAACAATTAAGAGCAATTGAAGAAAAAGAAAAACTAACAGAAATTGAAAGAGCATACTATATCTATCATGAATTAGGAAAAATATATAGTGAAAATTCAGAATTTGTATTAACAGATCCACAATTAGAGTATGAAAAAAAAGAAAACATGTACGAGAAAGAAACAGAGAGTGACGGAAAGGCTGTCTGTATACACATGAATAGAGCATTTGCAGAGGTTTTACACCAAGTAGGAATTGAAGCAGAAATAGTAAAAGAAAATATTAAATATAGTATGTCACATGTAGATACAATATTTAGGACAAAAGATGGAAAAACATATCTTGCAAACTTAATAGCAGATATTCATAGAATACAAACAGGAATGAGATGTAAAAACTTTGGAAAACCATATGAAATACTAGAAAGTAGTATGAAAAAAGATGGAAGATTACAATATCTAAAAAGATTAGTTAATAGATATGGGGATTTTTCAGGTATAACACTAGAAACAGAAGAACAAATGGATAATAAGTTTGGATTTAATTATAAGGGAATATATACAGAAGATGTTTTCAAAATGTTAAAAGGAGAAAAAGAAAATAGAGAAGAACTAGAAAAATTTTTTGGAACCACTAAACAAGATGAATTACTCGAAAGAGTTTTCGATTTTATAATGGATAAAATAGGAATAATAAATAAACATCTAAATAAAAAAATTGGATATAGAGAAGGCATTAAATACTATTTAGAAATGGGAAAAAGCATCTTTAATAAAGATGAAATTGAAAAAAAATTGTTATTTCTTTCTGGGTATAGAATAGAAGATTACAGAAAAGTACCAGAAAATATAATAGTTCTTTTAAAAGAACAAAGTAATGTATATTATAGATATAATGAAAAAGAAAAGAAATTTATAAAGCAAAGAGATGTAGAAGAAATAAAGAAATTAAACATTAAATGTGATACAACACAAGAAAAATTACAACTAGGAGAAGTAAAAGGAATCAATAAAACTCTAGAAAGATTAGAAGATAGATTTGAAATAGATGAAAGATAGGGATTAGGGGACGGTCCTAAAAATCCCTAAAAGCAGGGATTTAGGGACGGACCTTAAACAAAAATGAACGTAATTGTTGAAAACAAGCCAATTTAGGCTTGTTTTTTTGTAAAAAAAAGTATATAATATAAAACATATTTAGGAAAATTTCCTTATTATATAGGAAATTTACATAGAAAGGGATGATTACTATGAAGGTAAGCAAAGAAGAAATTTTGCATATTGCAAATTTAGCAAATTTAACACTAGAAGAAAATGAAATTGACAACTATGTAGAAAACTTAGAGGAAATTTTGAATTTTGCAAATATAGTAAATAACGCACCAGTAGAAAATTTAGACATTACAATAGGAGCAAATGAGGCAAAAAATGTGTTTAGAAAAGATGAAGTAGAAATATTTAAAGATAATGATGCTTTATTACAAAATGCACCAGAGCAAGATCAACATATGTTTAAAATACCTAAAGTAATAAACTAGACAGAAGTTTAATAAAGCAAAAATAAATATAAAGGAGGCATGACTAATGGACATCACAGAATTAACAGTACATGAATTACAAGAAAAATTAAAAAACAAAGAATTAACAATAAAAGAAATAACAGAAGCATATATAAACAGAATAAATGAAAAAGAAAAAGACGTGCAAGCATTTGTAACTGAGTTAACAGACGAAGCTAAAAAAAGTGCTGAAGAAATACAAAGTAAAGTAGAAAATGGAGAGATAACAGGAGAATTTGCAGGAATTCCAATAGGAATAAAAGATAACATTTGTACTAAAGGAATAAAAACTACATGTAGTTCAAGAATGTTAGAAAACTTTGTATCACCATATGATGCAACAGTAATGGAAAAAATAAATAATGAAAACATGATAGATTTAGGAAAATTAAATATGGATGAATTTGCAATGGGAGGTTCAACAGAATATTCATATTTTCATCCAACAAGAAATCCATGGAATCTAAACAAAGTACCAGGAGGATCATCAGGAGGAAGTGCAGCTGCTGTCGCAAGCAACATGGTACCATGGGCATTAGGAAGCGACACGGGGGGTTCAATAAGAGAACCAGCAAGTTTTTGTGGGGTAGTAGGACTAAAACCAACATATGGATTAGTATCAAGATATGGATTAGTAGCATTTGCATCATCACTTGATCAAATAGGACCAATAACAAAAGACGTTAGAGATGCAGCAATGTTATTAAATATCATTGCAGGACATGATAAAAAAGATACAACATCAAGTGATAGACCAAAAGTTGATTACACAAAAGCACTAAAAAATGATGTAAAAGGATTAAAGATTGGAGTTCCAAAAGAATTCTTTGGAGAAGGAATAAATGAAGAAGTAAAAGAGCAACTACAAAAAGCAATTGAAACATACAAAGAATTAGGAGCAGAAGTTGAAGAATTTTCATTAGATATTGCACAATATGCATTGGCAACTTATTACATCATTGCATGTGCTGAAGCAAGTTCAAACTTAGGAAGATTTGATGGAATCAGATATACATATAGAACAAAAGAATTCAAAAGCCTAAAAGAAATATACAAAAAATCAAGGAGTGAAGGATTTGGACCAGAAGTAAAAAGAAGAATAATCCTTGGAACATATGTACTTTCATCAGGATATTATGATGCATATTACAAAAAAGCACAACAAGTACGTACTTTAGTTATGAATGAATTTAATAAAGGATTTGAAAAATATGATGTTATATTAACACCAACTTCACCAACAGTAGCATTTGATATAGGCTCAAAATCAAATAATCCGCTAGAAATGTACTTAGCAGACATATGTACTGTTTCAGTAAATATTGCTGGTCTACCAGGAATTTCAATCCCTTGCGGTGTAGATAAAGAAGGCATGCCAGTAGGAATGCAGTTAATAGGTAATAAATTCTGTGAAGAAACAATATTAAATGCAGCTTATACATTTGAACAAAAAATTAAATTTAGAGAAAATCATAAACCAGAATTTAAGAGATAGGAGGAATGAGAATGTCAAGAGATAACTATGAAGTAATAATAGGACTAGAAGTACATGCAGAACTTTCAACTAAAACAAAAATATTTTGTTCATGTCCAACAGAATTTGGAGCAGCACCAAACACACATGTATGTCCAATATGCATGGCAATGCCAGGAACACTACCAGTTTTAAACGAAAAAGTTGTAGAATATGCAGTAAAAGCAGGACTTGCAACAAATTGTGAAATATCAAGAGATAGTAAAAATGATAGAAAAAACTATTTCTACCCAGACCTACCAAAAGCATATCAAATTTCTCAATTTGACAAACCACTATGTGAACATGGATATGTAGAAATTGACACAGATGAAGGAAAGAAAAGAATAGGACTAACAAGAATCCACATTGAAGAAGATGCCGGAAAGCTAAACCATGATGATTTTGGTGGAGGAAGTTTAGTCGATTTAAATAGAGCAGGAGTTCCACTAATAGAAATAGTATCAGAGCCTGATATAAGAAGTAGCGAAGAAGCGGAAAAATATTTAAGAAAGCTAAAATCAATATTAGAATACATTGAAGTTTCAGATTGTAAAATGCAAGAAGGTTCACTAAGAGCAGATGTAAATGTATCAGTAAGAAAAAAAGGAGATACAAAATTTGGAACTCGTACAGAAACAAAAAATATGAATTCATTTAAAAGTATCACAAGAGAAATAGAATATGAGATAGATAGACAAATAGATATAATTGAAGACGGTGGGGAAGTAGAACAAGAAACTTTAAGATGGGATGATGTATCTGGAAAAACATTTCCTATGAGAAATAAAGAAGATGCAGAAGATTACAGATATTTTCCAGAACCAGATTTAGTTGCAATAAAACTTTCAGAAGAGTATATAGAAAATATTAAAAAATCATTACCAGAATTACCTGAAAGTAGAAAACAAAGATATTTAGAAGAATATAAATTATCAGAAAAAGATGCAAATATAATCACATCATCAAAATACCTATCAGACCTATTTGAAGGAGCAACAAAAATATGCAATAATCCAAAAGCAGTAAATAACTGGATTATATCAGACATATCTAGAATACTAAATGAAACAGAAATGGAACCAATAGAAATACCATTTGATAGCAAACAATTAGCTAAATTAGTAATGTTAATAGATAAGGGAACAATTAGTTCAAGCATTGCTAAAAAAGTATTAGTGGAAATGTTTGAACATCCAAGAGACCCTGAAGATATAATTGATGAAAAAGGATGGGTACAAATTTCTGATGAAGGAGCAATAAAAGATGTAGTATTAAAAGTATTAGAAGCAAATCCACAATCAGTTGCAGATTATAAAGGCGGAAAAGACAAAGCATTAGGATATTTAGTAGGACAAGCTATGAAAGAAACAAGAGGAAAAGCAAACCCACAAATGTTAAACAAAATGTTCTTAGAAGAATTAAAAAAATAATGTCCCATTGGGGACGTTTCCGAATGGACAAAAATGTCCAAAAAGAAACGTCCCTAATAGGACATTATTGTCCGTTTTGGGACATATCTTTAAACCATTTGTTTTTTTATACCATCCACAACGATACTACATATAATAAATTCAATACCAAAAACCAGGCTTAACTTAAATAATGAAATACCTATGTAGTATAAAGATGGAGTTGCAAATATTAAATTATATGTAAGTAAAATAATAATAGAAATCATACTTAAAGCAAAACAAAATTCTAAGCCATATTTTAAAATCCTATGAGTAACTTTATCAAAACTTTTAAAACTATTTATTAAATTCTTAATCATAATCCACCTCTATAAATAAAAATACATTATCTATTACTATATAATAGTAACATGAAATGATAAGAAAAACAATGGAAGTTTTAGGCAGACAAAAAAGAAGACTTCAGATATTATATGAAATCTTCTTAAATAAAAACTATGCATAATCTTTATTTTGCTTAAGCCATAGCTGCATTTAATTTTTTTGACAAACTAGATTTCTTTCTAGCTGCAGTATTTTTTACGATAACACCTTTACTGCATGCTTGGTCAATTTTTTTAGTAGCTTCAGAGAATAAAACTTTAGCTTCCTCAACATTACCAGCATTTACAGCTTCTTCAAATTTTCTAACAGCTGTTTTATATGCAGATTTTATCATATTATTTCTTAAAGTTTTCTTTTCAATTACTTTAACTCTTTTCTTAGCTGATTTAATATTTGGCATTTCCTTTTGCACCTCCTCTTAGTCAATAATAAACTATAACATATGATATTTTACCACATTTTTTCAGAAAAAGCAAGTAAAATTCAAAATAATTATTGTAATACCAAAGGTTTTATGATATATTTGAAAAGAAGAGTACAAAAATCAAAAGAAAGGAAGATGTAAAATGATAGCAATTGGTAGTGATCATGGAGGATATAGATTAAAAGAAGAAATAAAAAAATATTTAGATGAAAAAGAAATAGAATATAAAGACTGTGGATGCATGAATGAAGAAAGTGTAGATTATCCCAATATAGCAAAAGAAGTAGCAAAAGCTGTACAATCAAAAGAATGTGAAACAGGAATACTAATATGTCGTTCTGGATTAGGAATGAGTATAGTAGCAAATAAATTCAAAGGAATACGTTGTACACCATGCCATAACGAATATACAGCTAAATATGCCAAATTGCACAACAATAGTAACATATTGGCAATTGGAGCAGATGATGTTACAGTTAATGAAGCAATATGTATATTGAGAATGTGGCTTGCAACAGAATTTGAAGGTGGAAGACATCAAGAAAGATTAGATTTAATTTCAAAAATAGAAAATGAGAACATGAAATAAATATAATATTTATTCATAGAATAGGGGGCATTCAATATATGTGGGGAGATATAGCAATTGCTTTCCTACTGGCATTTATTGTAGCATTTATGGCAACACCATATACGATGAAAATAGCCAAAAAAGTAGGAGCAGTAGATGTACCAAAAGACCAAAGAAGAATGCATAAAAGAGCAATACCAAAATTAGGTGGACCAGCAGTAATATTAGGATTTCTAGTATCAGTTATATATTTATTAATTGTAATGAGTATGGAACATACAATAAATCTATTTGACCAAGACGAATATGGAAAAAAATTATTAGGAATGTTACTAGGAATAATCATAATATCAATAACATGCATAATAGATGATATAAAATCAATTAAACCATTAACAAAATTAACAGGACAAGTATTAGCAGCAATAGTTGCAGTAGCCTTTGGAATAAGAATTGATGAAATACAATTATCATTCTTAACACCTGAATGGCAAGAAGCATTTTCAATATTAGTTACAATATTGTGGATAGTAGGAGTAACAAATGCAATTAACTTAATTGATGGATTAGATGGATTATCATCTGGAATATCGGTGATATCTGCAATATCTTTACTAATAATATTTGTATTAAATGGTTCACCAATGATTGCAATAGTATTAATAACTGCATTAGCAGGAGCATTAGTTGGATTCTTACCATTCAATTTTGCACCAGCAAGAACATTTATAGGAGACACAGGTTCAAACTTTTTAGGATTTTCATTATCAATAATATCAATATTAGGAGTTGCAAAAACATATACAGCAGCCGTAATTGTATTACCACTAATTGCATTAGGACTTCCAATATTTGATACAATATGGGCAATAATCAGAAGATTAATAAAAGGAAAATCAATCAAAGCAATATTTAAAGCAGATAAAGGACATTTACATCATAGGATTGTAGCAAAAGGCTTCAGCCAAAAACAAGCAGTATTAATACTATATGGAATTGGAGCAACCTTTGGAATATTTGCAGTAATATTATTAGATAGCGGAATTTGGAAAGCATTATCATTTTTATTAATGGTAATAGTAGCTTTAGGATTAGGATATAAAAACTTCCAAACAGAAAAAGGAGAAAAACATCAACAATATGAATGTTTGGAATGTAAATACATATATAATCCAAAATTCGGAAATGAAAAAGCAGGAATAAAACCTGGAACAGAATTTGACGATTTACCAGATGACTGGGTATGCCCAGTATGTGGAGAAGGAAAAGAAATGTTCCAGATTCACCAATAGGGATTAGGGGACTGTCCTAAAAATCCCTAAAAGCAGGGATTAAGGGACGGACCTGTAAAAAAACTAAAAGAGAGGTGACATATAAATTTAATGAAAGACAAAATAATAAAAGCACTAGCACACAATGGGAAAATATCAATTACATGTGCGAACACAACAAAATTAGTAGAAGAAGCAAGAAAAATACATGACTTAAGTCCTGTTGCAACAGCAGCATTTGGAAGATTATTAACAATAGCTTCAATAATGGGAAATGAAATGAAAAGTACAAAAGACAAGCTGACTATACAAATAAAAGGAAATGGACCAATTGGAACAATGTTAGTAACAGCAAATAATATTCCACAAGTTAAAGGTTATGTAGGAGATGCGCATGTGGATTTGCCATTAAATGAATTTGGAAAATTAGATGTCGGAGAAGCGGTAGGACATGAAGGATATATAAATGTAATTAAAGATATAGGACTTAAAGAACCATATATAGGGGTTTCACCATTAGTATCTGGAGAAATTGCAGAAGATTTTGCAAATTATTTTATGAATTCAGAACAAAGACAGTCAGCGGTAGCTTTAGGAGTTTTAGTAGATAGAAATGGTGTAAAATCAGCAGGTGGATATTTGATAACACCAATGCCAGATGCAACAGAAGAAGAAATCAGTAAAGTGGAGCAAGCAATATTTAAAGCAGGGGCAATGTCAAAAATGCTAGATGAAAACTTATCATTAGAAGAGATTGCTAAAAAAGTAACTGGTGATGAAAATATAGAAATATTAGAAGATAATATTACACCAGAATACAAATGTGATTGTTCAAAGGAACACATGAAAGATGCTTTGATTAGTATAGGAAAAAAAGATTTAGAAGAAATTTTAAAAGAAGATGGAAAAGCGGAATTAATGTGTCACTTTTGCAATAAAAAATATACTTTTACAAAAGAAGAATTAGAAGAGATGATAGAAGAAATTTAAAAAGGAGTAGATGAAAATGGAAGAAAAAATTTATATTTTTGGACATAAAAATCCAGATACAGATTCAATATGTTCAGCATTAGTAAAAGAAAGATTTAATAGAAAATTAGGATATGAAAAATGTGTTGCAAGAAGATTAGGAAACCTAAACAAAGAAACACAATATGTTTTAAATTATTTAGGAATAGAAGCACCTGAACTATTAGAAAAAGTAGAAGAAGGACAAGAGGTAATATTAGTAGACCACAATGAATTCAATCAAAGTGTAGAAGGAATCGAAAAAGCAAAAGTGATTGGAGTTATAGACCATCACAGAATAGCAAACTTTGAAACATCAGAACCTTTATATTACAATGCAAGACCATATGGATGTACATGTACAATATTATATAAAGAATATAAACAAAGAGGATTAGAAATCAGTAAAGAAGAAGCAATTTTAATGGCAAGCGCAATTATATCAGATACATTGCTATTAAAATCACCAACAACAACTAATCATGATGTAAAAGCATTGGATGAATTAGAAAAAATAGCAGGAATAGATATAAAAGAATATGGATTAGAAATGTTAAAGGCAGGAACAGATTTAGATGACTTTACAGCAGAAGAATTAATCAATTTAGATGCAAAAAATTTAGATAAAGAGGGAATTAAATTTGTAATAGCACAAGTAAATACTGTAAGTATAGATGATGTTTTAAAAAGACAAGAAGAAATTGAAAATGAAATGAAAAAGGCAATTGAAGAAAAAGGTTTAAGTTTATTTGTATTTGCAATTACAGATATATTAAACAGTAATTCTGAAATAATTGCACTAGGTGAAAAATCAAATGTAATTGAACCAGCTTTTGGAAAAACTTTAGAAAACAATAGAGCATTTTTAGAAGGAGTAGTTTCAAGAAAGAAACAACTTTTACCAAATATAGATAAAAATATATAAGAATATAAAAGGGAGATGTCAGTTTTTTTGATGCCCTTTTTTAAGTTATAGGAAATTGCATTTCCTATAACTTAAAAAATAATAGATGCACAGAAAAATTGTTTCACAATTTTTCGCGTCAACAAATCTTATACGCTTCTTGCTAGACCTTAATTTAATATAGTAAATATTAAAAAATAGGTAAAAGGTCTAGCGAAGCTAGATTTGTTCATGTCTCATTGGGAACGTTTCTTAATGAGACAAAATTTCAAAACCACTTGCATAATTTAGTTATTAAATTTATAATTAAGAAGTAGAATTAAAGAGAAGGTATAAGTAAGGAAGGATGGGGTAAATGATAAAACAAGCAGCTAAGAAAAAAAATGGAGCAAAAAAAGAAACCTTTATGCAAGGTGTAATAACATTAATATTTTCACAGTTGTTAATTAAAGTATTAGGATTAGTATATTCTCTTTATTTAACAAATAGAGAGGGATTTGGAGATAGAGGAAATGGAATTGTTGCAGCAGGATACCAAATATATGCAATGTTATTAACAATTTCGTCAATAGGAGTACCTAATGCGATTTCAAAATTAGTATCAGAAAGAATTGCATTGCGGAGATCATAAAGGTGCACATAGGATTTTCAAAATAGCTTTTGCAACATTTGCAATGATTGGTATAGTAGGAAGTTTGATGCTATTTTTTGGTGCACACATGATAGCAAATTATTGGCTACAAATACCAGAAGCAGAAATGACATTAGTTGCATTATCACCAGCAATTTTCTTTGTTGCCATATCATCAGTTATGAGAGGATATTTTAATGCAAGGCAAGAAATAAAGGCAACAGCAAGGTCACAAACTATAGAACAAATATTTAAAACAACTCTAACAATTATATTAGTAGAAATTGTAGCAATTATCTCAAATGTTTCAACAGAATGGATGGCAGGAGGAGCAACACTTGCAACAACACTTGCAACATTTGCTGGTTTTGGATATTTGTATTTATACTATAAAACAAAAAGAAGAGAAATAGCAACAGAAATAAAATCAACAGTTAATTTCAAATATGAAAGAATAAGGACTATAATAAAGAAAATACTATTAGTATCAATCCCAATAGCATTAACAGCAATAATGTCATCACTAAATAAAAATATAGATTCATTTACAGTTGTAAGAAGTTTAAAAGAATTTATGTCAGATGAAATGGCTGTTGCACAATATGGTATTTTAGGAGGAAAAGTTGATACTCTAACGAGTTTACCATTATCAATAAATGTAGCATTTTCAACAGCATTAGTACCAGCAATATCAGCGGCTAAAGCTAAAAAAGATAAAAAAACAATTACACAAAAAACATCTTTTTCACTATTAACATCAATGTTAATAGGATTGCCTTGTACAGTAGGAATGTGTATATTTGCAGGACCAATCCTAAACTTGCTATTTCCGAATGCTAGTGCAGGAGCAACAGTACTACAAATTAGTTCTTTAACAATAATTTTTACAATTTTAGATCAAACAATAAATGGAGCTTTGCAAGGATATGGAAAATTAGCAATACCAGCAATATCTCTGCGGATGCCGGAGTAATAGTAAAACTAATATTGAACCTAATATTAGTACCAATTCCTGAGATTGGAGTAAATGGAGCAGCCTGGGCATCTGTGGCATGTCATGCAGTGGCATTTAGCATAGCAATAACAGCATTAAGAAAAAATATAAAATTGAATTTAACATTTTCACAATTTGTAATTAAACCAATAATAGCTGTTGCGATAATGGGAATTTGCTCATATTTTATTTATACAACATTATCTGGAATAATAATTCAAAATTTGGCTACAATAATAGCAATAATCTCAGCAGTGATTATATATGGAATATCAATCATAGCTTTAAAAGTATTTTCAAAAGAAGAACTATTGATGTTACCATATGGAAACAAATTTTGCAAAATATTGGAAAAACTAAAAATATATTAAAAAAATAAGAAAAAAAGAAGGATTTTCAGTATTTTTGGCGAATTTAATTAAATAGTAGTACATTTATTGCAATCATGTGATAAAAGTACATAAACTTAATTCTTATAGGAGGTATAAAAAATGAACAAAGCTGAATTAATCGCAGCAGTAGCTGCAAAAACAGGTGAAACAAAAAAAGCAGCTGAAGCATCAGTAAACGCTTTTGTTGACGTTGTAACAGATGCACTTAAAAAAGGAGACAAAGTTCAATTAGTTGGATTTGGATCTTTTGAAGTAAGAAAAAGAGCAGCTAGAAAAGGTAGAAACCCACAAACTAAAGAAGAAATCAAAATACCTGCATCTAAAGCTCCAGTATTCAAAGCTGGTAAAGCATTAAAAGATTTAGTAAACAAAAAATAAAAAATTAAAAACCATATAAATATATGAATTCATAGGAAGAGACTAGAAATAGTCTCTTTTTTTCGTCTTTTAGGGACATGCCAAATTGAGCAAAAAGTGCATAAAAGGGACAGACCTTTTTTAATTAAAACATTAAAATAGTAATGTAATAAAATAGAATAATATGCATTATGAAATTTGTTTAAAGATAAAGAAAAATATATTAGTCTGTCCCTTTTATGCACTTTTTGCTCAATTTGGCATGTCCCCAAAATTTTTCTTAGACAAAACTTGCCAAAATATTACAAATTTGTTATAATCTGGAAAGAAAAGAAAGAAGGACTGAAATCATGGCAAAAATTTATCTAGAAAAAAACGTCTTAGATGCAGCATTTGAAAGATTAGAAATAATGTTTAACAATTTTGATAATATATATTTTAGTGTCAGTGGAGGAAAAGATAGTTCAGTAATGGTTCAATTAGCCAATATGGTAGCAAAAAAATTGAACAAAAAATTTGATGTCTTATACATAGATTTAGAAGCTCAATACAAATATACAATCGAACATGTTGAAGAATTAAAACAATTATCACAAATCAGAGATTTTTATCATATTGCATTACCAATAGCTTTAAGAAACGCAATTTCAGTTTTACAACCTAAATGGATATGTTGGGAAGAAGAAAGTAAACATCTTTGGGTTAGAGATATGCCGAAAGATGCAATAAATATAGACAATTGCCCATTTCCTTGGTTTAAAAAAGGAGAAGAATTTGAGGAATTCATGGTACAATTTGCAGAATGGTATCAAGAAAAATACAATGATAAAGTAGCATGTGGAGTAGGAATAAGAACAGATGAAAGTTTAAACAGATTTAGAACAATTGTATTTAAAGATAGAAAAGCAACTTTTAACAATTATCAATGGACAACTAAATTAAAACACAACGAAAAACATGTAGATGTATATAATTTTTATCCAATATATGATTGGAGAACAGAAGACATCTGGGGAGCAGTTAGTAAACTAAATTTAAAATTTAACTACATATATGAATTAATGTATAAAAATGGTGTTAGTATATATGAGCAAAGACTATGCCAACCATATGGAGATGACCAAAAAAATGGATTAGACCAATTTAAAGCATTAGAATATGAAACATGGGGAAAGGTTTTAAATAGAGTAAACGGAGTAAATTTCGGAAATATTTATTGTAAAACAACAGCATTGGGAAATATAAAATCGTGTAAACCAGAATTTATGTCATGGCAAGAATATACTATATTCTTATTAGAAAGTATTGGAATATATAATAATGATTTAATGAGACATTATTATAAAAAGATAAAGAAATTTATGATATGGCACAAAAATAAGTATGGAATAGAGATTAAAGATATACCAGATACAGCAGATTTAAAATTGGAAAACCAGAAAAAAGCAATATCTTGGAGAAGAATCGCAAGAGCAATAGAAAAAAATGATTTCTATTTAAGAAGATTATCATTCGCACAAACCAAAAATGATGATCAAGAATTATATAGAATGATACATAAATGGGATAATCTATTAAATAAAAATACAAAAACAGATGATAAGACATTACAAAAAATAATTCAAGAACAATGTGGTTAAAAATAAAAGAAAGGAAAAAGTAATATGATATTAAAATTAACAAATAAAGATGAAAAATTTTATGAATATATGGGAAAATTTTTTGGATCTCGATTAGTTCAAAGACAAACAAATGACAGAATTTATGATGATCCAGATAAATTATGGTACATATATAAAGATGGAGAAAAAGTAGTAGCATTTATATCAATACAAAAAAATACTATAAAAAATTTATACACAACAAAGCAAGAATATCTAGAAAAATTACTAGAAAGAGTAAAAAAAGAAAATAAAATCACAACTAGCATTGTAACAAACACCTATAAAGATTTATATGAAAGATGTGGATTTATTTTGAATAATGATGATAATTTTAAAAACTTTGTAACAATTTTTACTGAACAAAAAGAAGAGAAAAAATTAAGTTAAAAATAAAACAATAATAGTATAACAAAAACGTATCTTATTTAAGTGCGACAAAGGGAAGGATTGAATGCAAAATGGCAAGAAAAAAGAGTGAAAATAAAGGAGATAACGAATGTAAAATAGAATTTCCAGTATTAAATGTAAAAATGGTAGATATAGACAAGGTAGTGGCAAATGATTACAACCCGAATAAAGTTGCACCACCTGAAATGAGACTTTTAAAACATTCAATTGAAGAAGATGGTTATACACAACCAATAGTAACATATTATGACAAAGATAAAGACATATACATAGTAGTTGATGGATTTCACAGATATAGATGTGCTAAAGAGTATTTTCATTTAAAACAAATTCCAATAGTTACAATTGATAAGGACTTAGAAAATAGAATGGCAAGTACTATAAGACACAATAGAGCAAGAGGAACACATCAGATTATTGATATGTCACATATAGTAATCACTCTAACACAAAATGGATGGACTGAAGAAGAAATTTCAAAGCATTTGGGAATGGAACTTGATGAAATTATTAGATTAAAACAAATTACAGGATTAAGAGATTCTTTTGCAAATCATGTGTTTAGTAAATCTTGGGAAGAATTTGAAATGAAACAAAAAAATAGAAAAAAAGAGGAAAAATAATGTACTGAACCCAAAAAATTGGACATTTTTTGATTAGGTACTAGGCAACTTGGGAATGAACTCTGTATTGTACAG
>CALXCF010000024.1 GCA_944386755.1 uncultured Clostridia bacterium | reverse complement strand
ATGTTAGGAGGAATAGTTCTAATAACAATAGCAGGAGGAATAATCTTAATTAAGAAATTCGTTATTTAGGGACGTGCCAAATCGTTTCAAAATTAACCAAAAAGGGACAGACCTAAAAGATAGTGAAACATAATTTGTGAAATAACAATTAGCATAATAAAAAAATTGAGAAAGTATTAATCTTAAATACATTCTCAATTTTTAAATTGTATGCAAATTTGTTTAGTTGCAAATTAAAAATATATAGAAATAAAGAAAATTAAATATATTAAAGCACTCAATTTCTTGAAAAAACAGAGAAACTGTTGTAAAATAATAAGCAGGACAAAAATAGAAAAAATAAAGTGGCGTCCCCAAAGTAACCAAAAATGGCTAATTGGGGACAGGTACCAATTAACCAAAAATGGTCAGTCCGAACCTGTCCCCAAACTGACCAAAGGAAGGAATGAGATTTATAATGAAACAAACCTTACAAGAACTAAAAGAAAAAGTAGAAATAGAAATATCACCAATAGTAAAAGAAATAGACAAAATATGTGAGATAAACAGCAAAAAAGTATTAGACGCATTCCAAAAGTGCCATTTACAAGAACAACATTTAAATTCATATACAGGATATGGAATAGATGAGCCAGGAAGAGACAAAATAGAAGAAATATATAGTTACATATTCAAAACAGAAGACAGTTTAGTTAGAGCACAACTAATTTCAGGAACACATGCATTAGCAGTAACATTATCAGCACTACTACGTCCAAATGATACAATGCTAAGTATTTCAGGAGAGCCATATGACACATTACAAACAGTAATAGGAATAGGAAAAGAGAAAAGTGATAGTTCATTAAAAGCATATGGCATAAACTATGAACAAATAGATTTAGTAAATAATGACTTTGACTATGAGAAAATAAAAGAAAGATTATCCACAAAAAATGTAAAACTTGTGGAAATCCAAAGGTCAAGAGGATATTCAACAAGAAAAAGTATAAATATTGATAAAATAGAAAAAATAATAAAAGAAATTAGAAAAGTAAATACAGATGTAATAATAATGGTAGATAACTGTTATGGAGAATTTGTAGAAGAAAAAGAACCAACTGAAGTAGGAGCAGACATTATAGTAGGATCTCTAATGAAAAATTTAGGAGCAGGAATTGCAACATCTGGTGCATACATTTCTGGAAAGAAAAAATTAATAGAGCTATGTGCAGAAAGATTAACAGCACCAGGAATTGGAAAAGAAATAGGGCCATCATTAAATCAAAATCCGTTATTTATAAAAGGAATATTTTTTGCACCAAGTGTTGTTGCAAGTAGCTTAAAAACAGCAGTATTTGCAAGTTGTATGTTAGAAAAACTAGGATACAATGTAGAACCAAAATATAATGAGAAAAGGGCAGATATAGTTCAAACTATACATTTAGGAGAAGAAGATAAACTAATTAAATTTTGTCAAGGAATTCAAAGCGGTTCTCCAATCGATTCAGATATAATTCCATACCCAGGAGATATGGGAGGATATGAAGATAAAGTAATTATGGCTGCCGGAACATTCACACAAGGCTCAACAATAGAACTTAGTTGTGATGGACCAATAAGAGAACCATACATTGCATACATGCAAGGTGGATTAACATATGAATATGGAAAATTAGGAATAATGAAAGCTGTTGAATTTATGGAAAATAATTAAAAAAATATTGAATAAAGATAGAAAAATATATAAATTTGATATATAATAATAAAAAAATTAGAACGGAGGATAAAAAATGGGTGTAGTAATTGTTTTATTAGTTTTAATTATATTAATATTTGCGATATTAATATTTAGTGGTAGTAGCCAAAGGGCAGAAGAAAGAAGAATTGAAAAAGAAAGAAAAGAAGCATCTAAAGTAGCAATGCAAGAAATGAAGAACAAAAACAAACAAATCAAAAAAGAAAAAGAAGAATATGTAGACATTTTTAAACAGGAACAAAAAGATTCAGAGGATAGTATCATTTTGCCACTTGATTCTGAAGAAGAGGAAAAAGACACTGTAGAAGATGAGAATATCAAGAGTGAAAAAACAGAGAGTGATTACAAAGAAGAGCAAAAAATAGAAAAAGAAGATGATATAGAGTTTTTCTTTGATGAACCAGATGAAAGTGAAAAAGAAAACAAAGAACAAGAAGTAATAGAAAAAGCAAAAGTAGAGAACATAGAAGAAAAAAATGAAAATAATAAGGTGAATGAATCACAAGAAAATGAAGCAAAAAAAGAAGATGAAAATGATCCGGGAATTGAATTCTTCTTTGAAGATAATTTAGACCAATATATAAAAGAAGCACAAGCAAATAATATAGGTTATCTAAATGGAGACGGACCAGAAGATAAAAAAGATGAAATTAAAGAAGAGAAGCAAGAAGAAAAAGAGAAACAAGAAGAAAATAAAGAACAAGAAAACAAAAAAACTACAAAAAAGGAAACAGACAAAAAGACAAATACAAAAAATTCAGAAAATAAAAAAACAGATAGTAAAAAAACTGCAAGTAAAAAGACAACAAAGGCAACAACAAAGAAGGCAACAAAAAAATCAACAACGAAGAAAAATGATAGTAAAGAATAGCGAGAATGTGAGTGAAAAATGAAAGTAATAGTAATAGGTGGAGGGCCAGCAGGAATGATGTCGGCAATAACTGCAAGCCAAAAAGGACATCAAGTAACACTAATTGAAAAAATGCCGACACTTGGAAGAAAATTATTAATAACAGGAAAAGGAAGATGTAATATTACATCTTCTTTAGATATGTCCAAATTTATTGAAAATACACCAACAAATGGGAAATTCTTATATAGTTGTTTTCAAAATTTTACAAACCAAGATATAATAAAATTTTTAAAAGAACAAGGTTTAGAAGTAAAAGAAGAAAGAGGAAACAGAATATTTCCAGTTACAGACAAATCATTAGATGTCTTAAAATGTTTTACTAAAAAACTAAAAGAACAAAACGTAAATATAGAATATAATACAAAAGTAACAGAGCTAATAGTTAGTGAAATAATTGTAGGTGTAAAAACTACAAATGGTGTTTCAGAGAAAATTGAAAAAGCAGATAAAGTAATTCTAGCAACAGGAGGAAAAAGTTATCCATTAACAGGATCAACAGGAGATGGATACATATTAGCAAAAAAAGTAGGACATACAATTACAGAACTTAGGCCATCATTAATACCTTTAGAAACGTATGATTTAGCAACATGTAAAGAATTACAAGGATTAACACTAAAAAATGTTGCAATAACCATAACAGATATCGAAAAAAATAAAAAAATATATGAAGATTTCGGAGAAATGATATTTACACACTTTGGAGTTTCAGGACCAATAATACTAAGTGCATCAGCACATCTAACAAGATACAAAAGCAACTTAGAAAAGATGAAAAACAAGAAAATTATATTAAAAATAGATTTAAAACCAGCGTTAAGTGAAGAAAAATTAGAAGAAAGAATATTAAGAGATTTTAATGAATTAAAAAACAAACAATTTAAAAACAGCTTAGGCAAATTATTACCTCAAAAGATAATTCCAGTAATAATAAAAAAGAGTAAGATAAAAGAAAATAAGAAAGTAAATGAAATAACCAGAGAAGAAAGAAAAAAATTAGTTCATTTATTAAAAAATTTTGAAATTGAAGTAAAAGGATTCAGACCAATAGAAGAAGCAATAATAACAAGTGGAGGAGTTTCAACAAAAGAAATAAATCCAAAGACAATGGAATCAAAAATAGTTAAAGGACTATATTTTGCAGGAGAGATTATAGATGTAGATAGCTACACAGGAGGATTTAACTTGCAAATAGCATATTCAACAGGATACACGGCAGGAAATTGCTAAACTAGTATAATAAATAAGAAACAATGAGGTAGTTAGGTAAATGGAAGAATTTATTACAATTGAAGAAAATGTACAAACAGAAATTACAGAAAAAAAGTCAAAATTCATAGCAAACCTATTTTATATAGAAAATGTTGAAGAAGCAGAAAATATCATAAAACAGACAAAGAAAAAATATTTTGATGCAAAACACAATTGCATAGCATATAGAGTAATAGAAAAAGGTCAAATTATAGAAAAATCAAGTGATGATGGAGAACCATCAGGAACAGCAGGACAACCAATGTTATCTATTTTGCAAAAAAACAATTTAGCAAATGTACTAATAATTGTCACAAGATACTTTGGAGGAATATTATTAGGTACAGGTGGATTAGTCAGAGCATATTCTGGTAGTGTATTAAAGGCAATTGAAGAAGCTAAAAAAGTAACAAAATGTTTAGGACAAGAATTACAAGTAGAATTAGATTATAATGAATTTGAAAATTTTAAATATTACTGTAAAAAAAATAAAATTAACATCATAAAAGCAGAATATCAAGAATATATTGAATGTACAATTTCATTAGAATTTAATATAAAAGAAAAATTAATGAAAGATTATGAAGGAAAAAAGATTAGTTTAAAGAATATACAAGAATTATCTATAAAATATATCACAAAAAGCATAGAATAAAACATCTTTCATAAACTTTTGGAAGAAATTACCAAAAAATTATTGCTTTTCCTCGAACTAAAGAATATAATTGCGTTGTAAGGAAAGTAGGGTGAAAAAAGATGAAAGAAAAAACAAGAGTCTTAATCGCAGACGATAATCAGGATTTTAGCAGAACGTTATCTTCATACATCAATAACCAAGATGATATGGAAGTTATTAGCACAGCAAAGGACGGCAATGAAGCAGTAGAGATGATAGCAAAAAATAATCCGGATATAGTATTATTAGATGTAATAATGCCACATCTAGATGGATTAGGGGTATTAGAAAAAGTTAATGAGATGGAAACATCAAAAAAACCAGTATGTATCATGCTATCAGCAGTTGGACAAGATAAAATTACACAAAAAGCAATATCTTTAGGAGCAGAATACTATGTTGTAAAGCCATTTGACATAGAACTATTAATAAAAAGAATAAAAGAAATAAAATACCATCAACCAAACCAAACATCAAATTATTTTATCACAAGAGAAATAAAACCACAGTACATAGAATTATCAATGGATGAAAGTAAAAAAGAAGAAAACCTTGAAGCACTTGTAACAAATATCATCCATGAAGTTGGAGTCCCAGCACATATTAAAGGATATCAATATTTAAGAGAAGCAATAATGATGGTTGTCAATGACATAGACGTGATTAATCAAATTACAAAAAGCCTATATCCTAAAATAGCAGCTAAATACAATACTACTCCATCAAGAGTAGAGCGTGCAATCCGACATGCAATAGAAGTTGCATGGGGAAGAGGCCAACAAGAAGCAGTTGAAAGTATTTTCGGCTACACAATATCAGCAAGCAAGGGGAAACCTACAAATTCGGAATTTATAGCGATGATAGCTGACAAGCTACGCTTAGAATTAAAATCGGCATAGGGATTTAGGTAGGGATTTAGGGACGGTCCTAAAAATCCCTAAAAACAGGGATTAGGGGACGGACCTTGAGAAAATACTTTTAAATTAACAAGGCTATAAACTCTATGAAAATAGGCATAGAAAAAAGTGGAAAATCAGCAACCAAAGCAATAAATGAAATATTCATAGGACAATAAACTTCCAAGATTTATTGGTTAATATTTTAAAATGTTAATTAGTAAACTTTGGAGTTTTTTATTAAAATTTGTTTTACCACCAGACAAATCAGTAAAAATGTACTATACTATCAATATAGAAAATGAGAATAAAGCGGAGTGTGTTGCCACCTTTAACTCTTTGATGTGTACATATTTATTCCACAGCTTTTAGCTCGTGAGATTGACAACTGGGGGGTGGTGCTATGGTAGAATCAGTTTTATTAGTAATCATCAAACTACTTTTCTTTGGATTAGTAGGTGTAACTATCATAAATTTTGCCTTAGTAATCATCATCTTGTACTTAATACATAGGCAATAAAAAATAACCATTCTGCTTTGATGGGTTGAATGGTTATTTTATTCTTCTCGGCAACCACAAAGTGGTTTCTCATTTTCTATAATTATTATACACACTTTTTCCATTTTTGTCAAATGTATTTTTTCTATAATATTTTAATCAAGTGAATTATATAAAAAGTTTTTATTCTTCCAAATTAGATAAACCATATTCAATAATCTGATTTATAACATTATTAAAACTCAATTTATTTTCTTTTGACAATTCACTTATTTTATCAAAAGTTTCTCCATTCATACGAATCGTTCTTGTTACAGTATCATTCGCTTTTGAAGATTTTTGAATTTTTAATTTTTTCATATACATCACCTACCATAAAATTATATCAAAAAATAAATATTGTATAAACCCCAAAAAAATGGAAAAACTATTAAAAACAGAAAAATAATGAGGAGGATACGATGGAAGAAAGCAAACTAAAAAACATGGTAGTATTAAAAAATCTACCATCAAACTTAATAGAAGAAGCGATAGTAATCTTAAAATCAAATAAAAAAGTAAAGAAATTAGAAAAAATAGATAAAGAAAAAAGAAATGAAAAAGAAGTAACAAAAACAAACAACACAAAAAAAGAATTCGTAGTAAAAGAAGCGGAAATGATAATATCATCATATATCAATAAAATAGAAGAAAAAAACCAAAAAAATAAAAGAAGCAAAATAGAACAAACAAAAAAAGTCCGCAGATTAAAAAATTATGCATATATATCAAGCATAATAATATTTTTACAAGCATTACTATTAATGGTAAAATAACAAAATATAATTAAATACATTCATAAAACATCTCTTTCTATCATATAGATTAAAAGAAAAAACAAAGGAAGAGGTGTTTTAATGTGAAAACAAGTTTTCACATTAATGCTACAATCGCTATCGCCCTCAAATTTTCTAAAGAAAATTTGAGATGGCTAATAAAAACCTCTTTCATTATCGCAATTATGAGGTTAAAATTTTTGTAAGAGCAAAAAAATTGCTCGAATGGAGGTTTTTATGGTGGAAAGAGCAATAAGTGTAGAAGAAAGAATAAGACGAGCCGAAGAAATATATGAAAAAAGAAGGCAAGGAGAAAATAGACCTATTACAAAAGTAAATGTAAACAATACTCAGAAAAAAGATATAAAATTATTAAAAAAGATGATTATACAGATATTAGTTTGCATTTCTATATATCTTGTAATATACGCAATTTATAATAACAAATATGTATTTTCAGAAGATTTTATAAAAAAAGCAAATGAAATATTATCATATGATACAAACTTCGGAGAACTATATCAAAATGCTAAAAGTCAAATTCAAACATGGTTTCAAGCAATAACAACTCAAGAAGAAGGACAAGAACAAACAGAGAATACACAAGTAGAAAATCAAACTGAAAATGAAGAAAATGGAATAGGAGGAGCAACAACTGAAGAAACAGAACAAGATGCAGTAATCAGTGAACAAGAACAAAATGCAGAACTATCACAAGAAGAACAAGACATACAAAATGTAAAAAATACAACAACATTCGTAAAACCAGTAGAAGGCACAATTAGCTCATCATATGGAAGAAGAGATAACGCAACAGGAAATGTACCAAAAGACCATACAGGAACAGACATAGCAGCACCAATGGGAACAAAAATAAAATCAGCAACTGAAGGAGAAGTTGTTTTAGTATCTGAAGAAGGCGATTATGGAAAACATATAAAAGTGCAAATAGGAGAAGTAAGTATAATATATGCCCATTGTAACCAGTTATTTGTAAAACAAGGGGATATAGTAACTCAAGGACAAGAAATTGCTGAAGTAGGAACTACCGGAAATTCAACAGGACCTCACTTGCATTTTGAAATTAGATATTCTGAAAGAACAGTTAACCCTCAATCAATCCTGGAATTATAGGTCGTAATTCTTATATAACAAAATAACTTAAATATTAAAAAATAAAAAATAAAGGATTGATGTTATGAAATTTAAAATAGATTTAAAAATTTTTCTGTTTGTAATAATATTTTACTTTACAAAACAGATACATATATATACATTAATAATGATATTTGCATTAATACATGAATTAGGACATCTACTTGCTGGACTTTTATGTGGTATGAGACCAGAAAAACTAGAAATAAAACCATATGGAGTAAGTGTTTCATTTAAACTATTTCCAAAAGACTACAATATCAAAATAGGAAAAGGAAATAAGTTAGAAATAAAAAAGATATTTGTTGCATTAGCAGGACCAATAACTAATTTATTAATTATTTTGGCGGCGATAAACTTACCACTAGAAATTTTTACGAAACTAATGATAATGTATTCAAACATTTTAATAATAATATTTAACCTAATACCAATTTATCCGCTTGATGGTGGAAGAGTAGTAAAAAGCATTTTACATATTACATATGGAAAGAGAAAATCAGAAAAATATATAAATAATATATCTTTTGTTACATTAATAATAGTGACTTTCATATCTAGTATTCTAATATATATGATTGAAAATATAGCAATATTTTTGATAGTTATAGTATTGTGGATGATGTATATAATAGAAGATATAAAATATAAAAGGAAAATTGAAATTTATAAATTACTCGAAAAAAGTATTGAAAATAATTAAAATAAATAGTAAACTATACTAAAGAAAAGAAGATAGGAGAGACGCTAATGATGAAAAAAGTTATGAGTAAAAATAAAGGTGTTACATTAGTATCGCTAACAATAGTTATAACAGTACTATTAATATTAACAGGAGTAATAATATACAATGTACGAGACAGCTTAGGAGTAGGAAATTTACAAGAAATGCAAAATGATGTAGAAAATTTGAGAGAAATGGTAAATAACTATTATGCAGAAAATGGAAAAATACCAGCAAAGCTAAAATATACAAATGAAGAAAACATAGAAAGAATTGAAAATTCAGGTGTAATAAGCGAAAATATAGATATAGGAGACTTTTATATAATAGACTTAAAAGAATTAGAAAATTTAACACTAAACTATGGTGAAGATTATAAAAATATATCAGATGCAACAACAGAAGATGAAGCAAGTCAATATGAAGATATATATATTATAAATGAAACAAGCCAAAATGTATTCTATGTAGCAGGAATACAACTAGATAATGAGATGTTTTACACAGATTATACATCAGAAGATGTGGACAAAGTAGCTATTAATTTAAGATATTTTGATGGAGTAAAAATACCAGAAGGATTTTACTATGTAGGTGGAACAAAAGATGAGGGGTTAGTAATATCAGATGTACAAGGAGATGACCTAGATAATTCAAAGCAAGGAAATCAATTTGTATGGGTGCCAGTAGAAAATTTTGATGATTTTAAAAGAGAACATTTTGGAACAGAAGAACAAAAATGGTGGTCTGGAACATTTGTATCAGATGAATTAAGTACAGGCAATTTTTATGAGCTAACATCAGATGGAATAATGGAAGATACAGAAGTAGAAAAAATGTATAAAAGTGTAAAAGAGAATAAAGGATTTTATGTAGGAAGATATGAAGCAGGAACGACAGCTAGTAGCGGAACAGGAAAAAGAGGAGAAGTAGTAAGTAAAAAAGGAGCAAATGTATATAATAACATAGGTTGGTCAGATTCTAATGACATGACAGATGAAACAGGAGGAGCAGTAGAAGTAGCAAGAGGTATGTACACAGAAGAAAAAGGAGATAGTGTAACAAGTACATTAATATATGGGGTACAATGGGATGCAATAATGAGATGGATGCAAGATGTACCAAATCAGACAGGAGGAAAATACGTACAAGATAGCATAGGAATGGGCTGGTACAGTTATAATGTAAGTGGAAATGAAACACATCGAACAGGAATTGATGTAGATGGTGGGAAAAATAAAGTAAAAAATATATATGATTTAGCAGGAAATGTATTTGAATGGACCATGGAATGTTCATACACTTATGGTCGAGCTATTCGAGGAGGTAGTTACAACCATTTAGGTTCTACTAACCCTACTTCTTACCGTAGTGATGGTTATCCATCCAACAGCAGTCCTCGCATTGGTTTTAGAGTAGCTCTATACATAAACTTAGAAGAAAAATGGTCACCAACATATGATGAAGAAGGAACATACACAGACAAAAATGGAGACACAGCATATATACCAAAAGGATTCCAAGTAAGTGAAGAAAATGGAAAAAATACAATAGATGAAGGATTAGTAATAAGAAACGCAACAACAGATGATAGATATGTGTGGATAGAAGTACCAAAAAGTGTATTTGTAACAGCAGCATCAAGAACAGACTATGAGCATATAGAAGAAGATTTGCAAGAATATACAAAAGAATACAAAGAAGGAAATGAAGACTATTCAGACACATGGTATGAAGGATGTGGAATAGCAAGTGAGCGAGAATATAATGACTTAAAAAATGCAATGTATTCAAGTATATTTGTAAATGGAGGCTTTTATATAAGTCAATATGAAATTGGAGCAGAAACATATGTAACAGCAAGTGACAACGGAGCAAGAGAGCCAGTAAGCAAAGAAGGAATGTATCCATACAACTATGTAACAGTAGCACAAGCACAAAAATTAGCAACAGACATGGACTCTGGAGAAAAAACAAGTAGCTTAATGTTTGGAATACAATGGGATTTAGTAATGAAATTTCTAGAAACAAAGGGAGTATCAGTTGCAGATTTGAAAGAGGATTCAAGTTCGTGGGGAAATTATAGGAATGTGGAATTTCCAGTAGCAGAAGGAAATAAATATGTAATTTATAATAATACTATTGTAGAAAACTGGGAAGATACTTCAGAAAATTATACAAAAGCAGCATATGAAATAGCAGGAAATGGAGTATTATTATCAACAGGAGCAACAGAAAGAAACATGAAGATGAATATATATGACATATCAGGTAATGTATATGAAAGTACTTTAGAAAAAAGTACTAATATTGATAACATGCTTATAGCTAGGGGAGGATCATTCAATCGCATTGGATCAGAATATTCATCTTGTAAACGAAGTGTAGGCAATCAATTTAACAGTGATTGTCGTACAGGATTTCGCTCAACTATATTTTAATATATGATGAAAAATTTAGATACTTGAAAAATTTTATACTAAATGAAAAATATCTTTTAGAATATAAAATGCCAAAGACTTGATATATATTAGAAAGTATATATCAAGTCTTTTAAAAAATACATATTAAAAAAGTTAAAAAATGCATATCAAATTCATTAAAAAATGTATATTCAATATTGAAAAAATATAAAATATATAGTAAAATATACTTGTAAAGGAGTGAAATATATGTCGTTAAGAAAAGAAGAATATATAGATAGATTAGTTGATAAAAAAATAGAAGAATACTTAGAGATTTTTGGTGCAGTAAGTATTGAAGGGCCAAAATGGTGCGGTAAAACATGGGCATCTTTAAATCATGCAAATAGCAAGGTACTTTTAGATGAAGATGAAATTAAAGAAAAAGCAAAATTAAGTTTAGATTTAATTTTAGAAGAAGAAAGACCAGAATTAATTGATGAATGGAACTTAATACCAGAGATATGGGATGCAGTTAGAAGAAAATGTGATGAAACTACTAAAAAAGGAAATTATATTTTAACTTGTTCTACTAAATTAACAGATAAAGAACAGAAGGAAAAAATACATCATTCTGGTGCAGGAAGAATAGGTAAAATACAAATGCATACTATGAGCTTATATGAGTCAGGAGATTCTACAGGCAATGTATCTATACAAGATATGAAAAATGGGATTTTTAAAAACGGATTAAATGATAAAATAACATTACAAAAATTAGCGAATTTAATTATACGTGGAGGATGGCCTTCAAACCTAAAAACACCAGAAGATAAGGCTGGAATAATACCTAAAAGTTATATTGAAGCAATTTTAGACAAAGATATTCATGATGATAAAAAAAGAGATAAAAACAAAATGACAATGCTACTTAAAAGTTTAGCGAGAAATGAATCAACAATTGCAAATAAAAATACATTATTAAGAGATATAGAGCAATGTAATAATGAAAAAGAAATTATTGAAAGCAGAATGACTATTGATGACTATTTAGATGTTTTAAATAGGCTTCATATAACAGAAAATCAAAATGCATACAGTGAAAATTATAGGTCACCAGATAGATTAGGAAAAGCAGTAAAAAGACACTTTACAGATCCATCACTTGCATGTAGTTGCTTAGATTTAACTAGAGATAAATTAATAGATTCTCCTAGAACATTTGGATTTATGTTTGAAGCATTAGTTGAAAGAGATCTAAGAATATACATGGAATATCTAGATGGTAAATTATATCATTTTAGGGATAATGTTACAGGTTTAGAAGCTGATTCAATTTTAGAATTTAGTGATGGAGAATATGCGGTAGTAGAAATAAAATTAGGATATAAAGAAGTAGAAGATGCAAAAAAAAGTTTATTAAATTTATATAATAATATGGTCAAAAAACCAAAGTTTATGTGCATTATAGTTGGTTTTACAGATATTATAGCTAAAGACCCAGAAACAGGTATTTATATTTTACCAATTACAGCACTAAAACCATAAAAAGAGGTAAAGCAAATAGAAAATATAAAAATATTAACTATTTGCTTTTTTTGAGTTATAGGAAATTGCATTTCCTATAACTCAAAAAATAATAGAGAACAATGTAACGAAATTGTAACAATTCAGAAATAATTTTGTAATTTTCACACAAAATTCATTGACTTTTTTACATTTTCATTGTATGATAAAAACGTTAGAATAAGTGTTTTAAAATCCTAAGGAGGAGAATAAAAATTATGGGAGAAGTAATAGTAATAACATCAGGAAAAGGTGGAGTAGGAAAAACAACAACAACAGCAAATTTAGGTTCAAGTTTAGCACTAGAAGGAAAAAAAGTAGCATTAGTAGATACAGACATAGGGCTTCGTAACTTAGACGTTGTAATGGGACTAGAAAATAGAATAGTATATGACATAGTAGACGTTGTAGAAGGAAAATGTAAATTAAGACAAGCCTTAATAAAAGACAAAAGATTTAAAGAATTATACCTACTACCAGCAGCTCAAACAAGGGATAAAAGTGCAGTTAATGAAGAACAAATGAGAGAATTAGTTGGAAAACTAAAAGAAGAATTTGATTACATATTAATTGACTGTCCTGCAGGAATAGAACAAGGATTTAAAAATGCTATTGCAGGAGCAGATAGAGCAATTGTAGTAACAACAGCAGAAATATCTGCTATTCGTGATGCAGATAGAATTATAGGACTATTAGAATCATCAGAAATAAAAAATCCAGAATTAGTAATAAATAGAATAAGACCAAACATGGTCAAAAAAGGTGAAATGATGGATGTTGATGATATAGTGGACCTATTATCAATAGATCTAATAGGTGTAGTTCCTGATGATGAATATATAATTACACAAACAAATAAAGGAGAACCAGTTATACAAAACAAAAGAGCACCATCAGGTAAGGCATATATAGAAATAGCAAAAAGAGTATTAGGAGAAAAAATAGAAGTAACTATTCCTGGTAGAGAAAAAGGATTTTTTGCAAGAATAAAAAGATTATTCAAAAAACAATAACAGTTGGGGGTAAGTAGGAATAATGTTCGAAAACGTGGTGAAATTTTTAAAGAAATTCAATAAGAAAGAGAAAAATGTAGCAAATAACTCAAAAGATGCAGCAAAAGAAAGATTGCATCTAGTTTTAATGCAAGATAGAGCAAATGTATCTGCAGATTTTCTTGAACTTATGAAACAAGAAATAATAGAAGTAATAAAAAAATATATAGAAGTAGATGAAAGCGCAATAGATGTAAGATTGACAAACAAAGAAAATGAAGATGGTACAAATGGTGCGCCAGCTTTATATGCAAATATTCCTATATTAAATATCAAAAATGAAGCAAGAAAAGTAGATAAAAAAGAAAATAAGCAAAATGAGGAAAATATAGAAAAAAATAAAGAAGAAAAACCAGATAACAAAGAAATAAACAATCAAAAAAATGAAGAAGAAACAGAAAATAATAATACAAAAGCTGAAAATAAAAACAAAAAAGAGAATGCAGAAAATAAACCTCTAGAAAATAATTCAAAAGCAGAAGAAAAGAAAAAAGAAGATAATGAAAAAAAGAAATTAAAGGAAGAAAAAGAAAAGGACTCAAAACAACCAGAACAAGAAGTAAAAACAAATAATGAAGAAAATAAAGAAACAAAAAGTAAGAATAATAAAACAAAAAAAGTAAATAATGAAAAGAAAGAAAAAGTAAAAACAGAAGAATAATTAGGAAAAAGAGTTGATTTGATGAGAAAAAGAGAGTTAAAAAACATAGAATGGAGTATATTAATCATTGCAATTATCCTTAGTATTGTAGGGCTAGTTGCTTTGTTTTCTGCAACTCAGGAAACAGAACATGATGAATTTTATAAACAATGTATATGGCTTGGAGTCAGTTTAGTTATAATGATAGTAGTCATGTTAATTGATTATGATTTTTTAGTCAAAATTTCACCTTTTTTATATGGATTATTTATCATATTATTAATTGCAGTTCTATTTACAACACCTGTAAATGGAGCAACCAGTTGGTTTGATATAGGAGCTTTCTCACTTCAGCCAGGAGAATTTGCAAAAATATTTGTAATTCTATTTTTGACATTTGCTATAAGAAAAATACAAGAAAGAAACAAACAAGATATTAACAAAATAACGAGATTACTCATACTACTAGCAGTTGTAGGAGTACCAATTCTATTAATTATAAAACAACCAGACTATGGAACAGCAGCAGCATTTATAGTTGCAACAGTCATGATGTTAATTGTAGGTGGAATAGATAAAAAATATATTATTGTATCAGCCATTCTAATAGTGGTATCTGTCCCAATAATATATAACTTTATATTACCAGAACATGCAAAAACAAGAATTGACATATTCCTAAATCCAGAGTCAGATCCAAGAGGAGCAGGATATAATATAATTCAGTCAAAAATTGCAATTGGAGCAGGCGGACTAACAGGTATGGGATTACTCAAAGGAAATCAAACACAATTAGGATATTTATATCCTAAAACAACAGACTTCATATTTGCGGTAATTGGAGAAGAAATGGGATTTGTAGTTTCAGCAGCGGTAGTAATTTGCTATGTGGTTCTCATAGTTAAGGGATTTTTTATTGCAAAAACAGCAAAAGACGAAACAGGGACATTAATAGCTGCAGGAATTACAGGAATATTTCTATTTCATGTAGTAGAAAATGTAGGTATGGTAATGGGGTTATTGCCTATAACTGGGGTACCTTTACCATTTATAAGTTATGGAGGAAGTTCATTAATAACTAACTTTATATGTATAGGAATTTTATTAAATATAAGTAGTAAAAGACAAAAAACTATTTTTGTGAAGTAAATAAAGGGAGCATTAAATGAAATATTTGAAAAAGTTGAAGATAGGAAATGTAGAACTAGAAAATAACTTAATATTAGCTCCAATGGCTGGCGTAACAAACCAGCCTTTTCGAATAATTTGCAAACAATTTGGCGCAGGAATGGTGTGCACAGAAATGGCAAGTAGTAAAGCTATCTTTCACAATGACCAAAAAACAAAAAGGTTATTAAATACAGAAGGAGAAAAAAGACCAATCAGCTTTCAAATATTTGGAAGTGACGAAGAAACAATGGGATACGCATCAAAATATATAAGCGAATTAGCAGATATAGTCGATATAAATATGGGATGTCCAGCACCAAAAGTAGTAAAAAATGGAGATGGCAGTAAATTGCTTTTGGACCTAGAAAAGGCAGAAAAAATAATAAGAGCAGTAGTACAAAATTCAGATAAACCAGTAACATTGAAGATTAGAAAAGGCTGGGACAAAAACAACATTGTAGCAGTAGAAATAGCTAAAATCGCAGAACAAAATGGAATCTCAGCAATCACTGTACATGGAAGAACAAGAAGCGAATTCTATTCAGGAAAAGCAGATTGGGATATAATTAAACAAGTAAAAGAAGCAGTATCAATACCAGTAATAGGTAATGGAGATGTTTTTGATGAAGAATCAGCTCTTGAAATGTTTAAGGAGACTAATGTAGATGGAATAATGATAGGAAGAGGAGCTTTTGGAAATCCATGGATATTTAGAGAAATAATAGATTATTTAAAAACAGGAGAAAAATTACCGAAACCAACAAATGAAGAAAAATTGGAAGTTATAAAACAACATATTGATCTAGCAGTAAAAGAAAAAGGAGAAATAGCAGTAAAAGAACTTAGAAAACACATAGCATGGTATACAAAAAATTTGAAGAACTCAAGTGAATTTAGAAATAAAATAAATACAATTGAACAGGAAGATGAATTAATAAATTACATAGATGAATATTTTAAAACATTGTAAAATATTATGATAGTAAATAAGGGGGAAATATCTTGAAAAAGAAAACGTTTTTTCTATTTGCTATCATAATTTTTTTAATTATATTAATTTCAATTTTTTATATAAATGCGTCTAAAAAATCAAAAATTGGTCATACTAATAACAGTCAAGAAATTGTAGAAAATATTTTAAATATTAGCTCATACAACGCAATAATCGATGTGAAAGTTGTATCAAATAAAAATGAAAATCAATATGTTATAAAACAAGAATATCAATCACAAGATTCAAACTCACAAGAAGTAATAGAACCAACAAATATTGCTGGAACAAAAATAATAAGAGAAGGGAACAAATTAACATTAGAAAATAGCAGACTTAATTTAAGTAGTATAATTGAAAACTATCAATATATTTCAGCTAATTCCTTAGATTTAAGCAGTTTTATAGAAGATTATAAAAATGATAGTAAAGCAAATTACGAAGAAAATCAAAACGAAATAAAAATGTACACAACATATAATAACAATGTAAATAATAATTGCAAAAAAACACTTTATATAGATAAGAAAACGAATTTGCCTACACAATTAGAAATTGAATGGACTAACAAAAACAATAGAGTTTACATATTATATAATGAGGTAGAAATAAAATAACCTTTGCTAATATTTAAATAGCATGAAATATACTTGACAATACAGAAATATTAGGAGTGAAAAATATGCAAATAAAAAGAGGAGATATGTTTTATGCAGATTTAAGTCCAGTAGTTGGTTCAGAACAGGGTGGAATTAGGCCAGTTCTAATAATACAAAATGACTTAGGAAATAAGTATAGCCCAACTGTAATTGCAGCAGCAATAACTTCTCAAACAGGAAAGACAAAATTACCAACACATATAGAATTGAACTCGGAAAACTGTGGATTAAAAAGCGATTCAGTTGTATTAGCAGAGCAAATAAGAACAATAGATAAAAGTAGGTTAAAAGAAAGAATAGGTCACATAGATGATGAAAATGTTATAAATAGAATAAATAATGCCTTAGGAGTCAGCTTTGGACTTTAGCAGGGATTAAGGGGGACGGTCCTAAAATCCCTGTTTTTAATTTTCTTATGTTTGCTATTATAAAATAGTATAAAATTTATTTCATTTCTCGGCTAACATTACATCATTAAGAAAAATTAAAATTACCCAATAGGCACCTCTCAAAACAAGTTTGAGATTCTCCTATTGGATAATTTAATATTTTCTAAAATGATTTCATTCGCATTCGAAATTCATAAATTTTATACTATTTTTAATAGCTTATTAAGATCAAGATAAAAGAAAACAGGGATTTTAGGACCGTCCCCCTTAATCCCTGTTATACTTTCAACTTTTTAATAATTTTAATTTCCTTATAAAGATTTTCAATTATAGCTTTTCTAGTTTCATAAGCATGTTTATATTCTTCATAAATTTCCATATAATTTTCAGGAGTTTCATTATTTTTCATAAGAGTTTTCATACCTTCTAAATAATAATTTTTATCTTTTTCCTTTTTAGCTTTATTCATTTTGTCGCCATATTTTTTTATTTGTTCAAAACGTTTCAATTCATCTTTTAATTCTTCAACATAATCTTGAGTATAAGAAATCTCATAGATGATATCATCAATAACAACTTTGAAAAGAGTTCTAACAATAGCAGGATTATTCTTACCATATCTTTTATCTTTAAAATTAGGATTATTATATTCAGCATCTGTTTTTTTAGGAGGCTGAGAATTTTCAATCAATATTTTCAATGTATCAGAAATGCCAATATGTGATTTATATTGTCTCTTACTAACAATTGCATCATACTCATCAGCAACACGAATAATCTGACCTTCATAAGGAATATCCTTTTTAGTCAAGCCATTAGGATAGCCTAAGCCGTTTAAAGCCTCATGATGATATAAAGGACCTGCTGCATAAGGTCTTAATTTTAAATCTTCCATACACATTTGATAACCTATTGTAGTATGAGTTTTAATTATCTCATATTCTTCATCAGTTAATCTACCAGGCTTTTGCAAAATTTCAGGAGGAATATACAATTTACCTATATCATGCAAATAAGCACAAATTGTACAATATGCAGTAAAACCTTTTTTACAGTGAAGATATTCACAAAGTCTACATGTAAGACTTGCAACATTTTCACAGTGTTTTCTAGTAAAAACATCTAATCTATCTAGCATATCTAATTGATATCTCATACTTTCATTTAAATTATATGATTTTAAACTTGTTCTATCGTAAAAATCAAATTCCCTAGACATATATTATGCACTCCTTTTTAATACTTCATATTTATGATAACATTAAAATAATAAAAGTTCAACTAAATCAAGGTAATAATTATTGACAAAAATAACTAAAAAATATATTATAAATATGATAGGAAGTGGTAAGATATGAAAAAAGATAATGGAGCGATAGCGCTATTTGTAGTAATTGTAATGATTATAATAATAGGCGCAATAATAGTCATGTCCATGAAAGCTGCACAAAAAAATAATAGCCAATCACAACAAATAGAAAAAATTAGACAAGAATATGAATCAGATGATTTGGAAGAAGAATACATGAAAACTTTAGAAAATAACCAAATAAACAATAATTCTGCAACAAATTAATTACGCGTAAAATAGCACATTAAATGTGCTATTTTTGTATTTACTTAAGGCTTCTAGTGTGATATAATACTTGCATATTAAAAAAAGGAAAAGGTGAAGATAATGTACAGAACAAAGACATGTGGAGAACTAACAATAAAAAATGTGGGAGAAGAAGTAGAGTTAGCAGGATGGATTCAAAAAATAAGAGACTTAGGTGGAATGATATTCATAGACCTAAGAGACGAATTTGGAATAACACAAATAGTAATCCATGACGAAAAACTACAAGAAGAAGTAAAAGAATATACAACAGAAAGCTGTATCCACATAAATGGAAAAGTTGTGGAAAGAAGTAGCAAAAATAACAAAATTCCGACAGGAGAAATAGAGGTAGAAGCAAGTAAAATAGAAGTGTTAGGAAAATGCAAAAATATACTTCCATTTGAAATAAATACAGACCAAGAAGTAAGAGAAGATTTAAGATTAGAATATAGATTTTTAGATTTAAGAAATGAAAAATTACACAAAAACATTTTATTACGTTCAGAGATAATAAAAACAATAAGAAATAAAATGGATGAACTAGGATTTACAGAAATACAAACGCCAATACTTGCAAACTCATCACCAGAAGGTGCAAGAGACTATTTAGTACCAAGTAGATTAAATCCAGGAGAATTTTATGCACTTCCACAAGCACCACAACAATTTAAACAATTACTAATGGTAGGAGGATTTAATAAATACTATCAAATAGCACCATGTTTTAGAGATGAAGATCCTAGAGCAGATAGAGCACCAGGAGAGTTCTATCAATTAGACTTTGAAATGAGTTTTGCAACACAAGAAGATGTATTTAATGTAATTGAAGAAGTTGTACCATACACATTTGAAAAATTCACAAATTGGAAAGTAGATAAAGGACCATTTATACGTATTCCATATAGAGAAGCAATGGAAAAATACGGAATAGATAAACCAGATTTAAGAAATCCATTAATAATACAAGATGTAACAAAACTATTTGAAAATTCAGACTTTAATGCATTTAAAGGAAAAACAGTAAAAGCAATAGTTGTGCCAAATGGTGCAGAACAAGGAAGGAAATTCTTTGATAAAATGGGAGAATTTGCAACAACTGAAGAAGTTGGAGCAAAAGGTTTAGCATGGACTAAATTTGAACAATCAGGAGAAGTTGCAGGAGGAATTGCTAAATTTATAACACCAGACATAAAAGAAAAACTAGAAAAGGAATATGATGTAAAACCAAATTCAAGCATTTTCTTTATAGCAGATGAATTTGAAAAAGCACAAAAAATAGCAGGGCTAGTTAGAATAGAACTAGGAAAAAGACTAGACTTATTAGAAAAAGATGTATATAGATTCTGTTTTATAGTTGATTTTCCAATGTATGAATTATCAGACGAAGGAACAATTGACTTTAGTCACAATCCATTCTCAATGCCACAAGGTGGATTAGAGGCACTGGAAAATAAAGACCCATTAGAAATACTTGCGTATCAATATGACTTAGTATGTAATGGATATGAAATGGCATCAGGAGCGGTAAGAAATCACAATCCAGAAATCATGGTTAAAGCATTTGAAATAGCAGGATATACTGAAGAGGAAGTAAAAAATAGATTTGGAGCATTATATAATGCTTTCCAATATGGAACACCACCACATGCAGGAGCAGCACCAGGATTAGATAGAATGGTAATGCTAATTGCAAACTCACAAAACATAAGAGAAATAATAGCATTTCCAAAAAATAAAAAAGCAAGAGATTTATTAATGAGAGCACCATCACAAGTATCAGAACAACAACTTAAAGATGTTCATATAAAACTAGATTTAGAATAACCAACAAAAAAGAAAGGTTTGAAATAGATGAAAAAATATATGTTAGAAATCACAGTATTCATATGTGGAGCAATAGGAATGATACTAGAACTAATAGCAGCAAGAGTCTTATCACCATATGTAGGAAGCTCAAACCTAATATGGACAACAATTATAGGAGTAATGCTAATTAGCATGAGCATAGGATACTGGTTAGGAGGAAAAAGAGCAGACAAAGACCCTAATATAAACAACTTATCAACAACAATATTATTAGGGGCTTTGACAACTAGCCTAATACCAATATTTGAAACAGTATTAGTAAAAAACTTTGCAAGCATTTCAGATAACTTAGTATTAATTGCATTAGTAACATCAGCAATAATCTTTGGAATACCAAGTTTTGTTATGGCAACAGTATCACCATTTGCAGTAAAATTAAGAGATAAAGAATATTCAAACGTAGGGGAAATATCAGGAAGAACATCATCATTATCAACAATAGGAAGTATATTTGGAACATTCTTAGCAGGATTTTTCCTAATACCAACATTTGGAGTACGAGCAATTGTATTTGGAACAACAGTAGTTTTATTAATTCTATCAATTGCGCTATATGAAAATAAAACAAGAAAATTTTATATGATGATTGCAATAGTTGCAATAGCAATATTTGCATTCCAAGGTTTAGGAAAAGTAATTTATGATAGAGCAAATCCAGATGTTATAGAAGATGTAGATTCAGAATACAGTAGAATATTAATAAAACAAGTAGCTGCAAATGATACAACATATAAAACAATGCAAGTTGAAAATGGATTAGAGTCATATATAGATGAAACAACAGGAGAAATGGGAGCAAGATACTTATACTATTATGATTTAGCAGATTATTATTTAAAAAACTTCAAATCAACACTAATGATAGGTGGAGCAGCATATACATATCCAACACATTATTTAGATAAATATGAAGATAAAACAATTGATGTTTCAGAAATTGACGAAAAAATGACTGAACTTGCAGTAGAGCAATTCAATTTAGATATTAATAATGAAAGATTAAAAGTCTATCACCAAGATGGAAGAAGTTTTTTGAATACAACAGAGAATAAATATGATGTAATTTTAATTGATGCTTTTAAAGGTGAAAATGCACCTTTTGAATTGACAACTTATGAAGCTATGAAAAATGCAAGAAATATTTTAAATGATAATGGAATGGTTATTACAAATATAATTTCTTCAATTACTGGAGATGACTCTGATTTTATTAAATATGAGTATAGTACATATAGAAAAATTTTTGATGATGTGAAAGTGTTTAAGGTTAGAGATGTTAATGAAGAAACTACACAGAACTTAATTTTAATTGGTTTTAAGGGTAATACAGATATTGATGATAGTAAATATGAAGAATATAAGGATTTACTTGATATGGAGCTTGTAGATTTTTCTTCTGATAAGGGGATTTCTACTGATGATTATGCTCCGATTGGAAATTGACGGCGAGGTGAGAAGTGGAAAATGAAGAGAGTTTTGCTTGGAATGAGTGGAGGAGTTGATAGCTCTGTTTCAGCAATCTTGTTACAAAAACAAGGTTATGAAGTAATTGGAGCTACAATGAAATTATGGTGTGGAGCAAATAAACAAGAAAAAGAAAAAAACGAAAAATCAATTCAAGATGCTAAACATGTTTGTGAAAAACTAGGAATAGAACATTATGTATTTGATGCACAAAAAGAATTTGAAAAATATGTAATTGATGATTTTATAGAACAATATAAAAATGCCAAAACACCAAACCCTTGCATAGAATGTAATAAGAAAATAAAATTTGGGTATTTTTTTGATAAAGCAGATGAATTAAATTGTGATTATATAGCAACTGGGCATTATGCAAGAATTGAATATTCTGAAAAATATAATCAATATGTATTAAGAAAATCAAGCGAAGAGAAAAAAGACCAAAGCTATTTTTTATACACAATTCCAAGAGAAAAGTTAAATAAAATTATATTTCCACTTCAAGATTTTACATCAAAAGGAGAAATAAGGAAAATAGCACAAAAAAACAATTTAGAAGTTGCAGATAAAAAAGATAGTCAAGAAATATGTTTTATTCCAGACAACTGTTATCAAAACTTTTTAGAAAATAGAATGAACAAACAAAAAGAAGGAAATATTATATTAAGAAATGGTGAGATTCTAGGAAAACATAAAGGACTAATTAATTATACAATAGGACAAAGAAAAGGAATTGGAATATCATATAAAGAACCATTATATGTAATCGAATTAAATCAAGAAAAAAATGAAGTGATTGTAGGAAGTGAATCAGAATTATATTCTAAAAAACTATTTGCAGATAGTATAAATTGGCAAATAGAACTAGACAGAAAACAGGATTTAAAATGTTTTACTAAAATAAGATATAGAGCAAAAGAAGCGGAAGCCGTAGTAAGAATGATGAAAAACGAATCACCAGAAAAATATAAAAATAGAAATAGTGAAAATGAAATATTACAAATAGAATTTAAAGAACCACAAAGAGCGATTACAAAAGGGCAATCAGTAGTTTTTTACGACGAAAATGGTGTTGTATTAGGTGGAGGAAAAATTTTATAAAAAAACTTGTATATTTTAGGTAAGTATGATATAAATATGATATAAAGCGAGAAGAAAGGGCTGAGTTTAGTGGAAGATGAACCAATGTTAAATGTTAAAGATATGAAAGATGCAAAAACAATATTGATTGTTGATGATGAACAACCAATCGTAGACATATTGGTACATAACTTAGAAAAAGAAGGTTATAAAACAATAGAAGCAAATGATGGTATTACAGCAGTAAATATGGCTTTAGAACAAAGGCCAGATTTGATTCTATTAGATATAATGCTTCCTAAAATGGATGGATTATCTGTATGTAAAAGGATAAAAAATTCATATAATGTACCTATACTAATGCTTACTGCAAAAGATGAAGAGATTGATAAAATATTAGGTTTAGAATTAGGTGCAGATGATTATATAACAAAGCCTTTTAGCGTGAGAGAACTTATGGCAAGAATAAAAGCAAATTTGAGAAAAGCAGATATAAATTTAGAAAATCAAATAGCTGAAAAACCAACAGAGCCAACAGAAAAGAAAAAAGATAGCAAAATAATAGTTGGAGATTTAGAATTAGACTTAGATAAATTTGAAGTTAAAGTTAGAGGAGAAATAATAGACCTAACATTAAGAGAATTTGAAGTATTAAAATTCTTAGCATCACAACCAGAACAAGTAATCACAAGAGAAACATTACTTGAAAAAGTTTGGGGATATGAATATTATGGGGACATTAGAACAGTCGACGTAACAGTAAGAAGAATACGTGAAAAGATAGAAAAAGATACTTCAGCTCCAAAAATATTAATAACAAAAAGAGGAGTAGGATACTATATTGCATCAAACAAATAGGGATTAGGGGACGGTCCTAAAAATCCCTAAAAGCAAGGATTTAGGGACGGACCTTAAGAAAATAAAAATTAAATTTAAATATTAGTTTGAAAAAGATAGAATCAAATTGTATTACAGATACAATGTAATTCTATCTTTTTTTGCCTTAGTTAAAAATGTGGAAATAAACCACAAAAATGTGGTTTTAAGTTCGTTTCCAAATTAAAAATGTTATAGTAAAATATGTATGCAAAGAATACATAACAGTTAATTAGGAAATAATATACACATGACAAAATGAAGTAAATGGAGGAAAAAGCTATGAGTATAAGTAAAGAAAAAAAAGGAATAACATTAATAGCACTAGTAATCACAGTTTTGTTCTCTTATGACGAAAAATTAAAATGTAGTAATAGCAAAGGTTTCCTCCTACAAACAATTTAGTAAA
>CALXCF010000023.1 GCA_944386755.1 uncultured Clostridia bacterium | reverse complement strand
TTAAATATTTTTTCTATTTCTTCTGCTTTTCCTACAGCTAATACATATAAACAATTTTCTATGGTTTTCTTTGAAATGTTATTTTCATTTAATACTTTAAATATTTTTTCTATTTCTTCTGCTTTTCCTACAGCTAATACTGATAAACAGTTTTCTATTGCTTTTTTTGATATTTCATTTTCATCTAATATCTTAAATATTTTTTCTATTTCTCCTACTTTTCCCCTAGCTAATACTGATAAACAGTTTTTTATAGTTTTTTTTGAAATGCCATTATCTATTAATATTTCAAGAATACTATCTATATTTTCATAAATTCCTATTTTTAGAAGTGTTTTTATTTTCTTATTTAATATTTCATTTTTCTCATTTTCAGTAAAATTATATTTAGTTAACAATTTTATAAGCTGTTGTTGAGTAATCATATTTCTACTTCCTTTATAATTAAATAGTCATTCCTTTCAAATACCACATATGTTCTGAAACAATTTTCAGGTTAATCATTTGCCCAATAAGGCTTTTATCACCTTCAAAAATCACAACTTTGTTACTATCAGTTCTTCCAGTTAATAATTCTTGATTATTTTTGCTTTCACCTTCAACTAAAACTTTTTGTATTGTTCCTACATATTTTTGATTGTTTTCCTCAATTTGACTTTCAACTAATTCTTTTAATTTATCAAATCTTTTATGCTTTATTTCTTCTGGTATTTGATTTTCCATTCTATCTCCTGGTGTTCCGACTCTTCTTGAATATATAAACATATATACTTGTTCAAATTTTACTTTTCTTACAACATCAAGTGTATCTTCAAATTCTTCATCTGTCTCTCCTGGAAAACCAACTATAATATCAGTTGATAAAGTTAAATTTGGTATTTTAACTTTCATTTTATCAACTAAATTTAGATACTGTTCCTTAGTATATTTCCTATTCATTTCTTTCAAGACTTTTGTATTTCCAGATTGTAATGGTAAATGTACTAATTTACAAACTTTCTCACATTTGCTAATTGCATCAATTACGTCGTCAGTAAAATCCTTTGGATGTGGTGAAATAAATCTAATTCTTTCAATTCCATCTATTTTGTTAATTGCTTCTAATAAAGTTGCAAATGAATGTACCCCTTCATATTCTTCAAATGGTATTTGTTTTTCTCTTTCTACTCTTAAATATGAATTTACATTTTGTCCTAAAAGGGTTATTTCTTTATATCCTTGTTTTGCTAAATCTTTTACTTCTTCAATAATTGCTCTTGGCTCTCTGCTTCTTTCTCTTCCACGAACATATGGAACTATGCAATAACTACAAAAATTATTGCATCCATTCATTATTGTTACAGATGCTTTAATATTACTATCTCTTTTTATTGGTAAACCTTCATATACTTTTCCATCAATATCCAATATATCTTCTAATTTTGTCTTTTGTGTTAATACTTTGTATAAATCTTGTGGGAATTTATGTAGAGTATGCGTTCCAAATATTATATCTACAAATGGATAACTTTGTTTTATTTTATCTGTTATATGTTTTTCCTGCATCATGCATCCACCAATAGCAATAATTATACCTTTTTCTTCTTTTAGTCTTTTTAGTTCTCCTAACTTGCCAAATAATTTGTCTTCAGCATTTTCTCTAACACAACAAGTGTTAAATAACGCTATGTCTGCTTCTTGCTGATTTTCTGTTTTTTCATAACCCATTTTTTCTAACATTCCACATAGTTTTTCTGAGTCGTTTTCATTTAGTTGACATCCCATTGTTAGTATTGTATATTTTGGTTTTTTATTATTTTCTTTGTCATTTTGTTTTATATTTTCATTTATTTCTTTTACTCTTTGCATATATTGTTTTTGTTCTTCTATTTCATTCATTTTTCTAAACCTTTCTACCGTCTTTTTGCTATTTTTCTGCTTTTCTATTTTATTACATTTTAGGACATTTTGCAAGGAATTTCGAAGTATTTTTTCATAATTGGACAATCATTTGACATAGTTATATAATATTATTCATCTTTCTTCACTATACAAATTAATAATTTTATTTATAATTTCTATGTCTTCTATTCTATTAATTCCAAAGCACTTTTTTCCTAAATCTTTTATTGATGCACCTAAATGATACATCTCTTTATTATCTATTATTATAAATCTATCATGGAATTTATTTGTTTTAGAGATTTTCAAAACAGGATATTCCTTGTTAAATTTCTGAACATCAATATTTTGGATATTACTTTTGTTTGAAGTTAAAATAATTACTTCAACATTATTTTTCTTCTTTGTTAGCATTTTTAAAATACTATCATTAATATAATTGTCGATAATCAAAATTTTTTTATTTGCCTTTCTTATAATATCTATAATTATACTATAAGCATCATATATTTGACCTTCGAAAAATATTTTTTGCTTAATATTTTCTTCATGTTGTAACTGATTAAAAATCTCATCAAATTTCTTATCATGTTCTAATAATTTATACTCTACATTCGTTAATCGTTCAAACAACTGCCCATTTGCAGATATGAATTTTCTCATCTCAATAAATGTATTAACAATCTTGATACTCACATTAACCGCCACTTCACTTTTTAACAACCCTGCAAGCATAGTAATTCCATACTCTGTAAATACATATGGTAAATATTTTCTATGCTGACCTCTTCCATTTTCGTTTAAGGTGAAATTTTTGCACCTTAAAGATTTATATTCTTCATTAGTTAGTTGAAAACAATAATATTCTGGAAATCTCTCAATATTATTTTTAACATTTCTATTTAAATCTTTTGTTGCATATTTAAAAAGTCTCGCTACATCACTATCTAGCATCACTTGTTTTCCTCGTATAGTATATATTAATTTTTTTATTTCTTCATTTGATATTTCTTCTTGAATTATTAATCTATTTTCTTCCATAATATCACATCTTTCTTTTAAAAATAGTTGCAAGAACTTTTGTTTGTATTATATAATGTTTACCATTTTTTGTCAATAGTTTTCATAAATTTTATATACAATTATCCAAAAATATATAAAATTTTGTCCAGTAGCACACTAGTTACTACTGGACATTTTGACTCATTATTTGGAATAAAAATATTCTTTGTAATCACGGAACAGACTTTCAGTATCCGCTTCACTATTGCATTTCACAGTAAACAGCAATCGGTCACTTAAATAACTATAACTTGCATTATAATTACAAGCAAGTAAAATTAATCGAATCTGCTCTTCAGTAATGCACTGAGATGAAAACGAGAAGAAAACTTCTATTTCCCGAGTTTTCTCATTGAATCCAATGCTAGTGATGTAATTATTTTCCATATCGAGTCTCCTCTCTGATAAATACAGAATTTACTTTTACTTTTCTAATATAACATAAAAGATGGTGCATTTCAACACCATCTACATAAAATTATTGATTTCTTCCACAACAATTCTTGTATTTTTACCGCTACCACATGGGCAAGGGTCATTTCTACCAATCCTATCTTCATAAAAATATATGCGTCATTATATCTAACTTCAATTACAATTCCATAATTTTCGCCTTTTTTATTACAAATTTTCCACCTTTATTCACATTTTTTTCTTTTGAACTTGATCTTTCTTTTTCCCTTTTTCTTTTGTTCTCTTGTTTTTTTTGTTTGAAAACTATCATAACTTTCTAAATGTGCCATAAAATTCATTCCTTTTATTCTATATTTTATATAAAATTATTAAATCTCCATTATATTCTGTTATCATATCTAGATTGTTTTTTATTAATATTTTGCGATGTTCAAAAATTCTTTTTCTACATATTCTAATAATCAACCTTTATCAACCTTATTCATAATTGGACAATCATTTGACATAGTTATATAACATTGCTCACCTTTCTTCATTATATATAAAGGCCAAGATTTACAATCAAATGGTCTCTTGTCTTTTAATATGCAACCATTATTAGTTAAAAGAGGGCACCTATATAATTCTTCTTTTTCAAACTTGCAGTATTTAAAAAAATATTATATAAAATATATATATCCAAAATCGATACATAAGAAAGGACTGAACTAATATGGGAATATTTGATTCATTACAAAGAACAAAAGCACGTAAAAGATTATACAATTTTGATTTACAAGAGCTTTATAGAAAAGGACGATTTGCAAACGACACAGATGTAGATTATGATTTTTTTGAAAATCTAAATGCTAATAAACTTTTAGAATTAACTAAAAAGTTCAAAAATAATAGTTTGATTGAATTATGGGGAAAATTAGACATGAAATCATATATAGACTATGATTTGGGCAACACCATTAATTTATATTATATCAATTGTAATCATCCAACACCCGTAAAAAAACTAGAAAATTATGATTATATGCCTGATGATGCTAGAAAAATGAATTTATTAGATATTAAATATATTAAAAAATTTGTTGTTGAAGGATTAGAATTTCAAAATATATACTTATCTACTTTTGAAATCATGGATCCTGAAGAATATTATCGTCCTTATGTTTTATTTTTTACAAAAAATGAAAATAATGAGTGGATACAAATTGGATATGGATATGATTCTAATGATAATGGAAATGTAGAAATATTTATAGATGTTTTTAATTATCCAATATTTTTAACTCCAAAAGGATTTGTAGAAGCTCCTCTTTCTAACAAAAGAGAAAAATTAGATGTTTATGACTATATAACAGAAAAAGATATAAAAAAATTATATAAAAACTAAATATTAAAATAAAAATGTCGTATGAGAAACGTCCCCAATACGACATTTAATTATGCTAAACCATATTTTTTCTTGAATTTATCTGCTCTACCACCAACTGTTTCTTGTCTTAAGTTTCCTGTCCAGAATGGATGGCATTTAGAACATACGTCTACTTTTAAATCTTTTTTTGTTGAACCAACTTCTAAAACATTACCACATGCACATGTGATTGTTGTTTGGTTATAATTTGGATGTATTCCTTCTTTCATTCTAGTTCACCTCTTTCTCGTATTTAATAACATGACTGCTTTTTATAATAACATATTTTATCTATTTTTTCAAGTGTTATTTTAAGATATTTTTTATTTTGCAAAATTTTTATTTTTAATTTCATATATTATATCTATATTTTTATATTAATTTTAAACTATTCTTGTGATGATTATTCTTCTTGAACTTCCTGCATATATGTTGCAGAATAAATCATTTCTTTGTTTAATGATAATTTATGTACTAATTTATTCATAATATTAAATACACAAGCAATTATTAAAATTAACATTCCGATTTTTTTCCAATATTTTGCAAGCATAATTCTCTCCCTCTCTTTATATAGTACATATTAATTATACTTTTATTTAGTTAAAATGTCAATATTTTTTGGACTTTCTTCATAAACTTAAATGACAAATTATGAATTTTAATATTTTTTTAAAAGTTTGGTGATAAAATTTTGGGAAAAGCAAAAATATTTTTAATAAATGGTTTCATTTTAACACTCACAACATTATTTATGCGTGGAGTTGGATTAGTTTTTAATATATACATATCTAATAAAGTAGGAACAGAAGCAATCGGAACTTTTAGCCTAATTATGTCTGTATACAATTTTGCAATTACAATAGCTACTTCTGGAATTGGAATTGCCTGTACATATATAGTTTCAGAAAGATTTGCAAAAAGAGACTATATAACAGGTATAAATGCAACAAAAACATGTATATGGTTTTCTGTAATATTAAGTCTAATTTCTGGATTGATAATTTTTCTTGCTGCACCAATGGTTTCAGCATCTTGGTTAAAGGCAACTGTTTCAAGTGTACCAATTTATGTAATTGCTCTTGGACTTCCTTTCATTGCTCTTTCTTCTGTTATAAATGGATATTTTTCCTCTGTTGGCAAATCATATAAAGGTGCAATATCACAAACAATAGAAATGACTATGAAAATAGTTGCAACATTAATTTTATTGCATTTTAACATTTCTAAAGGAATTGAATATATTTGTATTTCACTAATTTTAGGAGATGTAATTTCAGAATTCTTCTCTTTTTCACTAAATATGATTTTCTATTTAGTTGATATCAGAAAATATCTAAATAAAAGGTCTACTTCTCTTCAAATGAAAAAGCAAATATTTTCAATATCTTTTCCTATTGCAATAACATCATATATACGTTCAGGTCTTTCTTCATTAAAACAATTTTTAATTCCGATTAGATTAGAAATGTCTGGACTTACATATTCTATGGCTGTTTCTCAATATGGTCTTATTAATGGTATGGTATTGCCTGTTTTGTTGTATGCAAATGTATTTTTTGCGTCTTTTAGCAGTTTACTTGTTCCTGAATTTTCAAGGTTACTTGCAAGTAAATATTATAAAAGGATGAAAGATGTTTGTAATAAAATTTTTAAGGCTGCTTCTTTATTTTGTATATGTGTAACTGGAGTCTTTTTCTTTTTTTCTAACGAATTAAGTCTTGCTATATATCAAAGTTTAGAAGCAGCACCTATGATTAAATTACTTGCTCCTTTAGTGTTTTTTATGTATGTTGATAATATAATTGATAATATTTTGAAAGGTATAAATGAACAAACCAGTGTAATGTTTTGCAATATTTTAGATTTAGTAATTACAATTGCTATTATATATTTTGTAGTTCCACATCTAGGAATTACTGGATATATTTTAAGCATTTTTGTTAGCGAGCTTCTAAATTTTACAGTTAGTATTTTACAATTGAAATCTAAAATAAAATACTATATTAATCCTTTTAAGTTTATTGTTTTTCCTATAATTGCTTGTATTATTGCATATATTATTATCTGCAATATTCCTTTTGCTTTTTCTTCAATTCTAATTGAAACTATTTGTAAAATTAGTATTTTTGTATTGGTTTATGTTGTTATAATTCAATTGAAAATAAGGTTTTTGAATAATTTGAGGGAAAGATTTTAATGATTATAATATTTTAATTTTTTATGGTTATACTAATTTTGGTGATATAAGATATGAAAAATAAAAAATGGATTATTCTATGTATTTTAATCGTTTTAGCTCTAATTGGAGCTGGTATTTATTTTTATTACAACTCAAACAAATCTGACACAAACAATTATGATGCACAAAGAACTGCAACAAACGATAATAATTCTAATAATGAAAACAATACTGATAATAGTAATTCAGAAAATACATCTGACCAAAATACTACACAAGAAAACAACACTACAGATAATACTACTGAAATAAAAAAAGGTATTACAACTGAACAAACAATTAGTTCTTTTTCGACTAAAATATATACAAAAGATTCCTCACGACAAAACAATATTCAAATTACTTGTAATACTTTAAACGATACAATTGTAAATGCAGGTGAAACATTTTCTTTTTGTCAAACAGTAGGTAAAGCAACAACAAGTAAAGGTTATGAAAAGGCTGAAATTTATGACCACAATGGTCAGAAAAAAGATGGTTTAGGTGGTGGTAACTGCCAAGTCAGTAGTACTTTATATAATGCAGTCCTTGCTGTTCCTAGTCTTGTTGTTACTGAAAGACATGAACATAGTAATAACGTGCCTTATGTTGCAAAAGGAAAAGATGCCGCTGTTGCATATGGTAGTTATGATTTTAAATTTAGAAATGATTTAAGCAATAGTATAAAAATTTTAGCTAGTACTGATGGTAACTATGTTTATACTTCTTTGCTTGAATTACAAACCTAAATTTTGTAAATGTAAAATAAAACCGCTATACATGAATAAAAATTTAAAACTTTCATATATTGTACTATCACATATTTGAGTATAACTCTAAAATGGAGGTCTTTATGCGAAGTTTTAAATTTTTTATTTGTTTATTACTAATATTTTCTTTAACATTCTTTACTTTTTCAAGTTGTCTTGCAAGTGAATCTACATACATTTGGTCAGACTCATTTGATACAGATACATCGGAAGTTTCTGCGAATGCTGTCCAAAATACTGATACCAGCACTTCTGAAAATGTAAATTCATTAAATTTAGAATCTCAATCTGCAATTCTAATTGAACAAACAACAGGAAAAATTCTTTATGCACACAATGAACATGAACAACTACGTCCTGCTTCTGTTACAAAAGTAATGAGCATCTTATTAATTATGGAAGCTCTTGACAGTGGTCAAATATCTTTAACAGATTCTGTTCCATGCAGTGAAAATGCTGCATCTATGGGTGGCTCACAAATATGGTTAGACCCTAGAGAAACATTAACAGTTGATGAAATGCTAAAAGCTATTTGTGTGCGGATCAGCTAATGATTGTGTTGTAGCTATGAGTGAGTTTATTGCAGGTTCTGAAGATGCTTTTGTTCAAATGATGAATGACAAAGCCAAAGAATTAGGTATGAATGACACCACTTTTAAAAATTGTCACGGCTTAGATGAAGATGGTCATGTTACTTCAAGCTATGATATTTCCTTAATGTCAAAAGAACTGCTAAATAATCATCCTCAAATTACTAACTATACTACTATTTGGATGGATTCTTTAAGGGATGGAAAATCTCAATTGACTAATACAAATAAACTAATTAGGACATATAAGGGAGCAACTGGTTTAAAAACTGGCTCTACTGGTTTAGCTTTATATAATTTATCAGCTAGTGCTACTCGTGATGGTTTATCTTTAATTGCTGTCATTATGAAAGCACCTTCTACCAAAGTTCGTTTTGCAGAAGCAGAAAAATTATTAGATTATGGATTTAATAATTTTATATACAAAGAATTTGCTAAAAAAGATGATATTGCAAATACAATATCTGTAAATAAAGGTGCAGATTCTACTGTTGATATTGTATTTAGTGATAATGCAGGAATCTTAATTAAAAAAGGTGAAGATAAAAATATAGAACAAAGTATTTCCATCGATGAAAATATCTCTGCTCCAATTCAGGAAGGTCAAAAGCTAGGTAGTGCCACATATTCTATGAATGGTGAAATATTAGCTTCTGTTGATTTAGTTGCAAGTAACTCTGTTGATAAAATTAATTTATTTACTATGACTAAGTCAGTTATTTATAAGTGGATTGACTTATTAAGATGATTTTTTCTCCGTCCCCAAATCATCATCAGTAAATTAAAAAGTCCAGCTATTTATAATTATAGCTAGACTTTTTTGTTATAATTTTTCTATTCATCCTCAATAGTTTCATCATATTCAAATTCATAGTCAATATCTTCTCTAGGTTTAGCTTCTCTTCTAACTTTTTCTACCTTTTCAACTTCTTTTTCAATTTTATTTTCAATTTCCTTTTTATCATCTTGTTGTTTTTTCATATTCTTATCATGCTTTTTTTGCATTTCTTTAAGAATTTTTTGTGTTTCTTCATTTCGATTTTGCATACAACGATTCATCATGTTATTAGCTTTTTCCATCAAGTCAGGAATATAATCTAATAGTTTATCAATTGAAGAAGAATGATTTACTGGCATTAATTTAACACTATCAGATTGAATTACTAAAAATGCAATTGGATTAATGCTTACTCCTGCACCACTTCCGCCTCCAAATGGAAGTCTATATTGTATAGCTTCTTCCTTATCCTTTTTAGTGTATTCATCTACTGTTTCTCCTTTAAATTCACTTCCCCCTGCTGCAAAACCAAATGAAACTTTTGATATTGGAATAATTACAATATTATTTGAAGTTTCAATTGGCTCTCCTATAATTGTATTTACATCAATCATGTCTTGAATACTATTCATAGCTGTAGTCATAAGACCTTCTATTGGATGTTCGCTCATATTTCTTCACTCCTTTTTTATTTTTTCTCGATAATAAATATACGACATTAATAATATGGTTCATTTTTATTTCAAATATACCTGAAATTGTAATATTTAGATAATTTTGATTATTATAAATTGGTTGAACTATATATGTTTGTTCTTCTTTTGTTTTCATTTTATTTCTCAATAAAAATGAAATTACTGTACTAACAATTGGTATTAAAAGAGATGTAATTGCTGAATTTTCTGTTCCTATGTCAATTTTTAATTTTAGCTTTTTAATTGCAAAATCTATCTTTTTTATTATACTAATAGTTTCTTTATCTATTTTTTTTCGTTCTTCCCACATTTTTACGTCTATATCTACAAATTTATCTTTTAACTTTAGTTTTTTAACTGTATGTTCATTTAGTTTGATTTTTATAATAGGTATTTTACTTAATATAATCCACGACAGTTGTAAATAATAATTGGAGTTAATATGTTTCTTATTTGCTGAGCAATATTCGAACTTTTTTACATCTATTCTTATTTTTGAAAAAAATATTATTAATAACAAAATACACAATATTAGCAAAATAAAAAGAAAAACCAATTACATCACCTTCTTTTAGGTTTATAATTAGTTTTTCCAATTTTTTGAAAATTAAACAATATTTTATAATTTTATCCAACTTTTTTAGATTTTTCTACTTCTATATCTCCAAACAATTCTTCTTGCTTTGTTTCTACTTTACTTCTCCTTGATAATTCCAATAATCCTGAGAATGCTGTTACTACTTCTTGTTTATTGTGTGTTTTAATAGAAAATAGCTTATTAAATATAAATTTCTTTTGTTTAACTAAAACTTTAAACATTTCCTTTACTTTGCTTGCTACTGTATAATTATCTTGTATTGCTATCTTTTCAATATTTTTTGCATTTTGATTTAGTTTAACTTTGTTTCTTTCAACTAAATCTTCATAGATTTGTGGTATTAAAGTATTTTCATAATTCTTTTCTAATTTTTGCTTTGGTAATTCTATTTCTTCTTGTTGCTTATAGTATCTATTAGAATATTTATTATAATTCTCTTTTAAAACTTTGCTTATCTCTTTAAACTTTTTATATTCTATAATACGTCTAATCAATTCTTCCTCTGTTAATTCTTCTTCCTCTTCTTCTTGCTTAGGTAAAAGTTTTTTAGACTTTAAATATAGCAAAGTAGATGCCATAACTAAAAATTCACTGGCAATCTCTAAATTTAGTCTTTCTTGTTCTTTTAAATATTCTATGTATTGGTCTGTTATTTCACTTAAATTTATATCATAAATATCCATTTTATTTTTGTCTATTAAGTGACACAATAAATCTATTGGTCCTTCAAAATTATCTATTTTTATTGCATATTTTTTTGTTTCTAATGTTAATAGTGACATTTTAATTACTCCTTTTCAAAAGCTCTATTTATGCTATCCATTTTATATCCCTTTTTCAATAAATATTGCTTTATTTCATCTTGCTCCATTGAATCTGATTTTTTATATATTATATTTGATGCTGATTTCGTCTCATATTCTTCTAATTCTTCTTTATTTTCATAGAAATAGTCTTCTATATCGTCTTTATTTAATCCTTTTGCCATTAGCTTATATTTCATTTCTTTTATAGATAGATTTTTTAGTATTTTGAAATTATTTATTGTTTTTTCTATAAATTCTTTATCATTTATATAATTTGCTTCTTTTAGATATTCAATTATATCTTCTAGCATGTTTTCGTCTATTGTTTTAGCAAATTTGTTTCTTATTTCTTGTTCACTTCTTTTTTTGTATATTATATATTTTAATACTTTTGTTTTTTCTTTATCAAATTCTTCGATTGTATACATTAGTATTCCTTTCCTATATTTGTATGTTGATTTTTCTATGACTTATTTTACTATAATCAAGACTAAATATCAAGAAGAGACACCACAAATTAAATAACTAATTTGTGTATGCCCCTACATTAATTAATTAAACTTAAATTCTATTCTTCCTCATCTTCATCTACATTAGGTAATTCTTCTCCTAAACTTTGTTCAAAAGCCTTTGCAAAATTATCTCTAACTCTTCCTTCCACTTCTTTTAGGATATCTGGATTTTCTTTTAGATATTTCTTAACATTTTCTCTACCTTGTCCAATTCTTTCTCCGTTATAGCTAAACCAAGAACCTGCTTTTTCTATAATATCTAAGTTTACTGCCATATCTAAGATATTTCCTTCTTTTGATATTCCTTCCCCATATACAATATCAAATTCAGCTTCTCTAAAAGGTGGTGCTACTTTATTTTTTATAACTTTAACACGTACTCTACTTCCTTTTACTTCTCCATCTTGTTTTATATTTTCTATTTTTCTAATATCCATTCTTACTGATGCATAGAATTTTAAAGCTCTACCACCTGTTGTTGTTTCAGGATTTCCAAACATAACTCCTATTTTTTCTCTTAATTGGTTGATGAAAATAAGAACTGTTTTTGTTTTATTTAATGCTCCAGCAAGTTTTCTTAATGCTTGTGACATTAATCTTGCTTGAAGTCCCATATGTGAATCTCCCATATCTCCATCTATTTCAGCTTTTGGAACTAAAGCTGCAACAGAGTCAACTACAATTACATCTAATGCTCCACTTCTTATTAAACTTTCTGTAATTTCTAATGCTTGTTCTCCTGTATCTGGTTGTGAAACTATTAAATTATCTATATCAACACCTAATTTTTTTGCATATATTGGGTCCAATGCATGCTCTGCATCTATAAATGCTGCTTCTCCACCTGTTTTTTGTGCTTCTGCAACAACATGTAAAGCTAATGTTGTTTTACCAGATGATTCTGGACCATATATTTCTATAATTCTTCCTCTTGGTACTCCTCCTATACCTAAAGCTATATCTAAACTTAAAGCTCCTGTTGGTATTGCTTCAACCTCCATTGCTTTAAATTCTCCTAATTTCATTACTGAACCTTTTCCAAATTGTTTTTCTATTTGGCTCATTGCTACTTCTAGTGCCTTCTTTTTTTCATTATTTTCTCCCATGATTTTCCTCCTTAAATAATTTGAACTTTTGTTTGATAGATACATTATATACCAAATTTTTGTTTTGTCAACACTTTTATTAAATTTTTTTACTTGTACCATGTTTCAACTCCATAGAATGAACAAAACCAATTAGGCTTTTTCTCTCCAACCAATCCAGAGTTAAATGCAACAACATATTTATTATTATACAAACTTAAATATGGAGCATCTGACTTATAAATTTCTATCAAACGTGAATACCTTTCTTTTAAAACATTTTCATCTGTTGTATTTTTCACTTCATTCATAATATTTGTAATTTCTTCATTTGTATAATTTGCTAAATTACCATCTCCAAAAAACGTAGTTAAATCTGGTGATGTAGATAATGTTAAAGTACACAATGCAATATCATAATTTTTATTATTTATTCTATTTGCATATTCTTCATCAGAGGCCTGTACAATATTTATTCTAATTCCTTGCGCTTCCAATTGAGTCTTTATATTCTGAGCAACAGAAACTTTTGTAGCATCACTTGCTTTAACTAACAAATTTAGTTCTATTCGGTGTGTCCTTCTGTTTATTGTTTTTTGCCAAGAACTTGAACGATATGTCCAACCTGCTTCTTCTAGCACTTGCCTTGCTTGGTCTACGTTATATCCACTACTAGCTGTTCCTTCTTGATACAACCAACTTCCATAATCTAATGGAAAACTACTAGTATATGCTTGATTATTAAATATAGATGATACTATATTATCTTTATCAATTGAATATAATATTGCTCGCCTTACTTCAATATTAGAAAGCAGCTCGTTTTGAGTATTGAATGCTAAAAATGTATGGTCTCTTCCCTTCATCTCATTTGGTGTATATCCTATTGTTCCAATATATTCTGATAAACTTGTATTATCAGTTGCTACTAAATCTAAGTTTCCTACTTTAAAGCTATTATATAATTCTCCTATTGATGAATATAGATTTACTGTAATTGTTTCCAACGTTAAAGGCGTATTTTTTATATCCCACCAAGAATCATTTTTCACTAAAACTATATTTGATGCATCTACAACACTTATTTTATATTTTCCAGTCCCTATTGGCTGACTATTTTTTGCAGTTGTTGTAAAATCTTCACCTTCATAATAACCTTTTGATAATATTGGAAATGTCAAATAATATTCAAAGAAAGGCACCTCTCTATCTAAATTAATTCTTACAGTATAATCATCCAATATATCTATTCCAATTACATATTGAACATTATATGAATAAATTGAAGAAATTTCTTTTAATCTATCTATCGTAAATCTAACATCTTCTGATGTAAATCTTTGACCATCTGACCATCTAACATTTTCTCTTAATTTAACTAAATATGAATTATTACTCTCTTTGGCCCATTCTGTTGCCAAACATGGCTCTGCTTTATAATCTGAAGTTAAATTTACTAATGGTTCATAAATTAATTTAGTAATATCTTGCACATTTTTATTATTACTCAAAATCGGATTTATTGTGTCTATTCCAGCAATTCCAACTTTAATTTCTTTCACTTGTTCTTCTTGATTTGATGTATTTTGTTCCTCTAAATTAATTTCTTCTTGGTCTTGTCTGATTTTTAAAACTGCAAAGATTAATATTCCTATGATAAAAATGATAAAAACGTATTTTATCCAATTTGATTTCATATTTATCAAATTCCTTTCATACAGTTGTATATTTTTAATATTTATTTATTCTTAGCCTATCATACATTAAATTTGATAAAATTTCAAGATTTTGACTATTAAAATTTTGATTATAAGTATAAAAATAAAATTATAAGATTATATATTATATATTACCAAAAAATGTCAAAAAAAGCAATGGTTTTTATCTATCTTTTATAAAAACTCATCGCATTTTTCGACATTTTTCATATATGTTTATCACTTATTGTAAATTAAGTTCTTGACTCTACTATCAATTTTATACCAGTTCTATCTTCTCCTTCAACTTCCACTTCAGCAAATGCTGGTATACATACTAAATCAACTCCTGATGGTGCAACAAATCCTCTTGCTATGGCAACAGCTTTTACCGCTTGATTCAGCGCTCCTGCCCCAATTGCTTGCATTTCTGCTTTGTTTGATTCTTTCACTAATCCAGCGATAGCTCCTGCTACTGAATTAGGATTTGATTTTGATGAGATTTTCAAAATTTCCATTCTCTTTTCCTCCTATTAATTTATTTTTTGTTGCAACTTTTATGGTTTTATTTTATATTATCTGGAAATATTTGTAAAGTCTTTTTTGGAAATTTTTTACAAAACTCATCGCATAATTTATGAGGTTTCGACAATAATACATATTAAATTTTATTTTAACTTTAAATATTTATTCTTTTGATATTTTTTACTTTGTTTGTAGCATCATCAACATTAAAGATTACTCCATTTAACATTGTATCTCCTGTTGCAATTTTATATCTTTCTGGTAATGTAGTTTCAAATCTTTTTATAGAAACTTGTATTTCCATACCAATTACAGAATTTTTAGGTCCTGTCATTCCAATATCAGTAATATACCCTGTTTTATTTGGCAATATCTTTTCATCTGCTGTTTGTACATGTGTATGTGTACCAAAAACTGCTGTTGCTTTACCATCTAAGAAATATCCCATTGCAATTTTTTCTGCTGTTGCTTCTGCATGAAAGTCCACAAATATCATATCAACATCTTTTTCTATCTTATTTATAATGTCTCTTGCTATGATAAATGGATTTTCTGAAAGAACATTTATATCAACTCTTCCAATTAAATTTATTACTGCTATTTTCTTATTTTTGCAGTTATAAATTCCATATCCTTTTCCAACTACTCCTTTTGGGTAATTTGCTGGTCTAATTAATTTTGGATGGTCTATAAATTTGAAGATATCTTTTTTCCCCCAAGTATGATTTCCCATTGTTATACAATCTACATTGCATGATAATATATCATCAAAATTTTTTTGTGTCATTCCCATTCCTTCTGCTGAATTCTCTCCATTTACAATTACAAAATCTATATTTTCTGTTTGTCTTATTTTATTTATTTCTTTTTTTAATTTTTGAATTCCTGCATTTCCTATTAAATCACCTACTGCTAAAATTTTCATTTTTATTATCCTTCCTTCCCACCAAAATTGTAATATTTTTTTCTCTTTCTTATGATACTACAATATGTATTTTTATGCAAGGTTTAGCCAGCTTTGAATTCAAAGCTGGCTTGTTTCGTTCATAGATAGGGTTAATTTCACAACTATATAAAGTTAAAACGTACTTTCTCTACCTTTCTAGTAGAATATTTTGATAATTTCAAAAAATCCTCTACTTTTTTACAAATATCCTTTACTTCTTTACATTCATGTCCTGCAAAAGGATATTCAATCCGAGAAATATCCAGATTATCTATCTTGGCTCTTTCTATATCTTTTTCAGTTATTTCATCAGGCCAACAATATGCTATACCTCTAATAATATTGAATTCAGCTTTGAATCCTGACTCAACATCGATAATATAACTATTGCCAGCTGTGTTTCTGTCTACAATCATTTTTTCATTTTCGTAATACACTATAATAAGCCTCCCTATCAATTATTATACTTGTCATATCTATGAACTATATATATTTTACCACTTTTTTAATACTTTTTCAATGTACTTAACATAATTTTAATGTTTTGAAGAAAAACAAAAAAGCTGTAGCTTTTACACTACAACTTTCTATTTTGCATAATCTGCAACTCTAGTTTCACGAATTACATTAACTTTTATTTGACCTGGATAATCCATTTCATCTTCAATTCTCTTTGCAATATCCCTTGCAAGTATTGTCATTTTGTCATCAGAAATCTTATCTGGTTTTACAAGAATTCTTATTTCACGACCAGCTTGAACTGCAAAAGATTTTTCAACTCCATCAAAAGAATCTGCAATCTCTTCAAGATTTTGTAATCTCTTGATGTATGCTTCTAAAGTTTCTCTTCTTGCACCTGGTCTTGAAGCTGATATAGCATCTGCTGCTTGTACTAAAACTGCTTCTAGTGTTTGAGGTTCTACATCCCCATGATGTGCCTCAACAGCATTTATTACAAGTGGATTTTCTTTATATTTTTTCAATACTTCTACTCCTATTTCAACATGAGTTCCTTCCATATCATGGTCTAGAGCTTTTCCAATATCATGTAATAATCCAGCACGCCTTGCAAGTTTAGGATCTAAACCTAACTCATCTGCCATAATTCTTGCTAAATTAGAAACTTCAATAGAATGATTTAGAACATTTTGTCCATAACTTGTCCTATATTTTAGTTTTCCTAATAATTTAACAATGTCTGGATGAAGTCCTATTACTCCAGTTTCTAAAACTGCTCTTTCTCCTTCTTCTTTTATAGTATTTTCTACTTCTTCTTTGGCTTTTTCTACCATTTCTTCAATTTTTGCTGGATGAATTCTTCCATCATCAATTAATTTTTCCAAAGCAATCTTAGCAACTTCTCTTCTTAACGGATCAAATCCAGATAATACTACAGCTTCAGGTGTATCATCAATTATTAAATCGATTCCCGTTAATGTTTCTAGAGCTTTTATATTTCTTCCTTCTCTACCAATAATTCTTCCTTTCATATCATCATTTGGTAATGATACTATTGACACTGTTGTTTCTTGAGAATGGTCTGCTGCACATTTTTGAATTGAATAACACAAGATTTCTTTAGCTTGCTTAATTGCTGTCTCTTTTGCTTTTTGCTCTTTTTCTCTAATTAAAGCAGCCTTTTCAGCAGTTAGTTCTTTGTCCATTTCAGATAACAATCTCTTTTTAGCTTCTTCTCTTGTTAGAGATGCTATTTTTTGAAGTTCAACTACTTCTTGTTCATGAAGTTTTTTAATTTCTTCTTTTTGTTTCTCAACTTCTTGTAGTTCTCTTTCAATCTCTCTTTCTTTTCTCTCAAAATTTTCTGAACGTCTTTCTAAGTTTTCTTCTTTTTGAATTAATCTTGACTCTTGTTTTTGTACTTCGCCTCTTCTTTCTTTAATCTCTTGATCTAATTCTTTTCTGCTATTCATAATTTCTTCTTTAGCTTTAAAAATTTCTTCTTTTTTCAAATTTTCTGCTTCTATTTTAGCTAAATCAACTAATCTTTTTGCTTCATTTTCTGCACCTTGAATTTTAGATTCTGCAACTTTTTTTCTATATGCCATTCCTACTGGCACTCCAATTGCAAATGAGATTACGACAGAGACGATAATAATTACGATTGTCATAATTATACACCTCTTTCTTATTTAATTTTCAATGTTCGAATAAAATATATATTAATTATCTTTTCATATATTTTTTCCTACCTATTATATTTTATCTTTATTATCGTAAACTGTCAAGGTCTTTTGAGAAAAAAAGAAAAGAACCTTCAGTCTTGGTTCTTGTTCTTACAAAATTCCACATTAGTAATTGATTTCGACTCTAGTTATTTTTATCTCTATAAACTTTTACTATATCTTTAAAAGTCATCTTTGTTCCATAATTTAATATAGCATTTGAATAAATCTTAATTGCAACCTTTGCAATAACCAAAATTGTAATAGCTAACACAACAATTGATAACACAATTTCTGAAGTTGATGCAATTCCCATCATAATTCTAAATGGCATACAAAATGGTGATGAAATTGGGAATATTGCAGCAAATTGATTTAATTCACTTGTTGGATTCATCATCGTAAAATATGATAAGTAAAAGCCAATTACTGCAAGTATTGCAACAGGTGTATTTGCAGATTGTATATCCTCTGGTTTGCTAACTGTTGAACCAGTTAGAGCATATAGTAAAGCATATGCAAAATATCCTAAGATAAAATATACAATTGTAATAATTGCAAGATACGGTGTAAATTTAGACATATCTAAAACTGCATCCAACAATTCTGGGTCTAGAAATGTTTTAGCAGATATCAAAGCTGTTGCAACTATAACGCATATTTGTATTAATCCAACAATTCCGATTCCAATAGTTTTTCCTAATACTATTGTTCTTGGTGAAGTAGATGTCACTAATGTTTCCATTATTTTTGAAGTCTTTTCTGTTGTAATTGAACTTGATACTTGATAAGCACAGAAGTATATTGCATAGAATAATACTATTGACAATAGCATGATTACACCTATATTACCACTTACTTCTTGTTCTTCTGTTTGTTCTATTGTAAATTCAAAATTAGGAGCTAAACTTGCTATTTGTTCTTGTGTTAAACCTAATTTTGAAATTTGCAAATTTGTATAAACTGTGTTTATTGCATTAATCAAATCTTCTGGAGCAGATGTCACTTGTGTCATATTTTCTACTATATATCTTAATTTATAAGTCCCATCATCTTTTTGTTCTACAATAATTGCCTTGTTAATATCTTTATCTTCTATCCTAGTTTTTATATCTTCAAAAGAAATATCATTATTGGCAATTTGAAATGTATATCCTAAATCCATTTGATTTAAAGTTTGCAATGTTCCTTCAAATAAATTTGTACTATCAACTATTAGTATTTTTTCTTCTCCAGAAGATTCGCCATCATCTGTTACTGCATTTATTATATTTGGAATATTAAATCCTACTACTATTAATATTAAAATAATTAAAGTTGAAACAATAAAGGATTTTCTTTTCGCCATATCCTTAATTGTAAAAGCGATTACTGTTCTTAAATCTCTCATTTTATCCTATTCCTTTCTTCATTATACTTTAATTTGAAAAAGAATTAGTATATTGCTAGGCAAACAAGTTTGAAATTTATGAGGCGTACTTTTGTACGTTGATTAAATTTCAAACGACGTTTAACGACGCAAGATGCTGATTATTTTTCAAATTAACCTACCTTCTCTATAAAAATATCATTCAAAGTTGGCTTCTTAATCTCAAACTTATTAACAACAACATGGTCATCAACCAATTTTTTCAACAATTGATGAGCAATTTCTTCAGAATCAATCTTAATAGAATACTCATTATTCTTAGAAAACTCAATATCCATATTAAAATCCTTAATATATTCATCAATATTTTTATCAGTTGAAATTTCTAATCTATTTGCCTTATACCCCTCTTTAATTTCCTTCAAATTACCTTTCAAAACAGTTTTGCCTTTATTTAATATTAAAATATCAGTACAAAACTCTTCAATTGATGACATCTGGTGGCTTGACATTATAATATACTTTCCTTCTTTAACCAAGTCAATTATAATATTTTTTAATATTTCTGTATTAACAGGGTCTAATCCACTAAAAGGTTCATCAAGTACAATTAATTCAGGATCATGTATAATTGCAGTCATAAATTGTATTTTTTGTTGATTTCCCTTTGACAATTTTTCTGCTGGCATCTGAATATATTCTTCTACTTTTAAAACCTTTGCCCATTTTTTTATTGCTTCATCCGCATCTTTTGGATTCATACCTTTTAATTTTGCAAAGTACATTAATTGGTCATATATTTTTGTTTTTGGATATACACCTCTTTCTTCTGGTAAATATCCAAAATTAACACTTTTCCTTTCAACCTTTTTACCATTCCAAGTTATTTCACCTGTATCTTTTTTAATAATTCCAAGAAGCATTCTAATTGTAGTAGTTTTTCCAGCCCCATTTGTACCAAGTAGCCCAAACACACTAGGTTTGTCCACTTCAAATGAGATGTTATCTACTGCTTGTTTTCCTACAAACTTCTTAGAAACATTTTCAAGTTTTAATCCCATCTTTTCCTCCTTTGGGGACATGCCAAATTGAACATTTTTTGTTCAAAAGGGACACACCCTAATTATTTTAAAAAGAAAATTAGCTTTAGCATTTTATATACATCATTATTAAAAAATGCTTGTTTCCAATTTTCTAAATTCAATTCTTTGACATTATATTATTTTATTATTTAATTTACAATAGCTTATATAATATTATTTATTATTTTATGACAAATTGTTATATTATATTGACAAACTTACCTTTCTTCTTTTAAATAATTTCTTATTGTGGACGTAGATAACTGTAAAATACTTGCTAAAATTTTATTTGTAATATTAGTTTCTTTTTTTATTTCTTTCACCATTTTTTCAAGTTCTTTTCTATTTCTACAAACACCTAACCCATACTTTTTTTCATATTGTCTTATAAATTCTTTTATAAATATTTCTTTATCTTCACAAATATCTATAAATTCATTGTTAGCTACAAATTGTTCTTCGTGATTTTTTACCAGGCTATTGATATCTTTTCCTTCTATTTGATTTTTCACATTTTCTAATATTTTAATTGTTTTAAATTCTTTTAAATTTGAATAAAGATATTCTTCAGGTTTAGATACAATTCCTGCTCTCACAGGATTATTAAAAATATATTTAATACAATTTTCCAAATGTTTTTCGCAAAGTATAGGTTGACTTTTATATCTTCCTCGAAAAACCACTCCTACTCTATTATTAATATAATTATAGAACATCGCAAATTTTTCGTTTATACTCTTCATAAATAAGCTCATGTTGTTTATGTCATCAGTATATACTAAAATATGAGTATGATTATCCATTATTGTAAATGCAATAATTTTTATATTGAATTTGTCTGCATCTTTTTCTAAGTATTTCATATATTTCTTTTTGCATCTTTCATCTTGAAATATATATTCCTTATTAATACCTTGTGTCATATTATGGAAAAATTTTGTTTTAATTTGATTTCTTGCTAATCTAGGCATAAAACTCCTTTATAACGAATTAATTTAAAATAAATCATTGATTATAATTTATTTTTATGAAAGTAATTTAATTTCCATAATAATATTACAGTTTTTTCCATTTGTCAAATGTTTTTTATATAAGTTTAAGTAAAAATCAATTTTCTTTTATCTATAACATAAACAATAACACATATGCCCTTTTATTATCCTTACTTATTTTACTACATCATCCAATAAAGTCTGTCCCTTTTTAACATTTTTTGTTCTTTTTAGCATGTCCCTAAATGTTTCCTTGACAATGTAATTAGTTTTTGCTATATTACTTTATGCACAACAAAATTGTTTCACACAAGGAGGAGGTAAATTTATGAAACTTTTTCAGAAATTCAAGAGGCGGGAACTTACACCAGTAGAACAATTAGCAGAATATGAAGGTGAAATTGCTCGAAATCAATCTGTAATTGAAAATGTAGAAGCTTCAATTCAAATTTTGACTAAGGCTATCAAATTTCATACGAAAATTGCAAAAGATAATAATGTTTATTTAGAAGATTTCTCTTATGATTTTTGGTTGAGCATGAATTTAAAAAAATGTCTTACTCTAATAGACGATTATAATATCGCTCTTGAAAATGCTAAGTCAAATTTGAAGTACTACGAAGTTCTCCGTGACCACCTCAAAAAAGAGTTAGAAAGTCAAAACTCTTAAGAAGTGCAAAAAAGGCGATATCAAGTTTTAATTTTGATATCGCCTTTTTATAATTTATACTATTATGCAATTACACTATTTAACAACTTCTACATTAACTTTTAAATTTTCACCATTTATATTTGTATCTGTATATTCTTTTCCTGTTTCATTGTAGAAAATATTATCAGCTAATGTGTCATGTTTTATAGTATCTTCAAATTTCTTTATAACTTTTTCAATCTTATCGTTGTCAGCTACGTATAAATTAATTCTATCTAATACTTCAAAGCCACTATCTTTTCTCATATTTTGTACTTTTGATAATACTTCCCTTAGGATTCCTTCTTCTGCAAGTTCTGGTGTAATTTTTGTATCTAATACAACTCCAATTTCACCTTCTCCACTAAATGCAAATCCTTCTTTACCTTGCATTGTTACAAGTAGATTTTCTGAATTTAATCCTATTTGAGTATCATCAATTTCGATGTATTCTACTCCGCCGTTTTTTACTGTATTTGCTAAATCCATTTGATTTTTCTTTGATATTTCTTCTCTAATTCTTGGAATTAGTTTTCCATATTCTTTTCCTAGAACTGGTAAGTTTGGCTTAATTTCGAAATCTACATATTCTCCCATTTCAGCACCTAATTCAATTTCTTTTACATTTAGTTCCTCTTTTACTATATCTTCATAATATTTAGGTAATGTATCAACTGAAATAAGCATTTTTGAAAGTGGTTGTCTATTTTTAATATTAGCAGAATTTCTTGCACTTCTACCTAATTTTACAATTTTGTATGCTAAATCCATTTCTTTTTCAAGTTCTGGATTAATTGCTTTTTCATCTACTTCTGGCCATAAGCATAAATGTACACTTTCTGGTGCTGTTTTATCTAAATTAATTACTAAATTTTGATATATTTCATCTGTTATAAATGGTACAAATGGTGCTGCTACTTTGATTAATGTTGTAAGAACTTTATATAATGTTACATATGCTCCGATTTTTTCATCATTTAATTCTTGACTCCAAAATCTTTCTCTATTTCTACGTACATACCAGTTTGAAAGTTCATCTGTAAAGTTTTCAATTAATAGTGCTGCATTTGTTATATCATAATTATCTAGTTTTTCTGCAACTTCTTTTACAAGTGTATTTAATTTAGAAATAATCCATTTATCCATTACATTTGTTAATTCAAAATCACTATATTCTAATGGATTGAATTGGTCTATTTCTGCATATAGCACATAGAAAGAATATACATTCCATAGTGTACTTATAAATCCTCTTTGTGTTTCTTGTACATTTTTTAGTCCTAGTCTTGTTGGAAGCCATGGTGCGCTACATGTATAGAAATGCCATCTAGTTGCATCTGCACCTACTGTATCTAATAATACCATTGGGTCTACACCATTACCTTTAGATTTAGACATTTTTTGTCCATGTTCATCTAATACGTGACCAAGTACTATACAATTTTCAAATGGTGACCTATTAAATAGTGCTGTTCCAATTGCAGTTAAAGTATAGAACCATCCTCTTGTTTGGTCAACAGCTTCTGAAATAAAGTTTGCTGGGAAGTTGTTATCAAACATTTCTTTATTTTCAAATGGATAATGCCATTGTGCAAAAGGCATTGAACCAGAATCAAACCAACAGTCTATAACTTCTTTTGCTCTATGCATTTTTTTACCACATTTTGGACATTTCAATTCTACTCCATCAATATATGGTTTATGAAGTTCAATATCATCTGGACAATTAATTGCTTTTTCTTTTAATTCAGCAATTGAACCTATACATTCTCTATGTCCACATTCTTCATCTTCGCAAGTCCAAATTGGAAGTGGTGTTCCCCAATATCTATCTCTTGAGATTCCCCAGTCTATAACATTTTCTAGGAATTTTCCAAATCTTCCTGTTCTAATAGTATCTGGATACCAATTTACTTTATTATTGTTTGCAACTAATTCATCTCTTAGTTTGCTCATTGCAACAAACCAACTCTCTTTTGGATAATATAAAAGTGGTGTGTCACATCTCCAACAATGTGGATATGAGTGCATGTGTTTTTCTTTGCTAAATAATTTGTTTTCTTCTTTTAGCCATTTACAAATATCTTCATTGCAATCTCTAACAAATCTTCCTGCCCATGGTTCAACTTCTTTTACAAATTTTCCTTCTTTATCTACTAAATTTATAAATGTAATACCATTTTGTTTAGCAACAAGACTGTCATCTTCACCATATGCTGGAGCAATATGAACAATACCTGTACCATCTGTTAATGTTACATAGTCTCCATGTATAACTTCAAATGCCTTTCCTTCAACTTCTCCAAATGGCATTAATCTTTCATATTTTATTCCTAATAATTCTTCACCTTTAAATGTTTTTACAACATCATATGGTGTTTCTTTTAATACTGTTTCAATTAAATCTTTTGCTAAAATATAATTTTCATATACTGGCTCATCATCTGTTCCGATATTTGCTTTTACTTCAGCATATTCATAAGATTTATTAACACAAAGTGCTAAGTTTGATGGTAATGTCCATGGAGTTGTTGTCCATGCTAAAATATATGTATTATC
>CALXCF010000022.1 GCA_944386755.1 uncultured Clostridia bacterium | reverse complement strand
GTATTTTATACAGATTACTGTCCGTTTTATTATGATGATAAACCAAGTATAAAATATAATGAATTTTTAGATAGTCCTACATATCAAGGTGTGATGTTATTAGATTTTATTGACTATATAAATAAGTGTATTAATGAAAAATCTTGTATATCAATAAGAAAATTGATAAAAGACTTTACAAAGTCAAAGAAGTCGATTAATGAAAATAAAAAAGTAGTATCTATTTTTTTAGAAAAAAGCATTATAAAAACAGGTTTTATAGAAAAATATGTATATGTTGATTTTAAAAATTATGAAGAATTAAAATCAGGATTATTAAAGATAGTAAAACAAAAAGATAAAGAAGCGGAAGAAAAGTTTGAAGGAGAATTTGAATAGAATAAAAATCGAGCTTTTTTGTTAAAAATATAATTAGAATAAACGAAAAAAAGCCCTTTATAATGTAACAGTTTGTTGATAATTAATACAATTTATGTTAATATAAGATGAAGTTATATAAAGTTAATAAGCTGTTATATAAGAAAAAGAAATAAGGGAGATATAACAATGGATGAAAGAAAAACAGAGGGTATAGGACATGAAATAAGAATGTTATGTAAGTCACTAAAAACATCAAGACCAGAACAGTATATATATACTTATATTAAAGAGATTTTTCCAACTGCTGTAAGAGGAAAACAATTTGATTGGATGTACAATTCGGAGTTTGATATTTTTATTCCTGAATTGAATTTGGCAATTGAATATGATGGTTTCCATTGGCATGATGAAAAGGAATTTAGAGAACTCGATAAAAATAAATTAGCAAAGAAACATAATATTACAATATTTAGAATTAGAGAGGTTGAATTAAAAGAGCCCAAATGTGATTATTATTCATATAATTATAATAAAACATATACTAATATTGATGAAGCTATTAATGCGATTATAGACTTTATTAATAAAAAATATGATAAAAACATTAAAAGAATAAAAGAATTTGATTTTAATGCTATAAGACTAAAAACATTAGAAAATTTAAGAGAACAAAAAAAAGAACAAAGTATAATAGGAGTTTGGAAAGAACTTGAAGAGTATTGGGACTATGAGAAAAATAAGGATATTAAGCCAGAAGATATAAGACCTACTTCAAAAAATATTTATGATGCTATATGCCCTTATTGTAATGCAAATGTAAAATTTAAACCACACTTATCCTATTATTATTATGGAAGGTATTCATTCACTCCACATATTTGTAAAGAATTAGATAATTATTGCATTTCATTAATAGAAAGAAAGTGTAAAAATGGCAAATTTGGATTATCTATGGATAATTTAGATGATAGAAGAATTAAAGATTGGCTAATTAGATTTGCTAAACATGGAGTAATTTTTACGACAATAAGAGATGTCAATGTTTTCAATAATATAGAAAAGAAAATAGGCTTTAAAATAGATTATAAAAATTTGTATAATAAGAAAATTGCAAGTGCTAAAGATTTAGGTTAAAAATAATAAAAGAAAGTATTAGTTATCCATAAGAAAAAGCATAAAGAATTAGTCTATAAAAAACTCTAGTTATAAGCTAGAGTTTTTTTGTTGCAAAAATTAAATAGAATAAACGAGAGATGCCATAAACTCGTTTAAAAATAAGAAAGTGATAGGTGTTATGAGCCGATGCTATAAAATTCATTCGTATTCGTGTAAATGGTCTATTTACACAAAATGCGTAAGTGAGATTTTGTAACATATACTCACAATAAAAAAAGAGTTTCAGGAGGCAAAACTTGTATGAGGATATGTAGGTGTAAAAAGTGTGGGCAAGGATGCACAATATTTGAAAAAATAGCACCTGCAGTAGATTTTATAAATCTACATACTAGACTATCATAATTGAAAGCGACGGAATGAGGGGTTTCTATTAGATGTATTATTTTTAACACAATGGGGATAATACATCAATTTTTTGCTCTAAAATTTCAGGGTTTCAACTTTTTAGGAAAGATTTAAGAAAAGTGTTGACAAGTATTTGGAACAGAGTTAACATCACACAAACTTAAGAGAGGGGTGATATTAATGAGAAGACTTGTAATTATTGATCAAGATGGAAATACAGAAGAAAATAACATCATAGAAAAATTATTTTCAATAAGAGAAGAAGAAATTGAAAGACCATCTCCAGTAAGAAATCAATATATAAAAGAAAATAATTTGAAAGATGTAACACATGATATGCTTATTGAAGAAATTGAACAAAATATTAATCTTGATGAGGATGCAAAGCAAAATATTTTAGATATGTTAGACAAATTATTGGAAAACAGAGCGAGAATTCAATCATTTGATTGCAAGGTTTATTATAAAGCAGGAGTTAATGACATTATAGATATAATTTTTAGTAAATCACAAATTTTAAATGATAAAGATTGAGATTAGTGAGAGGAGAATATTGATGGAGAAAAAAAGAAAATATCAAGAATTAACTAAACTTTTTCTAAAAAGATTAATAATATTAGAAAGAGAGTTTGAAGAATTTCAGGATAAGTTAAAAGATGATGGACTTGTAAGAATTTATATAGAAACTAATATTGTTCCATATAATGATATTGATAATATTTTAGAACTTACAGAGGATGATGAAGGTGAAAAACTATTTGAAGATTTAACAAGGATAATAGAAGAATGTAAAGAGGAAGAATTAAATAATAATATAAGTGAGATTATAGAAAAATATATATAAGATATATTTACTTAATAAATGATACAAAGTTAAGTCGTAATAAACAAGAAGGCATAAAATAAAAAAATAGTTTTATGCCTTTTTCTGCTTTTGTTAAATTTAAATTAATAAAATTTTTATAATACATTAATATTAAAGTTTTTTGGTAAATTTTCTGAAAAACGAGAATTTTGAGCAAATATATGGTATAATGTGAAAAATAAAAACTTTTGGAGGATTTAGATGGAAAAATTAATTGCAAAAATAACAGATAATGATTTTGGACTTGAATTTTGTGATATGAAAAATCCACAGTTAAGAAAAGGAGCAAGAGGAATAGTAATTAGAGAAGATGGCAAAATAGCAATTTTTAATAAAGTAAATAAACACGAATATAAATTGCCTGGTGGAGGAATTGAAGAAAACGAAAAGCCAGAAGATGCTTTTTATAGAGAAGTTGAAGAAGAAACAGGATGTAAAATTGAGATAATAAGATTTTTAGGAACTACCGAAGAATATAAGAATAGAAATAATTTTAAACAAATTTCATATATATTTGTTTCAAAAGTTATAGAAGATACAAAAAAATTACATTTGACACAAAAAGAAAAAGATGAAGGGGCAAGATTATTATGGGTTAAACCGTTAGATGCATTAGAGTTAATTAAGAAATGCATAAACGATTTAAAAGATTCGCAATATGAAGATGTATATGCAACAAAATTTGTTGTCTTAAGAGATAGAAGAATTCTTGAGTATTATTTAAGTATTTCAGAAGAAATATAGTTGGAGGAAAAAGATTATGAAGGTAATAGTAGGTGGAATTATAGAGAAAAACGGAAAATATTTATTAGTACAAGAAGCCAAGAAAAAATGCTATAAAAAATGGAATTTTCCAGCAGGACATTTAGATTTTAACGAAAGTTTAGAACAAGGTGCAATTAGAGAAATTAAAGAAGAAACAGGATGCGATGTAGAATTAAATGGAGTTTGTTATATTGCTAACAGAATTTTGGAAGATGATTTATTTGTAATGATAGTTTTTAATGCTAAATTAATTAAAGAAAATATTGAATACGATAAAGAAGAAATCTTGGATGTAAAATGGTTTGATTATGATGAAATAGTGGATAAAATGGATGATAAACTAAGAGGAAGTTATGTTAAAAAAGCAGTTTATAATCAAAACAACAACTTAATTGCACCAATTGAAATTGTGAATATTTTAAAGGATTAAAAGGTAGGAAAATATGGAAAAGATTATAGTTTTAGGAACTGGCAGTGGAATAACAATAAATTGTTATAGTTTAAGTGCATTGCTTGAAAATAACGAAGGAAATTATTTATTAATTGATACTGGAAGTGGTAATCAAATATTAAATCATCTAAAAATGAAAAATATTGATATAAATAGGATACACGATATTTTTATATCTCATAAGCATATAGACCATTTATGGGGAATTATTCCACTTTTAAGATATATTATGCAACAATATAGCAAACACAATTACAGTGGCATTTTGAATATATATTGTGCAGAAGAAATAAAAGAAATAGTTGATATGTTTATTAGAGAAACATTCCATAAAGCCCATGAAGATTTATATAAAGAAATAGTGAAATATCATTTTTGCGAAAACGGTAAGAAATTTAATATTATAGGTTATGAAGTAGAGGCAATTGATACAGAATCTATTGAATGCACACAATATGGATTTAAAACAACTCTAAATTCTGGAAAAACATTAGCATTTTTAGGTGATGTTCCTTGTAGTAAAAATGTATATTCAAGAATTAAAAATCTAGATTGGGTATTACATGAGGCAATGTGCCTAGAAAAAGATAAAGAAAAAGTAAAACCACATGAAAAAAATCATTCGACAGTAAAAGATGTTGCTATTGCAATGAATAACTTAAATGTAAAAAATTTATTATTATGGCATTGTATGGATAATGATATAGAAAATAGAAAAAAATTATTTACTAAAGAAGCAAAAGAATATTTTCAAGGAAATGTATATGTACCAGATGATTTAGATGAAATTGAATTATAGAAAATCATAATTATAAAAAATTTTATTAGATGATAATATTATAAATATGATTTAAGAAATATTTAAAATAAGAGGAGTTCACTATGGAATACATAGATATATTTGATGAAAATAACAATCCAACAGGGATAGTAAAGGAAAAGAAACAAGCACATGAAAATGGCGATTTCCATAGAACTGCACATATTTGGATTATAAATAATAAAAAAGAACTTTTATTACAAAAAAGAAGTTCAAGTAAAAAAACACATCCTAATTGTTGGGATATTTCAGGAGCGGGACATATTAGAACAGGAGAAACAGTAATAGAAGGAGCAATTAGAGAACTAGAGGAAGAACTTGGTGTAAAAATAAAAGAAAGTGATTTGAAATTTATTTCAATAGTAAAAAGTACGAAAAATCCTAAAAATTATGAATTTCAATATGTTTATTTATTAGAATGTAATAATAAAGTAGAAGAATATATTTTTGAAGATAATGAAGTTTCAGAAGTTAAATATGTTTATTTTGAAGATTTAGAGAAGATGGTGGAAGAAAAAGTAGAAGGGTTACTATTACATGATGAAGAATATAAGAAATTATTTAAATACATAAGAGACAATTTTATATAAAAGAAAGAGGAAATGGAAATGATAAAAAATATTATATTTGACATTGGAGGAATAATTTTAGAATGGGGAAATAACCCCTTAATAGAATTATTAAATAAAACAGACTATGAAGTAAACAAAATATGTAAAATAATATATGGAGATAGCAGATTTAAAGAATGTATATTAGGAAACCTATCTCAATTTGAATATATGAAACAACTTATGAATGAAAATCCTATATATTCTTATGATATTGAAAAAATATTAACAGAAAAATATCAGGAAAAAGCATTACCAGTTATCAAAGAAAATTTAGAAAAAATATGCGAACTAAAAAATAAAGGATATAAAATATATTTCCTTTCAAATATAACAGATGTATCGTACAACTATTTAAATGATAAACTTAATATATTAGATATGGTAGATGGAGGAGTTTATTCTTATAAAGAACATCTAAAAAAACCAAGCAAAGAGATTTTTGATACATTAATTAAAAGATTTGATTTAAATAAAGAAGAAACAATATTTTTTGATGATAGCCAAAAGAATGTTAAGGCAGGAAATGAATATGGAATAAAGAGTTATGTTTTTAAATCTATAAAGGATATAACTGCATTAGAACTTTAAAAATGGAAGAAAAATATGATAGATTAAGATTAAATAATTTCAAAAATAAAGAATTTGAAAATATAAAAAAACAGATTGAAATAATACAGGAGACGGTAGTAGTATAGATTAATTAGCAAACCAATTGGAATAGGAGTAAAAAATGAAAGTTTTAATATTAAGTTTTAGCAACAATCAAGTAAATGAAGATAGTTTTATACCTAATAAAATAGGATTAACTTTTTCTTGTGTAGAAGAGTGTGAGAAAAAATTAAAAAAATTAGGTTATGAAGTAGAGCATATTTGTATTAATAGAAAGAATATTCAAAAGTGTTTGGCTTGTGGAAAAAGAGGTTGGGGTATATGCTTAGATAAGCATATATGTATCCAAAAAGATGATTTTAATGTGATTTATAAACATATGGGAAAATTTGATTATTATATATTTATTACTCCAGTTTATTTTCATGAAATGAGTGAGTCAGCAAAAACATTTTTTGATAGATTAAAAAGATGTGATGCATTTAATGATAAATCAAAAATAAAAGGAAAGAAAATAGTTTGTATTGCTTGTGCAGGGGGAAGTGGTAGTGGAACAGAAGAAACACTAAAAGCATTTGATACATTAAATTATTTTTTAGAAACGAAAATGTATGCAAGAATACCTGTAACAAAAGCAAATTTTGAAAAGCAAAAAGAAGTTATAAGTAAAGCAATGAAATTGGAGGAAAATTAATATGGAGAATATTGTAAATGATACATTTATTGATTTTTTAATAAAGGCAAAGAAATCGACTTATGCTAATAGCACAATAGAAAAAGCAAAGTCAAGCAGAGTAGGTTCATCAGATTATCATTATGAAGAAAAAATAGATAACAAAAAGTACATTTATCATGATACATATTTTGGTGGTACTAAATTTATAGGAGAAGAAATTGTATATTGTGACAGTAAAAAACCCATATGGGGAATGAATTATTATGGAGTTACATTTGACGATACACTAAGAGAAGAAACAATGGATAATGCATTAAGACCAGCACTTATGAAAGTTGGAGAAGATAAAAATGTTATTCCTGTTAGAGGGATAAGTAAATTAAAAAACAATGGTTATATATATACATTTAAAACTACAGGAACAATAGAAAATTTTGATGGAATAGAACAAATATATAAAGAAGATAATTTAATTTATGAACTTCATTGTTCTGGAGGATTAATAAAATAAAGGGAGGAGTTATTGTGGACTTTGAATTAGCCAAAAAAACTTTTCAAGAATATTTAAAAAACTATAATACAAATGATGGGAGTATATCACTAAAAATAAAACATACTTATGAAGTTGTTAAAAAGAGTGAATATATAGCAAATGGATTAAAGTTGGATAAAGAAAATATAGAATTAGCAAAGATAATAGCATTATTACATGATATAGGAAGATTTGAACAAATAAAAGGATTTAAAGAATTTGATGACACAAAGATAGAACATGCAGAATTTGGAGTAAAAGTGTTATTCAAAGATAATTTAATAAGAAAATTTATAAAAGAAGAAAAATATGATAATATAATTCAAAAAGCAATATATAATCATAATAAATATAAAATAGAAGAAAATTTAAATGATATTGAATTATTGCATTGCAAAATAATAAGAGATTCAGATAAACTTGACAATTTTAGAGTAAAACAAGAAGATAAATTTGAAGATATGTTTCCAAAGATATATAATAGTGAAACTATCAATTATGAAAATATAAGCATAAAAGTATATAAAGATTTTATGCAACATAAATGTATAAAATTAGAGAATAGAAAAACAATAATTGATTATTGGGTTTGTGTTATTGCATTTATATTTGATTTGAATTTCAATATATCTTTACAATATGTAAAAGAGAATAAATATATAGATATATTAATAGATAGAATAAAATACAAAAACGACAGCACAAAACAAAAGATGGATGATATAAGAAAATGTGCAAAAGAATATATAGATGATAAATGTAATTAAAATCAATGGAGAGAATTATGCTATATAAAATTGAAAATAAAAAAATACAAGTAATACTAAAAAATGAAATTATAGAATTACCAAGTAAATTGAAAGAAAAAATAAATAAAAATTTTGAAAATATGAAAAAAACAGGGGCAAATATATGGAATGGAGAAGTAATTTGTGTTTCAAAATGCAATATAGAAGATGATGAAGTAGAAATAATTTGTAAAAAATCAAATTATGCTCATTATCTATATGGAGAAAGAATAGGTTGTCCGAAAGGGTATGAATGCAAAAATTTGAGTGCAGGTTGTTTGCTAGAAACAATAGATGGATATTATATAGTAGGAGAATTAGATGACAACACATCTTATCCAGCTATGTTACAAGTAACAGGGGGTGGAATTGACAAAAAAGATATAGTTGGAGAAAATATAGAAATAGAGCAAACAATATTAAGAGAAGCAAGAGAAGAATTGAATGTAGATTTAAGTGATGAAAAAAATATTTTATATAATAAAATAAGTTATATGTATGTCACAGAAGATAATGAGCAATCAGGAGTTCAATTATTTTCAAAGGCTAAAACTAAAATGACAGCAAAAGAAATAAGAAAATATTTTGAAAGTTATTATAAATATTTAAAAGAAAATAATTTAGAGATAGAATTCGGAAAATTGCATTTTTTAAAAAAAGAAAAGGCAATAGAAGAGTTAAAAGAATTAAATAATCCAAAAAGAAATTATTTAGTACCATTATTGCAAATAGATATGAAAGGAAAATAAAATGATAAGAAATATAATTTTTGATTTAGGAAATGTGATTATAAATTATAATCAAAAACAAATAATTAATAATTTTACTAAAAAAGAAGAAGAAATAAAATACATATATGATGAAATTTTTAATGCCCCAGAATGGGAGTTAATGGATTTAGGAGATATTACTAATGATGAAGCAATAGAAATAATAAATAAAAGAAATGAATTTAAATATCAAAAATTAACAGAGAATTTTTTACATGAATGGTATAAAAAGCAATTAATTAATAGAGATATTGTAGAAATAGCGAAGTTATTAAAGAAAAGTGGATACAAATTGTTTGTCTTGTCAAATATGGCTAATCTAACATATGAGTACTTTAAGAATGACGAATTTTTTTCATTATGTACAGGGATTATTATATCAGCACATGAACATTTGATAAAGCCAGATGAAAAAGTATTTAGATTGCTTTTAGATAGATATAAACTAAATGCAGAAGAATGTTTATTTATAGATGATGATCCATCAGAAGAAAACTATAAAACAGCTAATAAAATGGGGATAAAAGGTAGAAGAATTGTACCAAACCAAGCAAAAGATGTTAAAAAATTGTTACTAGAATTTGAAGTAGAAATATAAATTAAATAATAAAAATAAATATCTTTTCTGTCATAAATATGCGATTTATAACAGAGTATAGCAAATAAAAAAAGATACAAAAAAAGGAGTTAAAATTCATGATAAAAGCAATATTTATAGACATTGATGGAACATTAAGAGATAGCAATAGAAATTTGTCAGCAAAAACAATAGAAACAATAAAAAAAGTTAGTGAAAAAGGAATATTAGTTATATTGTGTTCTGGAAGACCAAGAAAATATATAGAGCAAATAAGTAGAGAATGTTTTGCAAGTAAATATATTATTACATCAAGTGGTGGAAACATATATGATTATGAACAAGACAAAATTTTATATGTTAATGAAATGAATAAAGAAGCTATAATAAAATTATATGAAATTGCTAATCCAGAAGATGTAAGATTTATTATGAATGTTGGAGAAGGAAGAGTCGTAAATAAAGTAAAACATCCAGATCAAGAAAAGAAATTAGAAGAAGATATAAGAAAATTTGTATATAAAAATGATGTTGTTCAATGTACTATTGCAGATAGCGATTTTGATAAAATAAAAAATTTAATACCTAAAATTGAAGAAGTAGAAAATGTAGAAATAAAAAATAGGCATAAAAGTTTATTAGATGCAAAATTTAAGGATGATAAAACCATATTTTGTGATATTGCAAATATAGATTCTAATAAAGGAAATGCAGTAAAAAAATTGCTAGAAATTTTAAAAATAAAAAAAGAAGAAACGATTGCAATTGGTGATGATGTAAATGATTTATCAATGTTTGAACAAGTAGGATATAAAGTAGCTGTAAGTAATGCTATTGATATTGTTAAAGAAAAGGCTGATGAAATTACATTATCCAATGATGAAAATGGTGTTGCAGTATTTTTAAATAAATTACTAAAAAAATTAAATATATAAATGAAATAAAAACTATAGTAATACAAATACAAGAAAATAGAAGTTTAACAATCATAAAAATGGGAGGTTTCTGTATGAACAAAAATGTATTAATAACAGGTGGTACAAGAGGAATAGGAGAGGCAATATCAAGAGAATTCGCTAAAAAAGGTTATGATCTAATTATTAACTATGTTAATAGTAATGAGAAGGCTCAAAACTTAAAGCAAGAATTAGAAAAAGAATATAATATAAAAGTATTACCAATCCAAACTGATATATCAAACGAAATAGCAATTAAAAATATGGTAGATACAGCTATAAAAGAATTTGGAAAGATTGATGTTTTAGTAAATAATGCAGGAATAGTCATTGATAAAGAGTTTGAAGATAGAACAGTTGAAGAATGGAAAAAAACATTAGACATAAATTTAATAGCCCCATTTGTTTTAACAAAATTAGTTGGTAAAGAAATGATGAAACAAAAAAGCGGTGCAATAATAAATATTTCAAGTACGAATGGAATAAATACATATTATCCAACAAGTGTAGATTACGATGCATCAAAATCTGGATTGATTAGTTTAACCTATGATTCAGCAGTTCAATTTGCACCTTATGTAAGAGTTAATTGTGTTGCACCTGGATGGGTAAATACAGAAATGAATAAAGAACTTCCAGAAGATTTTGTAAAAGAAGAAACAGAAAGAATTTTAGTAAAAAGATTTGCAGAGCCAAAAGAAATTGCAAAAGTAGTAACATTTCTAGCAAGTGAGGATGCAAGTTTTGTAAATTCTACTGTAATAAAAGTAGATGGAGGTTGGTATTAATGAAACAAGAATTAGTTAGAATGAATTCGATAGATGGTATAGAAATGGTAGGAATATTATATGAGCCAGAAGAAAAAAGCAATACAATAGTAATTCATGTTCATGGATTATGTGGCAATTTTTATGAAAACAGGTTTCTTGATACATTAGCAAAAACTTATACCAATAAAGGAATTAGTTTTTTAACATTTAATAATAGAGGAACTAATTTTATTTCGGAGTTATTAAAAGGTAATGAATTTGAAATAATTGGTGGATGCTATGAAAAATTTATAGATTGTTTATTAGATATTGAAGGTGCAATTAATTATGCCAAAAAAAAAGGATACAAAGATATTATTCTAGAAGGACATAGTTATGGTTGCAACAAAGTAATTTATTATTATGATAAAAAGAAAGATGAAAGTATAAAGAAAATTGTATTATTAGCACCTTGCGATATACCACAAGAATGCATAAAATATTTAAGCGAAGAAGAATATGAGATAGCAAAAAGAGAATCAACAAGATTAGTAAGCGAAGGAAAGAAAAATGAATTAATTGATTTTTCTGTAAATGCTAATGGCAAAATTTCAGCTGGAACATATTATCAGGATTTCCTACCACATGGAGAAAATGATTTTATAAGATATGTTGATGGTGTGAATGGGAAAAGCGAAATATTAAATAGTATTGATATACCAGTATTAGTTATATTTGGAAATATAGATGAGTGTGTATTAACACAAGACATTGAAACGGTAAAAGGATATTTGAATAAAAATATCAAAAACTGTGATATTCAAATTATAGAAGGTGCAGATCATTCATATACAGATAAGTATGAAGAATTAGGAGAAATAATTAAAGAAAAAATTAAAAAATAACTATTGAGTGAAAGGAACTAATTATATGGATATAGAATTTGTTAATGATTGGTTAAATAAACTAAAAGAATATTGGTTTAATAAAGATATAGACAAAGCAGTTGCTTTATTTAATAATACTACTTTTTATCAAGAAACACCATTTATGAAACCTTATACAACTATTGAAGAAATTAATCAAGAATGGCAACATGTAAAGAACGAAAATATAGAAAAGATAGAAATTAAATTATTAGCAATAGATGGTTATACTGTTATTGCAGAGTGGATATTAAAGCAAAATGATGAAGAATTTGATGGTATATATGAAATAAAATTTAATGCAAATTTAGAATGTGTTTACTTCAAGAGTTGGGAGATGATTAAATAAAATGAATATTATAGAAATTTATAAAAAATATCACTTACCAAAAAATTTACAAATGCACATGTTAAGAGTAGCAGCATGTAGTAATTTAATAATAGATAACTGGACTGGAGTAGAAATAGATAACAAAGCAATTATTAGAGTGTGCTTATTACATGACATGGGAAATATAGTTAAAATACCAGAAGATTTTTCAAAAGATCAAGAATTTTTAAAGATAAGAAAAAAATATTTTGATAAATATGGAACAAATGACCATGAAATTAATTTAGAAATTGGAAAACAAGAAGGATTAACTGAACAGGAATTAACCATATTAGATGGAAAAAGGTCAAGAAAAAATGAAGAAACATTGAAATCAAATTCTTATGAAAGGAAAATATGTGCTTATTGTGACCAAAGAGTTGCACCAGATGGAGTAGTAAGTATAAAGGAAAGATTAGAAGATGCAAAAGTAAGATATAAAAATAAACCACTGTCAGTATGGTCAAACGAAGAAAAAGCAAATCATTTAATAGAGTGTTCTTTAGGTATAGAAAAACAAATTATGCAATATTGTAAATTGAAGCCTGAAGATATAAATGATTTTAGCATTAAAGAATATATCGAAAAATTAAAAACATATAATATTTGATTAGTAGGAGAAGAATATGAAAGTTTTATATATAAATGGAAGCAATAGAAAAGGAAATTGTTCTAAAATTCTAAATGATATAAAAAACAAAGATGATAAGTTAATTGAATTATCAGATAAAAGTATAAATTACTGCTTAGGGTGTAATGCTTGTAGAAATGAGTTAAAAGAATATTGTGTAATAGATGATGATATGCAAGAAATATATGAAGAAATTTTGAAAGTAGATAAAATAGTAATTGCCAGTCCTATTTATATGAATCACGTAACAGGATTACTAAAAAATGTAATAGATAGATTTAATCCGTTTTCTTGGCATGATGACTTATTAAAAGGAAAAACAATATATTTAATAACAATTGGACAAATGAATGAAGAAGAAAATAAGGATATTGCTAGAAATATAAAAGAATATTTTGAGAGTATTGGGGAGTTTATGGGCTTTAAAACTATATTTTTGAAAAATTTTACTAGTGGAGATATAGAAACCATAGATGATGTAACTAAAATGTATGATGACTATGAGCAAATTATTGAAAAATTAAAAGAAAAAATAGAAGAAAACTAATTAAACATATAATGATAGTTACTGTTTTGTGGGAATCAACGAAAATGAAATTGTTGCATTTTTATATAGTTATGGAATAATTAGTACAGAAAAAGGAGACTAATTAAGTGGAATTTAGAAAAATAAAAAAAGAAGAATTTGAAAAATTAAAAAAATTATTTCCAGATAATGAAGATATGTGGATTAAGTATAAAAAGAAAAGACTAGAACAATTTGAAAAAAAAGAAATAGATGTGTTTGTAATTGAGGAAGATGAAAAGGTCATTGGAGAAATAACAGTTAGTTATAAAAATGATGAATTGGAAACAGAAACAATACCAAATAAAAGAGTATATTTACAAGCATTTAGAGTTGACAAAAAATATCAAGAACAAGGTTTGGGACAAAAGTTAATAAAGTATTGTATAGATTATTTGACCAATATAGGTTATACGGAATTTACAATAGGCGTAGAAGAAGATAATGAAGTAGCAAAACATATATATTTTAAGTTTGGATTTAATAAGGCTATTGATAAAGGGCATGGAGATGAATTTGATCCTAGTGAATATACTTTATATTTAAAAACTAATTAGGAATAAAGATATAGAAAGAAAATATATTTAATCCTTTGAGATTATGAAATAAGTAGTTTTATAGTAAGAGGAGAGTAGCAAATGGAATATAGTTTTAGAAATTGTACATTAGAAGATTTTGATTTTCTATTTAAATTAAAAAAAGAGAATTTTAAATGGTATGTTGATGAAATTTGGGGTTGGAAAGACGATGATCAAAAAGAAAGATTAGAACAAGATTTAAAAGAACATTCGAATCATAAAAGAATTATCTTAGTTGATGATAAACCAGTTGGAATATATGCAGTACATACAACTCAAGATGGAGATTTATTTATAAATGAAATAAGTATATTAAAAGAATATCAAAATAAAGGAATAGGAAAAAAGATTCTAGAAGAACAATTAAAAGAAAATCATAAAAAAGGAATTAGAACAATTTTACAGGTATTTAAAGACAACCCTGCTAAAAAGTTATATGAACAATTAGGCTTTAAAGTATATGGAGAAACAGAAACACATTATCAAATGGAAAATATAGAAAATAATTTTTTATATAGATATGAAACTAATATAGATAAGACACAATTAATTAATTTGTTTAAATCTGTTGGTTGGAAAACAGCAGAGTATCCTAATAGATTATATAATGCTATAAAAAATAGTGAATATGTAATGACAGTATGGAAGAACGAAAATTTAGTTGGATTAATATCAGCTATTACAGATGGTTATATAAATGTTTTTATTACATATTTACTTGTAAAACCAGATTATCAAAAAAAGGGCTTGGGAAAAATAATGATGAATGACTTTATAAAAAAATTTGATGGTTTTGGAAGAAGAATTTTAACAACAGAGTTAGATAAAGAAGAATATTATAAAAAGTTTGGATTTAATATAGATGGAATTGCTATGTTTAGTAAAGATTGGAAAAAGGATTTGGAGGAATAAGATGAATGATTATGTGAAAAAATTTCCTGAAGAGCCAAGTTTTGAGAGAGGAAAATTTTTTAAAGGATTTATATTAAGTGATGGAAAATTAGGAGTAGAAATGGATTACATAGATATGCTTGATGGACATGAATTTTATCAAAAAGAAGTAGAAAGCATACATTTATATTACATATTAGAGGGAAGTGGAAAAGCAAATATTAATGGTGGTATATATGAATTGAAAACTGGAGATACAGTTGAGATTCCTATAAATACAGAATTTGCATTTAAAGGAAAGATGAAAATGATAGAGATTATGAATCCACCATTTAATCCAAATACACATATAGATACCAGAAAAAATGATTTATAAATTTAGATTGGAGAGAATGTTAAATGGATAAACCAATAAGAAAAGCAGTTAGGTGTTATTTGATAAAAGATAATAAAGTAGTGGTAACTAAATATAAAGAAGGCAATAAAAAATCAGGGTATTATGAAATACCAGGTGGAAAAATTGAAGAAGGAGAAACTCCAGAACAGACAGCTATAAGAGAAATGAAAGAGGAAACAGGATTAAAAATTAAGAACTTAAAATATAGGGGAAATATGACTATTGAATACCCAAATAGAATATTCGATTTTGATGTATTTATATGTAATGAATGTGAAGGAAAACCACAAGACTTTGAAGAAAATACATCAGAGTGGATAGAAATTAATGAATTATTAAAGAAAGAAAAAATATTGTCTAATATAATGATTTTAGATAGATTTTTTATTAAAGGTTTGATTGATGATAGATATAATTTAAAAATGAATATACAAGTAGACGAGAAAGAAAACATACTAGATGTAAAATATAGATTAGAAGAAAAAGAAAATAAAAATAGAATATTGATAACAGGGGCTGTATTAAGTTCTGATGATTCCATGACAAAAATATATGAAAAAATAATTTCATTAATAGATACTTCAAAATATAGTGCTTCTAGTCCTTTAGATACAATGAGATTTGATGGAAATGACATTGAAAGATACAAGAGAGCAATGAATTTATTAAAAGATACCAAATTGGTTATTGCAGAAATGAGTAATATATCAACAGGTCAAGGAATGGAATTGCAAGAAGCAGTTAATTTAAATATTCCAATATTAGTTATAGCAAAAGAAGGAAGTAAAATATCTGGATTAGTAAAAGGTTGTAATAATGTAAAAACTATTATTTATTATAATAAAATTGAAGATATAGAAGATAAGATATTGAGATTTATCGAAGAAAATATATAATATAGAGAAAAGTAATTTAAAGGTGATATTTATGCAGGATATAAGAATAGAAAACATATTAAATCGTTTATCAAAATCAAATTTTAGAAGTAAATTTCATTTGAAACAAAAAGATAAAGATTATATAAAAGAAAAAGGAGTAGATAAAATTAGAGAACATGCTTATGATTTCATAAATAAACGATTAGCACCAGAAGACATACCAAATGATGGAAAACAAACACCTATGAGAGGACATCCTGTATTTATAGCACAACATGCTACTGCAACTTGTTGTAGAGGCTGTTTGTATAAATGGCATAAAATACAAAAAGGAATAGAACTGAACGAGGAGCAGAAGGATTATATTATAAATGTAATAATGTCGTGGATAGACAGAGAAATAAAAAATAGTTAGAAGAAAAATAAAAGAAAAACGAAAATAAAAAATTGGAGGAATAATGAAAGTATTAAGTTTAACAGAACCATATGCAGCATTAATTAAGGAAAGAAAAAAGAAAATAGAAACAAGAAGTTGGAAAACATCATATAGAGGCGAATTATATATACATGCAAGTAAGACACGTATACCAAAGGAATGGAAAGATAATAAAGAACTTATGAATTTAGTGAAAGAGAGTCCATTAAATTTTGGGAATATTATTTGTAAATGTAATTTAGTAGATTGTATTTATATGACTAAAGAATATGTAGAAAATATGAAAATTAATAATCATCAAGAATATATTTGTGGAATATATGAAGAAGGAAGATATGCTTGGATTTTAGAAAATATTCAAGTGCTAGATAATCCAATAAAAGCCAAAGGACATTTAAGTATTTGGAATTATGAAGAGGAATGTAAAATGTGAAAAGCGGAGGAAAATAAAAATGTATAAAAAATCTATTATGATTGATATGGATGAAGTTATTGTAATAGGAAGATTTTCGGAGTTCCTAGTAGAATTCTTAGGAGAAGTAGATTTTAATCAATTACATAGTCAATATAGGCAAGATTTAATAAAAGGAAGAGAAGAAGAATTTAAACAGATATATCAATATAAAAATTTATATAAAAATGATAATGGAGATTATATTGAGCCATTACCTAATTGTATTGAAGTAATGCAAGACTTAAATAAAAAATATAATGTTTATATTGCGACGACTTATATTTGGAAAGAGAATGTAATTGATGCATCTACTAATTTAAAGAATAAGTTTGAATATTTACATTATTGGTTGCCTTTTATTGACACAAATAATTTTATATTTATGACAGATAAAACAAAAATAAGATATGATATAGGTATTGATGATAGACTATCTAATTTAGAAAACTGTGATAAGAAGTTATTATTTACAGAGTTTAGAAATAAAAAACTAACTGATAAAGAACTTAAAGAAAAAGGAGTAATAAGAGTAAATAATTGGTTAGATGTAAAGAAAGAATTATTATAAATATAGTTGCTTAAAATGAGTTTTTTTGTAATGGATGATGAATTATTGAATATAAAAAAAGAATAAGTCACATAATTGTACTAAAAATAATAGGGAAGAAGGAAAAAGTTATGGATAAACAAATTAGTATAGAACAAATAAGTAAATTTAGTGAAGAATATAATAAAAATAGAAATAATAAAATTATAGAGAATGCAATTACGAAAAATGGTCTAGAAAATGCTTGTATAGATAGGCAAGTTATAATAGAGAATGTACCTATTTTTAATATTGAATTACCAGAAAGTACAAGATATGATCAAAAAGACAGTTATAAGTGTTGGATATATGCAGGTATTAATGTAATAAAACATAATATCGCACAAAATTTAAATATAGATATAATGAAATTAGAATTATCAAATAATTTTATTGCTTTCTTTGATAAGTTAGAAAAATCTAATAATGCCTATGAAAATATTATAGAATTAGAAAATACAGATCTAGATTATATACATAAAGAAAAAATTGTAGAGTATTGTGTATCAGAAGGTGGATATTGGCAATGGTTTGTTTCTATTATTAATAAATATGGAATTGTACCAATGTCTTTTATGCCAGATGTTGTTGAAAGTACGAATTATGAAAAAGTAAGCGATATATTTACTGAAAAAGTGAAAAAAGATATAAGTTATTTATTAAAATTAAAAAATGAGAACGAAAGCATAGAAAAATTAAGGAGCGATAAAGAAAGATTTTTACAAGAAAATTATAATTTGTTATCTAAAATACTTGGAGAGCCAAATTTTAAGTTTGATTATGAATATAAAGATAAAAATAACAAATATATAAGATATAAGGATATGACTCCAATAGAGTTTAAAAATAAATTTTTAACATTAGATTTAAACAATTTTGTATCAATAGGAAATCTACCAATGTATAATAAAGAATACTATAAAATATATTCAAAGAAGTATTTAGGAAACATATATAAAGACAGTTATGCAACATTTTTAAATTTACCAATTGAAGATTTAAAAGATTTAGCAATTAAGCAATTAAAAGATGGCATTCCAGTTTGGATGGGAGCTCATATTATGAAATTTAGAGATAAAAAATCTGGAATATTAGATATAAGACTATACGACTATCGAGACACATTAAATTTTAATCCATTAAGTAAAAAAGAGGCACTAGATTTACATGATATTGAAATGCACCATGCAATGACATTTTGTGGAGTTCATCTATTAGAGAATAAACCTGTAAGATGGAAAATAGAAGATAGTTATGGAAATAAAGAAAAAGTAAATGGATATTATATAATGAATGACAATTTCTTTAATGAATTTGTTTTAAGTGTTGTTATAGATAAAAAGTATTTAACAGAAGAACAATTAAAACTACTAGAACAAGAGCCAATTGAGTTTGATGTAGGAGAGCCATTCTAATGTAAATTATAGTTTGGAGGAATGATAAGTGAGTGAAATAACTGAAAAAATCAAACAAGAATTATTAATTAGATGTGAAAAGTCAAAAGAAAAAGATGGATATGACTTTTGGAATGAACATATAAAATATGTTGTGGAGAATGGAATAGAATTAGCAAAAAAATATGGAGCAGATATAGAAATAGTAGAATTAGGAGCATTACTTCATGATATAGCAATGCCATCAGAGTATGGGGAAAGAGAACAGCATCATATTTATGGAGCAGAAATTGCAGAGAAATTATTAACAGAATTAAATTATCCAAAAGAAAGAATAGAACAAGTTAAAAATTGTGTATTAAATCATAGAGGTAGTAAAGATAGACTACGAAATACGATTGAAGAACAATGTGTGGCAGATGCAGATGTAATAGCACATTTTGATTGCATACCATCATTATTTTCTTTAGTCTATAAAGAAATGAAATTATCTATATCAGATGGAAAAGAATATGTAAGAAGAAAACTGGAAAGAGATTATAATAAGTTAAGCCCAAAAACTAGAGAACTATTAAAAGATAGATATAAGAACATAATAGAAGTGTTATTTGTCAATTGACTTTATATTAGAGATTGTATTTTTGAAAAATTGCAAGAATATAATGGATTAGTAACAAGAGAACCTAATAATTTGAATTTTGAAAATGGCTTGATTTCAATTGATTGAAAGAATAGGACTTTACAATATTTATTATCCCAAGCTTTGGATAAAAAATTTTATCAAGAGTAAATTGTTATCGCAAGTAAATCTTTTAAAATATTTAAAAATAAACAATATTTTTTTACTTACTTGCGATAATATTTAATTTATTTTATTCTACTAACTACATAATCATTATTTATAAAACCTATGTCTTTTAAACCGTTTTTTAATATACTTATTATTCATAAAATATTTCCATATAGTACCATTTAAGTAGTTTTCAATCATTAATACTTCAATTCCTTTATCAATTCCAATATACTCTTTTGCAAACCATGGTTTAGTACCTTCTAAATTATAGCCATCTTTAAATCCGTATTTTCCCCATAATTTTGGAAAAGTATTGTAATAATATTCCATCGCCTTAATGCTTTCTTTTGGAGTAAATACTATTGAACCTATTGCACCACAAGGAGTTATTGTTCCATCATTTTCTATATTCAAATTCACATCACAAGGTTTAGCTCCAAATCCACAATATCCTTTTGGTCCAAGGCAAGCTGTCAATCCCCAAGAATTTTCTCCATAAGTCTTAAATTTACCTGCATTATCTATACAATATTGCCTATTCGCTTGTGTAGCTTTTATTGAATTTTCAAACCAATCTATTCCATCTAAATCAGTTATATTCATAAAATTAATCCATGCATGTGAAAATTGATATGTAAATAAAGTACCACAATATGTGTAGATTATATCTTTTATATTTTTATAATTTGCTCTTTTTCTTACGAAGTCATAATATGTACTTTTATCTACTGGAAATGTTGGAGAACCTACGCCTAAAACATACATCATTAATTGTTCAGCATATAAATCCCAATGTCCCCAAAATCCTTTTTCTGGAGTATATCCCATATAAAAGTGATTTGTATTCTTATTTCTGTACCATTCCCAATTTATTTTTTTATACAAAGTATCTGCTTTTTCTTGAACTTGCTTTCCAAAATATTCACCAACTGTTATTGTACCGCATATAAATATAGCTGTGTCAATGATTGAAATTTCACAATTCCATTCTCGTTTACCTGTTTCCATATTTATAAAGTGATAATAGAATCCATTTTTTCCCTCTACATTATTTAAAAATGTATCAAGGGTTCTATTTGCTATGTTATATGCCTTTTTATAACTAATCCATTTATGTTCTACTCCGACTATTAATGCTGCTAAACCATACCCTACAGATGCAATACTAGCTATATTGTCTGCTAATAGTGTTTTATCTCTTATTAATCCATAACCCATGCTCTTTTTATTAGTGTTAGATTCTCTTATAAAAAAATTATAACTTTTTCTAAGTTCTTTTATAATAAGTTCTTTTCCACAACATTTAATTAATCTCAAAAATATCACATCCTATATTAATATTGTATAATTTAGTAAATAAATAGTCAATGGATATTTTTGGTAGGATCGAGGAACTTAATGAGCCACAATATAAGAGTAACATTTATTGCAAAATTAGTAATTTTAATTTACAATTTTTATAGGAGATATGTATAATATCTTACTTTAATAATAGGAGGTTTTCATTATGAAAATAAGACTTTCAAAACGAAAAAAGATGTATTTTAAAAGAAACGGAGGTGAAAATATTAAGTTGGTATATTGGAATATCGTATATATAAGAATGAAAAAAGATTTAATTAGAAAGAATTATAGTTATCGAACTATTAGAAATTCGAGAGTCTTTTTGAATAGATTTATTGATTTTATTAAAACTAAAAACATTAATTATATTTCTAATTTGAAACATAAAGATGTAATTGATTTTATATTAACACTTTCTTCACTAGCACCAAATACGATAAATTGGTATGTTTCATACTTGAAATTATTTTTAAAATATCTGTATTTACATAGATTACACAGCATAGATTTAACTCAAATAATTCCAAAGGTACGAAGATACTCTAATAAAAATATTCCTCATACTATTTGGAGTAAAGATGAAATAGAGAAGATATTAAAATCTGTTGATGTATCAACTATTGTTGGAAAGAGAGATTATGCAATTCTAATGCTAATTTCACATTTAGGATTACGCATAAGTGATATAAGAAATCTAAAATTTGATAATATAAATTGGCAAAAAAATACAATTTCTTTAGTTCAAAATAAGACAAAAAAATTAGTGGTACTTCCATTATCAAATGATGTAGGAGTATCACTAATTAATTATATAAAATATGCTCGCCCTAATGTTAATTCTCCATATATTTTTTTAACAGTAACAAAACCATTTAGACCTTTTTGTTATGATAATAATTTTAGTACTAATTTTAAAAGATATCTGTCTCTCGCAAATATAGATATCAATAATAAAAAATTAGTTGGAGTACATTCATTAAGACACTCACTTTCAAACATATTATTACAAAATAATGTTCCATTGTCAACTATTTCTCCAATTTTAGCAGGGAAATTTCATCGATTATTACAAGATTGTAATATTTCCAATAAATAGGAATCATTTATTAAGCAGTTAAACATATTTGATTTAACTGTTTTTTTCTTATCTTCTCCTAAATATTGTTTATGAATACTTATAGCTCCCTTTCTGAATATATTCATATTTTCTTGTGCTTTTTGACTATATAATCTACAATTATCTTCATCAAAACTTACATCTAATATGTGATGCATACTTTCTATTTTCCAATGATTTCTCGTGTATGATAATAATTTTTCAGCACTTGCATTTTTACTACTTAGATAACAACTAATTTCTTTTGTTGTTTTTCCATCTCTTTCAACCTCTCTTTTTACTGCGAATATCTTTTTTAGTCCTTTCCAGTCATTTATATAATTTGTAAAAAATGCTATTTCATTTAATACATAGCACGTCCTTTTTTCTATTCTTCCATGACTTTTCTCCATTGTACTATATATTTCATATTCACAATCTGTATCTGTTTCATCTATATATTTATTATCAAACATTGCATATACATCTTCATGAAATGTCCCTTGATTTGCTTTTAATTGTACTACATAGTCTCCTTTGTTATCTATTATCTTTTCTACTGTTTCTTTTTGACAATGCATTGCATCCATTGTTAATACTTTTCCTTCTATATCTAACATTTCTATCAATTCTCTTACTGCTGGTATTTCATTACTTTTACTATCTACTGTTTTTTGTCCTATTGCTATTCCTGTATCAGTATATGCTGTTACTATATTCATCATTTTTTCTATTGCTTTTATTGCATCTGTTGACCTTATTGCTTTTCCATCTAGCATTATTTGTTCAGGAGTTACTGTTATTATATGTCTTAAAATACATGCTATACTTAAACTTAACATTTTAGAGTCAATCATAGCAAAAATTCTTGTTAATGTTGGCTTTGAAGGAGTATCTTTTATTTCAAATTCTTTTTCTAAAAATACTTTTTTATTTTCTCCATAATCTACTATTTTGTCTAATTCATCTACTCCACATAATGTAGCTATTAAACATAATTTTAATACATCTATTAATGGATGTAACACATTTACTTCGCATCTATCATCATCAATTATTCCAAAATACATATTAAATACTTCGTTTAAACTCATTTTTATCACCACAACGAGTTTACCATATATTAGCAAATATTACAATTCTGTAATAATCGATGAAAATTCCCTGCAATTTTAGGACACTCAAATATTGAATCAACATCAATATATCTAAAAATTGATATTAATAATTTAAGAACATGTTGTTTGAGCTTGGAGGAGGTAACAAATGAATAAATATATATATTTAAGTAATTTTAAACAAGATATTATAAAGTTCCTTGAATTTAAAAAATCTATGGGATATGATATGTGGATTTCTAGTTTTTATTTAAAAAAATTTGATGAATTTTGTGTAGCTAATTTTCAAACTTCAAATGTCATCACAGAAGAATTAGCTTTAAATTGGGCAACTAGAAAAGATGATGAAACTACAACCAAGTTTGAACATAGAGTATGTACAATTAGAGAATTTTCTAAATACATTATTTCTACAGGGAGATATGCTTATGTAGTACCTGCTTCTTTCATACCGCACAGAATCAAGCATGAAAGCTATATTTTTTCATATGATGAGTTAAAACGATTTTTTTATACACTAGATAATTGTAATTATAAAACACGTTTTAATATTACATATCTTACCCTACCTATTTTATTTAGGGTTTTATATTGTTGTGGGTTAAGAGTTTCAGAAGCCTTAAATTTACAATTAAAAGATGTAGATTTAGATAATGGTGTTCTTTCCATTTATAATGCAAAAAATAATAATGATAGATTAGTACCTATGTCAAAGGAATTAACTTTACTATGTAAAGAATATTCTAAGAAAGTACATATAATTTCTAGAAATGAAGATTATTTTTTCTACAACAAATTATATAATAAGCAGTTTCCTTATCAGACATTAGAAGACTTATTTAAACAGATACTTAATAATTCAAATATAAAGTACTTAGGAATAGAAAAAGGTCCGAGAATACATGATTTCAGACATACTTTTGCTGTGCATTGCTTTCATAAACTATCTTCTTCTAATAGTAATCTAACTACATATCAATCTATACTAAAAACATACATGGGACATGCTACTTTTTATGAAACTACTTATTATTTAAAACTTTGCAAGATGATGTATTCTGACATAACAGAAAAAAGCGAAAAATATTTAAATGAGGCTATTCCAATAACAGGAGGTGTATTGCATGAGAAATAACTTAGGTATTTATTTAAATTCATTTTTTAATCAATATCTACTGTTACAGAGGAATGTAAGTAATAATACTATAAGATCTTATAAAAATACATTTGAATTATTTTTAAATTATTGTAAAGATAATGGTATTAATATATTTAAAGTAGATATAGAAATATTTGCAGAAAAGAGAATTTTAGATTTTTTAAATTATTTAGAGATTGAACGCAATAATAGTATAACTACTCGAAATCAGCGATTAGCTGCAATTTGTTCTTTTATAAAATATATTTATACAAAAGAAAATGATTATATTCTAGAGTTTCAAAAGATATTAAATATTCCATATAAGAAAAGTGAACAAAAAATTGTAGAATATTTATCTGTAGAAGCTTTAGAAATATTTTTAGCACAACCAGATGTAAAAACTAAAAAAGGTCGTCGCGATTTAGCAATTCTTGTCACTTTATATGATACAGGTGCAAGGGTTTCAGAATTAATAAATTTAAAAGTAAGAGATATTAATTTTGAAAATGGTCATAATGCTACTGTTCAACTATTAGGGAAAGGAAATAAAAGAAGAATTGTCCCTCTAGTAAGTAATACAGTAAAAATCATACAAAATTATATGTGTGAAAATAAATTGACTGATAATCTTGATGACTATTTATTTACTAATACCTCCAAGAAAAAATTAACAGATTCAGGTATTACATACATTATTGAAAAATATAAAAATCTAGCATTAGATGTTTCAAATATTATTCCAAAACATATAAGTCCACATACTTTTAGACATACCAAAGCAATACATTTATTAGAGGCAGGTATACCATTAGTACATATTAAAGATATTTTAGGTCATTCTGATTTAAGAACTACAGAAATATATGCTAAAATAAGTGTAGCAGAAAAAAGAAAAGCACTAAAAAAGGCTTTTGATGAAAAACAAGATATTACTAATATTGAATGTTCGTGGAATCAAGATAAAAAATTACTAGATTTTTTAATGTCATTATAATTGAATATTATCGCAAGTAAGTAAAAAAATATTGTTTATTTTTAAATATTTTAAAAGATTTACTTGCGATAACAATTTACTCTTGATAATATTTACATAATATGGTATAATATCCTATGTAGGAGTGTTATATTATGTATGATATAAGTATAAATTTGTATAAAACATTTTGTGTAGTAGCACAATCAAAAAACTATGTTGATGCAAGTAACAAATTACATATCTCTACAACTGCTATCAGCAAAAATATAAGACAGCTAGAAAGTCTATTGGGAACAACATTATTTTATCGAGAAAAAGATGGAGTAAAGTTAACTGGAGCAGGGCAAGAGTTTTTTAAATATGCAGAGCAAGGACTTGCAACCTTGAACTTAGGTGAAAAGTTAATAATGCAAAAAAGTGATTTGGCAACTGGAGAAATAGCAATAGGTTGTCCATCACATTTAACAACATTTTATCTAATGGATTATATAGAAAAGGCAAAAACTGATTACCCTGATTTAAAAATAAACCTTATTAGTGGTGCAAATTTTGATAAAATGATACAAATGTTAGAAGAACATAAACTAGATTTTATAATTGATACAACACAAGTAGATACAAATTATAATAACCTTGTAATTGAAGAAATAAAAGAAGTACAAAATATATTCATTTCTAATAAACCAATTAAAATAAAAGATTTAAAAGAACTAGAAAATCAGAAATATATACTAAATTTTGAATATAGTTCTACTATAAAGAAATTGAGAAATATACTAAAACAGAATGATGTAGAAATAGAGTCAAACATGCAATGTGATATAACAGAGTTGAGAGTAGAGGCTACAAAACGAGGATTAGGAATAGGCTATGTTATGAAAGAGGCTGTAACAAATGAATTAAAAAACAGAGAATTGTATGAAGTGGAGTTGCCAATAGAATTGCCTAAATCTAAAATTAATTTAATTTATATAAAAGAACAATTAACACAAGCAGATAAAAAATTTATAAAAGAATATTTAAAAAAATAAGCATCACAAAATGGTGCTTTTTTGATAAAATACTAAAAAAGAGTGATAATATTTTTGTATATTATTGCTCTTATTTTAGTTATGTGAACTTTAAGTTTGTGTTTGAACAACTTTTTTTCGATAGACAATTTCTGGAAATGATTATATAATTTTATT
>CALXCF010000021.1 GCA_944386755.1 uncultured Clostridia bacterium | reverse complement strand
TAAAGTGTTGAAAGCAATAGCATTTAAAGAATTAGAAAAAAAGATAAAAAAATTGCCTACATTTACTTGACACATACAAAAATATGAAAAAATGTATATTTTATTTGACAATAATAATAATATGTATTATAATTAAATTACAAAGTTGGGTAACATTACGTTAACCGCAACACAAAAAGAACACAAAAATAGGTAGGTTTCATACTACCTATTTTTTTCATGTTTTTCTATTCTTCTTCTGGTGCTTCAACTGGGCAAACTCCAGCACATGTACCACATGAAATACAAGCTGATTGATCTATTACAAATTTATCATCACCTTGTGATATACATCCTACTGGACATTCAGCTGCACAAGCTCCACAAGATATACATTTATCTGTTATTTTATATGCCATATTATCACCTCCTAATCCCTATCTTCTAATTCTTCTAGTTCTGGATCATTTATTTCGTCTACTTTATCATTGTCTTCTTCTACGTCTTTTATTACTATCACATCTTTTGCGTCATATTTTTTATATGTGTTTACTTCTCCATCTTTGAATTTTACTCTTAGTTGTTCTTTTAGTGTTTCTACTGAGTCTACTTCTCCAATTCCATCTTCTGTTTTTACTATTGCTCCAACTTTTGGTAATCTTTTTGCTTTTTCTTCATATACGTCATTTTCATATTTTAGACAACACATTAGTCTTCCACAATTTCCAGATATTTTTGATGGATTTAATGATAGATTTTGTTCTTTTGCCATTTTTATTGATACTGTTTCAAAATCACTTAAGAATGTGCAACAACATAGTTCTCTACCGCAAACTCCATTTCCACCAATTCTTTTTACTTCGTCCCTTACTCCTATTTGTCTTAGTTCTATTCTTGTTTTATATATTGCTGCTAAGTCTTTTACTAAGTCTCTAAAGTCTATTCTTCCATCTGCTGTAAAGTAAAATAGTATTTTACTATTGTCAAATTTATATTCTACATCTGTTAGTGTCATGTCTAATTTGTGTTCTTTTATTTTCTTTAAACAGGTTTCAAATGCTTCTTTTTCTTTCTTTCTACATTCTTGGTATTGTTTATGGTCTTTGTAATTTGCTATACGTATTACCTTTTTTAATGGTGCTAATATTTTTTCATCTTCTATATATCTATTTGGTATAACAACTTCTCCATATTCATCACCCTGAGCTGTTTCTACTATTACTTTGTCCCCTCTTCTTACTCTTAGGTTTTTTGGATTGAAGAAATATATTTTTCCTAGTTTTTTAAATCTCACTCCTATTATATTTTTCAAATTGCTTTACATCCTTTCTTTAAGATTAAATACTAGATTATCTATACACATATCATAATTTCCATTTTGTTTCAATCTTTTTTTAGTGTCTTCTACAATTTGTATACAATTAGTGTATAAATAATTTTGTCTTGCTTTTTTTAATAGTAAAATATTTATATAATCTAATATCTCAAATATTTCTTCTTTTGATTTATATATTGGTTCTGCTAATTTGTATAAATCTATTATATCTTTTTTATCCAAATTTTCTACAAATGCTATTATCTTTTCATATTCCTCTTTCTTGTCTTTTAACTCTATTGCTTTTCCTATACTGCCTTGAAATATATCTAACATTTCATCATCTATATTTGATATTGCTAATTCAGTTTGCAAATATTTTTTTATATTTTCATTTGATATTGGTTCAAAATGTAGAATCATACAACGTGATTTTATTGTTGGTAAAAATATGTTTTCATTTGAACCTATTAAAATTATCGTTGCATATTCTGGCGGTTCTTCTAATGTTTTTAATAAACAATTTTGTGCTTCTGTTGTCATCATGTCTGCATCGTCTATTATATATACTTTGTTATTTGATATTATTGGTTTTTCTTGTATCTTTTTTTGTAGCTCACGTATTTGCTCTATTTTGATGCTATTCCCATCTGGTTCTATTATTGAAAAATCTGGATTATTATTTGTTTCAAATTCGATACATGATTTACATGCACAATTATTATTATCGTTTCTATTTAAACACAATATTTTTTTTGCAAATTCTTTTGAAATTATTTTTTTTCCTATTCCTTGTATTCCTACAAACATATAGCTATGTGATATTGTATTGTTTTGTATTGATTTTTGTAATATTTGTTTATTTTTCTCATTTCCTAAAATTGTTTCAAACATTTAATCAAATCCTTTAATCTACATGACCCCATTTATTCAATGGCCAAATTCTAATTGCTACTGTACTTTCAATTTTCTCTAATGGTATACATCCGAAAGCTCTACAATCTGTACTGTGATTTCTATTATCTCCCATTGCAAATACACAATTTTCTGGAACAACGAAATCATCAAAACCTACACCATTTGTATTTACGTACAAATCTGTTACAATTCCATCTTGTAAGTATGGTTCGTCTAATTCTTCTCCATCTATGTATACACTTCCATCCTTAATTTCTACATGTTCACCAGGTAAAGCAATTACTCTTTTGATATAACTTCTTTTTCCTATTTCTAAGAAATTATGTATAAACCAATCAGATCCTGTTCTATCATTATATTGTGCTACTGGATTGCTTTCGTCTATTTCAGATGCTGTGTATTTTATTTTTGCAGGTTCTTCAAATGTTATTATATCTCCTCTTTCTGGTAAAGTTTTTGTAGTTCTTCCCCATCTATTAAGCCATAATCTTTCATCTTGTATTAATGTTGGATACATTGATTCTTGTTTTACTATTGTTGGTGTTCCTATAAAATATCTAAATAACATTGCTAATACTAATGCTATGATTATACAATATACCCACTCTAATATTTCTTTTGTTTTTTCACTCATGCTTTTATCACGTTCCTTTTTCAGATTTTCACTTCTTTATTATACATTATTTTTACTAAGTTATCAATAATTTTTTATTGTTTTGTTGGTATTCTTACAACAACTTCTGTACCTTGTCCAACAACACTTTTTATATCTATGCTTCCACCATTTTTATCCAAAATCTCTTTTGCGATCGAAAGACCTAAACCAGTACCTCCCATTTCTCTTGTACGAGCCTTGTCCACTCTATAGAATCTTTCAAATATTCTTGACAAATCTTCTTCTGGAATTCCAATTCCATTGTCAAAAATTTTTATATATGCATCATTATATACAAATCCTACATATATTTTGATTTCTCCACCATCTTTTGTGTATTTTATACTATTAGTTAATATATTTAATACCACTCTTTCAATATCATCTTTATCTGCATATACTGGTGGTACATCTGCTGTAACAAAACAATTTACTTTATGATTTTTCTTCTTAATTTCTATTGCTAATTTATCTTGACATTTTTTTACTAACTCTCCCAAATCAAAAGATTCCTTCTGAGTTTTCTTTTTATTACTATCATATCTTGAAAGTGTTAATAAATCTGTAACTAATTTTGCCATTCTTCTTGCTTCTGTTGCAATAACATTTAGGAATTTAGTTTGAGTTTCCTTGTCATATTCTCCTTCTAACAAAGTATCTGCATATCCCATGATAGAAGTAATTGGTGTTTTTAATTCATGTGATACATCTGCAACAAATTCTTTTTGCATATTGTCTAATTTAACATGTTCTGTTATATCTTGAATTACTGCTATTACACCATCTGGTCTGTCTGATTCATTTTTAAATGGTGCAAAAAATACATTCATATAATTGTCTTCTACTTGTATCCTTTGCTCTGTTGATGTCCAATTTTCCAAGTAAATTATTTTTTCCATATTGATATCTAAGTTGAATTTTTTAAATATGTCATCAAATGTGTTGTCTTCTGGTCTAATACTCAAAAATTTCTTTGCTGCAGGATTTATTAATATTATTTCACCTTTCATGTTAAACGCTATAATTCCATCTGTCATGTGAAGTAAGATTGTTTCTATTTGATTTTTTTGAGTTGAAACTTCACTTAGCTTTTCTTTTAATTCTGTTGTCATGACTCCAAAGACATTTTCTAGGTCTCCTAAATCATTACTTTTTTTCTTTTTGAATGGTTTTTTTCTTGATTTTTTATCATTATTTATATTTTCTTTATTTTCACTATCTATTTCAACAAGTGTTTCTTTATCCTTTTTATCTGGATTTTCTTCCGTTATTTTTTCTGCACTTTTTATTAGTTTATTTATTGGATAAATAACAAATCTTGATAAAAATATTGCTGAAATTATCCCTATAATTGCAAATACAACACCAGCAATTGTTAGTGTTAAAAATGTTCTTTGTTGTATTAAATTTAAAATTTCTTCTACTTGCCCAGCAGTAACTTGTCCTTCTTCTACCTTCACACTTAACATTTGAAGTGAATTTATAAAAGAAATTCCTAATCCACTTATTATTATTATTCCTATTATGAAGAAAACTAATATTATTTTAAATTGTATGTTCTTAAACATATTTTTTACTTCCTTTTTAAGTTTTATTTTTTACAAACTTTTTTTATTTCATTATAAATTTTCTGTTCAACATTTGATGTTGCCATACTTAATGCCTTTTCTCCCATATGTAACATTTCTTTTTCATCTAATACTATTTTTTCAATTTGTTCATTTAATATCTTGCCAGTAAGTTCATCATTTAGCAAAATTTTTGCTGCTCCTCTATTTTCTAATGCTTTTGCATTATATAATTGATGGTCATGGCTAACATTTGGTAATGGAACTAAAATTGATGGTTTTCCCAAATTAGAGATTTCAGTAACAGTCATTGCTCCACTTCTTGCAACTATTAAATCTACCAAATTCATTATTTCTTCCATGTTATATATGTATGGAACTATCTTCATATTTTCAATTCTGTTTATGTTTTTATGCTTATTGTCTAATTCTTCTTTTATAATATCATATTGTTTAGGACCTGTTGCCCATATAACTTGATAGTTTTTATTCAAATTATTTTCTATTATTTCTATAATTGCTTCATTAATTTTTTGTGCACCTTGACTTCCGCCAAAAATTAAAACTATTGGCTTATCTTCTTTTAATCCTAATTCTTTAATTTTATTTTTCTTCATTTCATCTGTATAATTAGTTTTCTTAATTTTTACTGGTGTTCCAGTAAAAACTACATTTTTGGCATTTTTTATTCTAGGAATTGCATCTTTAAAAGAAACTAAAATAGTATCGGTTTTTCTTGCTAAAATTTTAATTGCTTTACCTGGAAATGCATTGCTTTCATGTAATAATGTTGGTATTCCCAGCTTATGAGCCCCTGAAATTGTTGCTCCACAAATATATCCACCTGTTCCTATAACTACATCAGGTTGAAATTCTTTTATTATTTTTTTTGCTTCTCCAAATCCTTTTAAAGTTTTATACATCTTTTTTAAATTGTCTATTGATAATTTTTTACTTAATCCATATGCTTCAATAGTTCTTAATTCATAACCTGCTCTTGGAACTAGGTCATTTTCTAAACCTCTAGTTGTTCCTATAAAAATTATTTTTGAATCTTTTTCTTGTCTTTTTATTTCATTTGCTATCGCAATTCCTGGATTAATATGTCCTGCTGTTCCTGCTGCTGCAATAATTGCTCTCATTTTTCCTCCTTCCGGGATTTTTGGGACGGAGCTCTGTTCCCTGTTTTTAGGGATTTTAAGCTCCGTCCCTTAACTCCCGCTCTTGAAATATTCAGTAAAATTCCCATCTCACACAGTAATATGAATAATGCTGTTCCACCGGTAGCTAAAGAATGGTAGTGGCATTCCAGTTGCTGGCATAGAAGATGTTACAACTGCTACATTTATTATTACTTGAATTGCAACTAATGCTGTTATTCCTATTGCAACTAAACTTCCAAACATATCTGGTGCACGCATTGCAATTAATACACCTCTCCAAATAAATATTGCAAATAGTATTAGCACAACTGCACACCCAATAAATCCTAATTCTTCACCTAAAATTGAGAAAATGAAATCATTATGTGGTTCTGGTATATATAAGAATTTTTGTTTACTTTCTCCTAGTCCTGCACCAAATAGTCCACCTGAACCTATTGCATATAAACTTTGTATTACCTGCCATCCTGTATCTGTTGCATCTTGCCAAGGGTCTAAAAATGTTATTACCCTTTGTAAACGATATGGTTCTTTTATAATTAAGAATGCTATTGCTGGGATTCCTGCAACTAATCCTGTTACTAAGAAATGCCAGAATTTACAACCTGCCATTATCATCATAACTGCACATATTCCTACTATTACAACTGATGCGCTAAAATGTGGCTCTAATAATAACAATCCTATAATAGGTGCTAATAAACAAATATGTTTCAAAAATCCTTTACTATATTTTGATAATTCATCTCTATTTTTTACTAATATTCCAGCATAGAAAATAATCATTAAAATTTTTACTATTTCTGATGGCTGAATTGATAAAGTCTCTGTTGGATATATCCACCTTTTAGCTCCATTAACTTCTTTTCCTATTACTAAAACTAATGCTAATAAGATAAGTGATATCCACCAAGCATGTTTATAGAATTTTTGATAAAATCTATAATCTATTTTTGAGATCATTAACATTGCAATTATTCCTAATATTGCAAATATTAGTTGTTTTGAAAAATATGAATAACTATTACCACTTTCAGCTAATGCTGATGGTGAACTTGCAGATAATACCATTATTAATCCTATACTTAGCAATAGCAATATAGTAATTAACAATGTAAAATCTATTGGGTTATTTAAAAAGCTAGAAAAACTTTTTTCTTTTCTTTTCTTTTTAGCCATACCTCTTTCCTTTCTCCCTCTTTTTCTTTTTTCTTTCGCAATTATTTCTATCTTGTTAAATTAATTTAATATAATTTATTTTTTCATGTAATTTTACAAAATATAAATTTTGTGAAATTACGAATGTGAATGAAAGAATATTATAAATTCTTTAATTATCAAGTAGGAGAATCTCAAACTCGCTTTGAGTGGTGTCTGCTTGATAATTTTAAAATTAATTTATTCTGTAATGTTAGCCGAGTAATAATGATTAAACCTTTAAAATATCCTTGTTAGTTTGGAAAAGAATTGATATTTGGCTAGGCGAACGAGTTTGAAATTTATGAGACGTACTCATTGTACGTTGATTAAATTTCAAGCGAAGTTCAACAACGCCAAATGTTAATTATTTTTCAAACTTATACAATTACGTTTAGTCCCACTATACAAAGCACCAAAGTAACTGCACTAAACACAATTACAACCTTACTCTCCTTCCAACCTGAAAGTTCGAAATGGTGATGTAAAGGTGCCATTTTGAATATTCTATTTCCAGTCTTTTTAAAATATGCAACCTGTATAATAACAGACAAAGTTTCTAAAACTGGTACAAGAGCAATAATAATTAATATTAATGGCATTTTCATATATAAAGCTATTGCTGAAATAACTCCACCTAATAATAGTGAGCCAGTATCACCCATAAATACTTTAGCTGGATGCAGATTAAACATTAAAAATCCTAATACCGCACCTACTACTACACTTCCAAAAATACCAATCTCGTCTATTCCAAATAATATTCCTATAATTGTTAAACATGTAATTATAATTGCTGACACACTAGAAGATAATCCATCTATACCATCTGTTAAATTTATCGCATTTGTTGTTGCTAAAATTACAATTATCGCAAATGGAATATATAAATATACTGGCATTGATACATATTCTTTCATAATTGGAATATATGTATCTGTTCCTATTTTTATTCCATAAACTAAATATATAACATATGCTACTGATATAATTAGTAATCCTAACATCTTATAACTTGGCTTCAAGCCTTTTGTATTTTTTAGTACTAATTTTTTGAAATCATCTATAAATCCAATTAATCCCATTCCTATACTTACTAACAGAAGTGGTAACATCTTATTTGCAACTTCATTTTGTCCTGTTGCAACTAAATATATATATATTCCTGTAATAACTACAATCATAGTTACTATCATAATTATTCCACCCATTGTTGGTGTACCTTGTTTTTTTAGATGAGATTTCGGACCATCATCTCTTTCTATTTGACCTACTTTTAATTTTTTTAGTATTGGTATGATAATAAAACCTAAAATAATTGCTACGATAAACGATATGATTAATACGCTTGTTTCTACCTTCATTTTATCAAACCTTTCTTTTGATTTCGCTAATTTCTAATCTTCTTATTTTTTAGACTTTTCATTTTCTATTTCATCTATTAATTCTTTAACTATAATTCTTTCATCAAAAGGATGCTTAACACCATTTATTTCTTGATATGGTTCATGACCTTTTCCTGCCAATACCACAATATCTCTTTTTGTAGCCATTTTGATAGCTTCTTTTATAGCTTCTGTTCTATCTACTACAACTTTATATTTTCCTTTTGTCTTTTTCATTCCTTCTTCTATTTGATCAACTATTTTTTGTGGATCTTCTGTTCTTGGATTGTCTGATGTTATAAATGTGAAATCTGCTATTCTTCCTGATATTTCTCCCATTATAGGTCTTTTTCCACTATCTCTATCTCCACCACATCCAAATACTGATATAACTTTTCCTCTTGTGTAGCTTTTTACTGCTTGTAATATATTTTGCAAACTTTCTGGTGAATGTGCATAATCTATCATTATTGGAATTTCTAATTTATTATCAACTAGCTCAGACCTTCCTGGAACTCTTACTTCTAATAATGCTTCTTTTATAACTTCAGGTGAAACTCCAAATTTTTGAGCAACACAAATTGCTGCAAGAGAATTATATACACTAAATCTACCTGGAATTCCTGTTTTTACTCTTTCATTTCTATCAGTTATTTTCACTTTAAAATCAACATATGAATTAGTTATAGTAATGTCCTTTGCTAATACTTTCGCATAATTATCAATTCCATATGTAGTAATATCACTATCTGGGAATAATCCTGGGATTTTTGCTCCATGTAAATCATCAGTATTTACAATTCCTACTTTACACATATGAAATAATTTTAATTTTGATTGGAAATAATCTTCCATATCTGGGTGTTCGTTTTTGCTGATATGATCTTCTGAAAAATTAGTAAATAGAACAATATCAAATTCACATCCATCTACTCTATGTAATTTTAAACTTTGAGAAGAAACTTCCATTACAACAACTTCTACTTTTTCTTCTACCATTTGGCTAAAGATTTGTTGTAACTCTAAACTTTCTGGTGTTGTACGGTCACTATCTTTAATTTTTTTGCCATTTATATATGTAGCTATTGTTCCAATTAGTCCTACTTTTTTTCCTGCTTTTTCTAATATTTCTTTAATCATAAATGTTGTTGTAGTCTTTCCTTTTGTTCCTGTTACTCCTATTAATTTGAATTTTTTTGTTGGATTCCCATAGAAATTACTAGAAGTTATTGCTAATGCTCTTCTTGTATTAGGCGCCATCACAATTGTAACTCCTTCAGGAATTTTTAAACTTTTAAGGTCACATCCCTCTTCAACAATTACTGCTACTGCACCATTTTGTATTGCGTTTTCCACATATTGGTGTCCATCTGTTGAAAATCCTTTTATTGCAACAAATAAATATCCTTCTTTTATATCTTTTGAATTGCTTTCTATTCCTTTTATCTCTAAATCTAATGTTCCTTTTGCTTTTAGTCCTTCTAAACCAACTAGTAGTTCTTTTAATTTCATATTTCTCACAATCCTTTCTTTAGAAATATCTTTTATCTCTAATTTTGTTTTATTTGTAATTTTTATATCTAATTTTTTAATTAGTCAAAGTTTTCTACATTATATAACTAAATCCTTAATTTGTATAGTATTTTTTATCAAAAAATCCCCTAATATTAAAAGTCTCTACTATATAATATTAAGGGATTTTATTTTTATTCTTTTATTTTAAACTCATTTCACAATACTTACAACGATAAGTCTGTTTTTCCTTGTCTGTCAAGATAAATACTTGATCTAGTTCTCTTTCTTCAGAAGTTATACATCTTGGATTTTGACATTTAGCAATATTAACTATTTTTTCTGGTAATTTGGCATGAAATTTATCTACTATTTTGTCATCTTTTACAATATTTATTGTTATATTTGGATCTATGAAGCCTATCATATCTATATTTACCTCAAAATCTTTATCTATTTTTATTATATCTTTTCTTCCCATCTTTTTGCTTTTTGCATTTGTTATAATTGCAACTGAACAGTCTAGTTCATTTAGGTTTAATAGCTCGTAGATTTCCATTCCTTTTTTAGCCTGTATATGGTCTATTACAATTCCATTTTTAATACTATCAATATTCATCTTTTTTATTCCTTTCACTTAATATTTATTTGATTCCTAACAATTTTAAAATCAATGCCATTCTGATGTACTTTCCATTTTCGACTTGTCTAAAATATGCAGCTCTTGGATCATCATCTACATCAACTGATATTTCATTTACTCTTGGTAATGGGTGCATAATGCATAAGTCTTTTTTAGCTTTTTCTAGTTTTTCTTTGTTTAATATGTAATAGTCTTTTAGTCTTATATAATCTTCTTCATTGAAAAATCTTTCTTTTTGAACTCTTGTCATATATAAAATATCTAGCTTATCCATATATTCTTCAATATCATTTGTCTCTGTCCATTTGATATTATTTTTTTCTAATATATCTCTTTTTATATATTCTGGAATTTTTAATTCATTTGGTGATATTAAAATAAATTCTATATTTTTGTATCTAGACATAGCTGTAATTAGTGAATGGACTGTTCTTCCAAATTTCAAATCTCCACATAGTCCAATTGTTAAATTTTCTAATCTTCCTTTTTCTCTTTGTATTGTTAATAAATCTGTTAATGTTTGTGTTGGATGGTTGTGTCCCCCATCTCCTGCATTTATTACTGGTACTGTTGATTTTAATGATGCTACTAATGGTGCTCCTTCTTTTGGATGTCTCATTGCTATAATATCTGCATAACATCCTATTACTCTAATTGTGTCTGATACTGTTTCTCCTTTTGATGCTGAACTTGTGTCTGCTGATGAAAATCCTATTACATTTCCTCCTAGTTCCATCATTGCTGCTTCAAAACTTAGTCTTGTTCTTGTGCTTGGCTCAAAAAATAAAGTAGCTAATTTCTTTCCATCACATTTGTGAGAATATTTCTCTTTGTTTTGGATAATGTCATTAGCTACTTCGATTAATTCGTTAATTTCTTCTACTGTTAGGTTTTTGATATCAATTAAGTGTTTCATTTTTCAACCTTCTCTCTTTTTTAAATTTTCTTACTAAGTTTTATCAAAAAAGAGAGATATTTGTCAAGCTGTTTTATTCTTTTTCCACATAAACTTTATTCCCTTTATTAATTGTGATACCGGCTTGAGGAGTTTGAACTTTTATAATTGAATTATCTTTATCCATTTGCTCTTCTGCATTTTGAATAACAAGTTCTAAATCATTTTCTTTCATGATTTTTTCTGCTTCTTTTATGGTTTTTCCAATAACATCTGGTGTTGTAACTTGTTGAGCAACTTCAACTTCATCTGTATTTCCTTGATTAACTTCTAAATATGGCAAAATTTCACTGAAAATTTGACCACCAACTGGAGCTGCAACTCCACCACCTTGATGTCCTCCTTCACCTGTTGGATTATATAAAGTAACTAAAACAACTGCTTGAGGATTATCAATAGGTGCAACACCACAAAAAGAAGTTACATATTTATTAGTATTAACACCATCCTCAGATGTCCCTGTTTTTCCACCTATTCTGTATCCTGCAACTTTTGCATTTTTTCCAGTTCCTTCTGATACAACACTTTCCATCATGCTTAGTACTTTTTCAGAAGTTTCTTTTGAAATTACTGTTCCATTTGTTTTTACTGGTATATCAGTAACCTCTTTTGTTTGGCTATTAATAATCTGTTTTACAACTCTAGGAGATACACTTGTTCCACCATTTGCAATTGAAGATACTGCTGTTGCAAGTTGAATTGGTGTTATTTCAAATCTTTGCCCAAAACTTATTGTTGCAAGTTCTACTGGTCCAGCCTTTTCTTTGGCTAAGAATATACTTCCTGCTTCACCTGGTAAATCTATTCCTGTTTTTTGCAATAATTTAAATTTTTCTAGATATTCATAGTATTTTGTTACTCCTAGTTGTTGCCCCAATCCAATAAATACCGGATTACATGAATTCATTAGCCCTTGCCTTAAACTTTCAGAGCCATGTGGTCTATAATATCTCCAACATTTTATCCTAACTCCTGCAACTTCTATTCCACCTGTACAACTAAACTGTCCTTCTTTATCTATGTCTGTAACTAATCCTTCTTCTATTGCTGCTGATGCAGTTATCAACTTAAATACTGAACCCGGTTCATATGTATCTGCTATCGCTTTATTTCTCCATACAGCTTGCAAATTTGTAGTTTTTTCTTCCTGTGATAGGCTATCCCAAGTTTGCTTTAATTCATCTGTATATGGTTCATATGGCTCATTTAAATTGTATGATGGATATGTTGCCATTGCTAGAATATCTCCATTTTGTGGATTCATTACTATAATATTTCCACCATCTGTACACTCATTGTCAATACATGCTTCTTCTAAATATTTTTCTGCAATTGATTGTATTGTTAAATCTATTGTGAGTACTAAATCATTTCCGTCAATTGCAGGTACATATTTTTCCCCTTCTTCTCCTATTTCTCCCCCTGTTGCATCTGTATGTCTTTGGATTGAACCTTTTGTTCCTTTTAATTCATCTTCATATTTTGCTTCAATCCCATCTAAACCTTGATTATCACTTCCACAAAATCCTATAATTTGTGAAGCTACTGTGTTATATGGATAATATCTTTTTGTATCTTCATCTATATTGATTCCTTCTGAAATATTATTTTCTTGCATCCAAACTCTTAATTCATCTGTTTTTTCTTTATCTACTTTTTTTACGATTGATTCAATTGAACTTCTTTTGGATACTTTTTTTAATACAGTATCATAATCTAATTCAAATAGTTCTGATAATTTTTGTGCTACTTTTTCTTTATTTTCTTTTGCTATATTTCCCGGATTTACTGTTACTGTTTCTACTGTGCTACTAACTGCTAATGCTGTTCCATTTGTATCATAAATTGTTCCTCTTTTTGGATTTATGCTTCTATCTAAAGTTTGTTGCTCATATGCTAATTCTGATAATTCCTTTCCTTGTACTAATTGTATATATCCTAATCTTCCTATTAAACATACTAAAATTAAAAAGGTTATGAATAAGGTATTTCTCATTTTCTTTTTACTAGATAACTTTATTGCAATCATAAAAAAACCTCCTAATCAATTTTATTAGAAGGTTTTTTATTTATACCAAAAATATTATCTGTTAAATATTTTATCTACAAATTGTTGGAACCAATTTTTTTCTTCTGTTTTTATCACTTCTTCAGTTGCTGGCTCTATATAATCTTTTTTAGGTAATGTTACATATACTGTTTGTTTGTTTGTCAATTTTTGCATTCCTAACTTTTCTTTTGCTTGTTTTTCTATATTATTTAGATTTAAGCTATTTTGTATTGTTACTTCCAGTTGTTGATTTTCTTTTTCAAGTGATGCTAATTGTTCTTTTAAATCTTGTACTTCATTAAATTTTTCGTTTATTTGGGAGTTTCTATAACTTATAGTAAGTAACAAGATAAATATTCCTATTACAACTAGGGTTAGGTTTTTTTGTTTTCTTTTTTGTTCTTTAGATATTTCTACTTTTTGTCTTGGTAAATCTTCTACAACTTTTAATTTACGTTGCTTTTTGTTTCTTTTTCTTTGTATATCTGGTTCTAGTTTTCTAGGACTTGTTGTATATTGATATCTTGTTCCTGCCATAAGTTATCCACCTCCTTTGTATCACTCTTGATTTATTCTTCTTTCGAATATTCTTAATTTTGCACTTTTACTTCTTGAATTTTCTAATTGTTCTTCTTCATTTGCTATTATTGGTTTTCTTGTTATAATCTTTCCTAATGATTTCGCTCCACATACACAATATGGTAAATCACTTGGACATGTGCATTTTCCTTGTGCTTCTATATATGCATTTTTAACTGCCCTATCTTCTAATGAATGAAATGTTATGATGCATAATCTTCCTTTATCATTTAAACAATCTATACAGTCCAATACTGTGTTATATAATGGCTTTATTTCATTATTTACTTCAATTCTAATTGCTTGAAAAGTTCTTTTTGCTGGATGTCCATCTTTTTGTTTAGATTTTGGAATTGAATTTTCGATTATTTCTACTAATTGCTTTGTTGTTGTTATTTTTTCTTTTTCCCTTTGCTTGCATATATTTCTTGCAATTTGCCTTGAAAATCTTTCTTCTCCATATTGATATATGATATCAGCTAATTCTTTTTCTTCATATGTATTTACAACTATTTCAGCTGTTAACTCTTGAGTTTTGTCCATTCTCATATCAAGTTTATTTTCTCCTAAATAGCTAAAACCTCTGTTTCTTTCATCTAATTGATATGAAGATACTCCTAAATCTAAAAGAATTCCATCTACCTTTTCTATTTCTAAGTTTTCTAATATTTCTTTTATATTGTCATGATTATCATGTACATATATTACATTGCTAAAATCTTTCAACTTTTCTTGTGCTGCTGTTAAAGCCTCTTCGTCTCTGTCAATACCTATTAATTTTCCTTTTGAAGATAGTCTTTTTGCAATTTCTATGCTATGTCCTGCTCCTCCTAAAGTTCCATCAATATATATTCCGTCTTTTTTTATCTCCAGACCTTCTATACATGGCATCAACATAACCGGCTTATGTTTAAATTCCATTTTTTCCACGTTCCTTTTTGCTTGTAAATTTTTATCTTTTTTCTAAATTTACAATTACAGCTGGTAATTTCGAAAAACTACCAGCTGTCTTTACTCTATGTATTTGTCTTTTGGTTTTTTGTGTTTTCTTTAGCAAATGTTTCTTTTGTTTTCACCTGATTAAACATTTGTACATTTTGATTTCTCTTTTGTTTAAACTTGAACTCTTTATCTTTTGTGTATAGAAAAATCTTTTGTACATTTTTCTTTTGTTTAATCTAAGTTTTATCTTTTGTATTTTTTATCTTTTGTATTGTTATCTTTTGTATAGTTATCTTTAGTATTTTTTTCTTTGGTGTTTATATATAAACTTTTGCAAGCTATATACCTAAATTCGCCATATTTTCTGCAATTTCATCTGCAGATATATTTTCATCGCAATTTTGCCATGTTTCTTTATCCCATATTTCTAGTCTTGTCCCAACTCCAATTATTACTGTTTCTTTTTCAAGTTTTGCTGCAACTCTTAAGTTGTTTGGAAGTAGAAATCTTCCTTGTTTGTCTATTTCACATTCTGTTGCTCCTGATAAGAAAAATCTTACGAAGTTTCTTGCATTTCTGTCTGAAAGTGGTAATGCTTTTAATTTTGTTTCAAAGTTAATCCATTCTTCTTGTGAAAACGCAAATAGACATCCATCTAACCCTTTTGTTACGATGAACTTGTCTCCCATGTCTTGTCTTAGTTTTGCTGGCATTATTAGTCTGCCTTTTGCATCTAGAGAATGCTCATATTCGCCTATTAACAATGAATGGACCTCCTTTTTCACTTTCTACCACTTTGTACCACTTCTCTCCACTTCACCACCATTTTAATATAACTTTTTTTGTTTTGCAAGTGTTTTTTGAAAATTTGTTAAATTTTATATAAAAATTTTGAGGTGTCAATCTAGACACCTCATCTTTTTTAATTTATAGTTGTGCTTGTTGCACCTGTTCCAACAACATCTTCTTGCAGTGAACGCCATGTATTACATCCAACAATTCCATCAGCTGTTAATCCTCTTGAACGTTGATAACTAATTACTGCGTTTTGTGTTGCAGAACCAAAAATTCCATCTAATCCATTTGTTCTATATCCTAAGGTATTTAAATCATCTTGCGCTATTAATACATAATTGCTTAAACTTCCTCTTCTTATAGTTGGATATCCACCTGTACTGCAGGCAGGACGTCCCCATCTTTTGTCAAAATGTACCCAAGTTGGCGTTAAAGAAAGTGGTTCTAAGTATGACCAAATTTGTGCATTATTTGCACTATTCCATAATCTTGTTCTTTGACTTTGTGTTAATGTTTGCCCTACATCAAATGCAACTCCTGCATAATGTTGACTCTGATTTCCGATGTCCGTCCTTCATATGGTCTTTTGAATGCAAATCCTACTGGTATTGGTCCTCCATATAGATATCTTTGGCTATTCCATGTTTGCATTGTTCTTTTTGTTGTCCATAAAATATTGCTCTTGCTTGAGCCTCTGAATTCTCTTACTCTTAGTGTTCCATTTGTGTTGTATGGCATTGGGTCTGCTTCATTTCTGTAATATGTTTCCATTCTATCGCTGTCATTATTAAATACTAATATCTTTGCCATAAAAAATAATCCTCCCATATATAAATCTTTTTATATTGTATGAAAGGATTATTTTTTTGTTACTTTACCTTGCTAATTTTTACTACTTTCTATTAATTTATCAAAATCAGATTTGTATAATTTATCTTGTATAACTCTGTATTTTTCAAATTCTGTTAAAGCTTTTTCTTCTGCAATTTCATGAGATATTTTACCTGCGTTTTTTAATATATCTCTATCATCTGATAATAAATATTTATCTATTCTATTTGCCCAGTCTTCCATAGTCATGGGAATATTTCTTTTTGCTCTTGCCTCTGCTAAATCCAAGAAAGCTGAAACAATAAGTTCTAATTGTTCTAGTTCTTCTTTCTTTAAATAATTTTTAGCAATAACTACATCTGTCTCTAATATTTTGCCATTCGGAGAATTTTTCCAATTAGTTAAGTTCATATGTTCCTTTGTATGGTCTGCTCTATTATAAATTATCTCTGCTGCTGTTTGATGAGTTACTGCATAATGCATCTTATTTTGGACTTTTTTGAAGAATTTGATTGTTGTAGGAGATTTACTATCATAATCGATAGAGGTTGCATATATATCTGTTATTTTTTGATAAAATCTTCTTTCTGATAATCTTATTTCTCTAATTTCTGCAAGTAATGATTCGAAATAATCCTCATCAAAAAATGTTCCATTTTCCATTCTTTTTTTATCTATAATATATCCTTTTTTTGAAAATTCTTTCAAAACATGAGTTGCCCATCTTCTAAATTGAATTGCTCTATCTGTATTTACTCTATATCCAACAGAGATTATTGCATCTAAATTATAGTAATTTGTTTTATATTTTTTTCCGTCTGAAGCAGTTGTCAAATAATTTTTGACAACTGAATTTTGTTCCAATTCAAGTTCTTTAAAAATATTACTCAAATGATAACTTATATCTTGTTTTGATGTATTATACAATTCTCCTAATGCTTTTTGAGTTAGCCATAAATCTCCATCTTCAAATCGCACTTCAATTCCATGTTCTTTTTTCTGTTGTTCAAATATTAGAAATTCTGCTGAACTACTTCTTATATATAAATCTTTGTTGCTCATTTTTAAATTCACCTCTATTTATTTGCTATATATTATCAAACTTTTGTTCTTCTGTCAACCAGTTTATATCCAATTATTAGAAATTTTTCCAAAAAAATAAGCATTAGCATTTACACCCGCTAATACTTAAAGTTTACATCTAAAATACAAATTATATCTATCTTCTCAATCTTTTTTGTTACTTATTTATTAACTTTTCTCTTAAATTTTCCAATGCTTTTCTCCTAGCACTTATCTCATTCTTTTCTGCATCTGTTAATTCAGCTAAAGTTCTTCCAGCTTCTAATTCAAAAATTTCGTCAAATCCAAAACCATTTTCTCCTCTAGGATTTTCTGCTACATATCCATCTATACTTGCTTCTACTGAAATCGTTTCGTTTCCATCTGAAAGCGCTATTGCTGTAATAAATTTTATTTTTCTTTTATCTTTAGGCACTCCTTGCAATTTATCTAAAATCGCTAAATTTCTTTCTCTATCTGTTCCATTGAGCCATCTTTTAGTATGTACTCCTGGAAATCCATCTAGATATTCAATTTCAATTCCAGAATCATCAGCTAAGCACATTTTATCATTCAATTCTTTTGCAATTGTTTCTGCTTTTTTTATAGCATTTTCTACAAAAGTTTCTTTATCTTCTTCAACATCTATATCAATTCCTAATTCCTTCATAGGAATTATTTTATATTCTTTTAAAATCTCTTGTGCTTCTTTTATTTTTCCACTATTTCCTGATGCTATTACTATTTCTTCTTTCATTTTCATTTTATTCCTTTTTCAACCTTAAACTTCCCTTGCCTTAACAATAACTCTATGTTGACTATCATTTGTACAAGTAATTAATGTAATCTCTTTATTTCCATTTGTTAATTGGCTTGTACAGCTAACATCTGTTGGATCTACTTCATATTTATTATATACTCGATAATTTATAGTTTGCCCCGCTAAATCTGTTATTTTAATAATATCTCCATTTTCAAGTGTTGGTACTTTGCTAAAGAATCTTGAATTTCTATAGTTATGCCCTACTATGCAGAAGTTTCCAACTTCATTAGGTTCTGGTCCCCAAAACTTAGTAGGTGATATTTTTAATAGTGCTTCTGTTTCTTCAACTGAATCAGTTTCTCCATCTAATATTGGGTATTCTACACTTATTTTTGGTATATTTATTGTGGCTATTGTTGAATATCTATAACCGCTTTGTGTTGTCTGTACTGTTTTATTAGCATTCTTGATTTCTTCCGCTTCAGTATTTGAATTTAACTCTTCTGTTTGTTCCGCATCATCTAATACCGCAATTAAAACATTACTATCTGCAACTGTTGTATCTTCTGTTATATTCATATTTGCTAATATTTCTTGAGATACTTGTTCATCTCTGTTTCTAGCATATTCAGCATAAATACAAAATGAAATTAAAATGCACACTAAAAAAACAGATAAAAAGAAATCAAATTTATAGATTTTCTTTTTTCTTTTCAATTCTGGTGTTATATACAATTTTTTAGTTACCAAAATTTGATTCACTTTAAATCTTTCCTTTCTTTAGTATTATTTATGCTTTTAATATGTTTTATCTTAAAATTTACACACTTCTATAATATTATATCATGTTAGCAAACTTTTTTAAATAGGTTTTTCTAAAAAATTCAACATTTTTTGCGAAAAATGCATTCAAAAATCTGTTAGACCAAAAAATAATATAAGCCTGAGTTTTTTATATTATTTTAAAATGCTATCCGCTATTTTTGCAAAATCTTCTATTTTCAACTTTTCTGCTCTAACATCTTCTCTAAGTCCTATTTTCTTCAAAATTTTTATCCCCTCATCTTTATTCAAAAAAACTTTAGTATTTACAAGAGCATTTAATAAAGTCTTTCTCCTTTGCATAAATGCACATTTAATAATCCTAAACATTACTTCTGGGCTTTTGACTTTAACAGGTGCTTCTTTTCTGATGTTTAATTTTATTACTTTTGATGTCACTTCTGGCTCTGGTATAAATGATTCTTTTGGTACTTCTAATATTTCTTCTCCTTTAGCATAGTAGTATACACTATATGTAATTGCTCCTGTTTCTTTATCGCTTGGAATTGCAATTAGTCTATCTGCAACTTCTTTTTGAACCATAACTGTTATACTTTCTAAATCTAGTTTTTCTTCTAAAAGTTTCATTATTATTGGTGTAGTAATATAATATGGTAGATTTGCTACTACTTTTACATTTTTAAATCCTTTTTCTTTTTCAGTTGATATTATATTTTTTAAATCTACTTGTAGAACATCATTATTTATTAATTCAAAATTGTCATATAAAGTAAATCTATCTTTTAATATAGTTATCATTTTCTTATCTAGTTCTATTGAGATAACTTTTCCTGCTTTTTCTAATAATTCTTTTGTTAGTGTTCCTAATCCTGGTCCTATTTCAATTACACAGTCTTCTTTTGTTATTTCACTTGCATTTACTATTTTTTCTATAACTTGTTCATCTATTAAGAAGTTTTGTCCTAAATTTTTATTTGCTTTTATATGATATTTTTTCATTATAAAAGATGTTTCGTCCCATAAATTACTCATTTCTAATTTTTCCTTTCGATTATTTTAATTATAGGATAACATGATTTTCCTTTATTTGCAACATTTTGGATAGCAAGAGGGATTAGGGGACGTTCTTTCAATCCCAGCAAAAGGGATTGAAAGAACGTCCCCTAATCCCTCTTGCTTTTTTGGGCATTTTATTATAAAATATAGCTACTTAAAAAACAAAAGAGGTGGATATTATGACTGATAAAAAACGTCCAGATAAAAATAAGAAATTAAATAAGAATATAAGGTCTAAAAAGACTTCAAATGTAGTAAAAATGAATTCTGATTTTGAATCAAAAAATTTTATATATACAAAAAAACTAAGATTAATTCTTTTAGTTACAGTAATAATTTTTGTTCTTTTAATTTGTAGAATTGGGTTTTTACAATTTGTTCAAGGAAGTTATTTAAAAGAACAAGCATATAAACAGCAAGCTATTAATCAAATTATAAGTCCTAAACGTGGAAATATTTATGATTCTACCGGAAAGGCTTTAGCTATAAGTGCTCAGGTAGATACTATTACAATTAATCCTTCAAAATTCGAAAAAGATGATGAGGATGAAACTGCAAAATATAGAGAAACTGTTGCTAAAGGTCTTTCAGAAATTTTTGAACTCGATTATAATGAAACTTTAGAAAAAGTAAGTAGTGATTCTCAAGTTGAAACAATTGCAAAAAAGGTAGAACAAGATAAAGTTGATGAGTTAACAACTTGGATGGAAGAAAATGATATTTCTGTAGGTATTAATATTGATGAAGATACTAAAAGATATTATCCATATAGTACTGTTGCATCAAACGTAATTGGCTTCTGTGGAAGTGATAATCAAGGTTTAAGTGGAATCGAGTCTAAATGGGATTCTGTTTTGACTGGTACTCCTGGAAAAATTGTTAGTTCTCAAGGAAGTGACCAACAAGAAATTCCTGATGCTGAAGAAACATATATTGCAGCTGAAAATGGTAGTGATTTAACTTTAACAATTGATTTAAATATTCAAACTATTGTTGAAAAATATCTAAAACAAGCTGTTGAAGAAAATGAATGTTCTAGAGGTGGAAATGTTATTGCAATGGATCCTTCAACAGGTGATATTCTGGCTATGGCATCTTATCCTGATTATGATTTAAATTCACCTTACACACCTAATAATACATTAGCTCAAACTTATGACAGTTTAACTACAGAAGAGAAAAGCGAGGCTTTATATAGAATGTGGGCAAATAAATCTGTTGCTGAAACTTATGAGCCTGGTTCTACTTTTAAAGTTATAACTTCTGCAGTTGCTTTAGAAGAAAACATCACTTCAACAGATGTTGCTGGTGATTTCTATTGTAAAGGTTATGAAGAATTTGAAGATGTAAATGGCTCAACTATTAAAATTAGATGTTGGAGAGCAAATCCTCATGGTTCTCAAACTTTAAGGCAAGCATTGATGAATTCATGTAACCCTGCATTTATGCAACTTGGAGCAAGAATTGGTGCTTCTACTTTATATAAATATTATGAGGCATTTGGATTGTTTGACTCTACAAATTCTGGTCTTTACGGTGAACAAAGTAGTATATTCCAAAAGCTAGAAAATGTAGGTCCTGTTGAACTTGCAACTATGTCATTCGGACAAAGACTAAATGTCACACCTCTTCAAATGATTACTGCAATTTCTTGTGTAGCTAATGATGGAGTATTAATGCAACCTAGAATTGTTAAATCTGTTACAAATACTGATACTGGTGCTGTTACTGAAATTCCAGTAACTCAAGTAAGGCAAGTAATTTCTAGTCAAACTGCAGCAGAAGTAAAATCTATGATGGAATCTGTTGTTACAGATGGTACAGGTAGACATGCTGCTGTAAATGGTTATTCAATTGGTGGAAAAACTGGAACTTCTGAACCAACTGAAGCAAATGCTGATGAAGGTTATGTGGCTTCATATGTTGCTATTTCTCCAGTTGAGGATACTAAAATTGTTCTTTTAGTTACTTTATATGATCCTAAAGGTGAAAATGGTCACCAAGGTGGTCAAGTTGCAGGTCCAGTAGTTTCTCAAATGTTATCTGAAATTTTACCTTATATGGGTGTTGTTTCAGATGCTACTGCTGATAGTAATACTAATTCTAGTAATTATATTACTGTTCCTGATGTTAGAAATAGAACAGTTGCAGAGGCTGAGAAAATTTTAAAGGATGCTGGATTTAATACTAAAACATATGTAAATGGTGATTCTAATACTATTTTGGTTGAAGATCAAAATCCAAAACCAGGTAGTCAATTACCTAAAAATTCTTTAATTGTGCTTTACGGAGAAGGAAGTACTACCTCTACTTCTGTTACAGTTCCTGATTTAAAAAATATGAATGCTTCACAAGCTACAACTGTATTAAGGGATAATAATTTGAATATTAATATTGAAGGTAGTGGTACTGTTATTACTCAGGATTATATGGCTAATGAACAGGTTCCTGAGGGCACGATTATAAAGGTTACTTTAAGGAGTACTTTGACTGATGCTCATTAAATTCGATTAGTTTTATTCGTGTAAGATAAAAGCTCTATAAGATTGAATATATCAACTTATAGAGCTTTATTTATGCAGATTATTGCCAATATAATATTGGATATCCTTGATTTGTATTACTGTTTATTTTCCATATACTTGTTTCATTTCCTAAAAAATTAGAGCAAAAAAATACACCTTGATTTCTTCAAAGCATACCATTAAACATATATTTTATTGCTCTTTATTGTATTTGGATTTACAATATTACTAACTCTTTTGGCAACATTAAATCCAGTATTTATATCATTCTTTAATACTAAATCACTACTATCTTTGTCATATTCATAAGCACTTCTATTCCAGTTTGCAAATTGTAAATCACTTTCTTTCTTTTTAGTAGATAAATATTCATTATCTCTATTTATCTGTACTAATAATTTTTGATATTCTTTTTTTTCTTTTTGTCTTTTATTTTGTGCATACATTCGTTTTTGAATTTTATTCTTTTCTTTATTTGCTAACTTTCTTATTTCTTTTTCTTCAATATATCTTGAATCTTTTTGAATTATTTTAGTTATATATGGCATACCTACTCTTAATTTCTTTGATATATCTACTGGTCTTAAATGTTCTGTAAAGAATAATTCAATTATTTTGTCTTTCGTATCTTTGCCATTTGATTTTGTTTTTATTTTTAACACCTCCATTTCTTTAAAACTTCTCTATTTCAACAAACTATAATTTCACACCTAACTATAAAAACAAAAGATAAACAATAAAAAATCACTTTACTGTGTTTTTAATAGTTTGTTTAAAACCTTGATACAATCCTTTCCCATTATTTAGTGAATTTTTTATCTACAATTTTTAGCAATTGGTTTTGGAAAAAGTATTGTAATTATATTAGTATAATAGTATAATAAGTATAGAATGTCAATAACAATTTATTATTTTTTTTGAATTGTTTGTCATTTTTTATAAAATTTTATTTTTAGAAGGGAGATAAAAAAGTTATGGAACTGCCAGAAGTAACCTTTTTTGACGATTTCTACTTTTGGTTTAATACCGAAACTAAAAAAGAATATTATGCTACACCGTTATATTTTTATAAAGCTGATTATAATTTAGATACTGAAAATAAATTAAGAGATGTGTATTATAAGGAAACAGAAAAAACAGACAATGGATTGAAACACCCTGCTAGTATCTATTTTCCTTTTTATGAAAAATTAGGTCTTATGCTTTTAAGATTTTTAAATGCTGATCTATCTAACTACGAAATGGCTAACAAAACTTTATTTTATGCTTATGGATTCGAAATATTAAAAGATTTGGATAAAAATTATAAATTTGAATTAAGCAATAATTATGGCAGTGATGAGAATTATTTAAAAGCCACCACTAAAATATTTGAAGATTTACAAGAAAACTTGATTGAATTACAACAAGAACTAATAAAAGCAGTTACATATATTTATAATTTAGATAATGATAGTAGATTGGAAAAATATACATATGCTGAACGATTTGCAGTTTATCTAATAAAAAGAATGGGGAAATTATATACATATTATAAAAATGATTTCATTATGAGAGATAGTTATTCAAGAAAATATCAAGAAATTGGAAAAAATAGCGAATACGATTTATTAGATACATTAAAAGAAAAAAATATGGTACTTTCAATGAGCGATACTCATAAAAGTACAGATTTATCAAGTATTTGCTATGCTATACTTGAAGAACTTTCAAAAACACCTAACTATCCAATTAAAAAATGTCAAAATTGTGGAATGTACTTTATTCCAACTTCAAAAGTAGATGAAATTTATTGTGATTACCCAAAAGAAAATTCAAAACCTTGTAGAGATTTAGGTGCTTTTCAATCTTATACGGAAAGATTAAAGCAAAATAAGGCTATGGGAGAATATAGGAGAACATATCAACAAAAATTTATGCAATTTAGAAAAAATAAAGACAACAAAAAAATTGCTCAAGATTTTGAAACTTGGAAAAAACAGGCTAAAGAAAAAATTAGCCAAATGAAAAAAGGCAAACTTACCGAAAATGAAGTTTATGAATGGATTTTGAAGAATAAATAAAATCTTTAAATGCCATATAACAAGAAATTTATATGGCATTTTTTTAATTTCAATTTATATGAAATATAATTTTAATTTTATTGATAATTCTTTTAAACAATGGCTCTTTATATTCAACCATAGCTACTTCATTTGTTATAGTGCTTTCTTCTTGTTGTAGACTATGCTTTTTAAATAAATTATCTGGATTATATTTTTCTCTAATCTCTGCTTGATGTTTTTCTTCATTAGTTTTGAATAATGTTTTTAATTCGTTTTTTTCTTCATCTGAATTGCACCAATAATTAAGATGAAATAATGCAATCATTGATAAAGTTTCTCTTTTAATACTCTGTTGTTCCAAATTGATTTCTGAATCATATTTAGGATTATAATCTTGTCTTTTTTCTTCCTTAATCATATTAAACAAACTAACTGGCAATTTTTTTATGTAGCTTTCTCCTAACAAATTTAATATACTATAAACTTCTGAATATATTTCTTGCGTTTGTACATTCATTATTATTACCTACCTTCCAAATTATTAGTTTTTGTTTGATTTTGTGTTTGTTCCCTTTCTGCTTTTGTTCTGTTTAATGCTTCATAAGCTTTATTTAAGTCCTCTTGATTTATTCCTGCATTTTCATATGCACTTACTAAATCATCTGTTGAATAAGTGTATGCATCTATGTGTTGTCCTTGAATTATATTTTCATTTTCTCTAAAGATTTCATTAAATCCTAATTTTCCCTCTGCATTTCTAGTTATTGTATATCTATGACCACTTTTTGTCATAAATTCCTTTAGTGTCTGTGTTTTGTCAAGTTCCTCTGCTCCTCCTGGTATTCGTCTACCATTTGTAGTATACATTTCTCTTCCACTTTTATCGGTAGCATTTATTCCCATTAAATGTTCATATTCTGTATCTCCTGCACCATCATTTCTGATTATAATATCAAAATCTTCCTCGCCTTTTTCATTCATCGTTGATACAATAAAAGTCCTACCATTTAAGTCCCAAGTTTCTGGTATTCCACATTGTTCTCTAAAATCCTTTAAAAAACTCATATCTGTTAATTGTGCTACTTCTGTTACTTTACCACTTTTTAATGAATCTTCAATTCCATTTTTAATAAGTCTATCTCCCATCTCTCTTTGAGTTACTTTTTCAAGAGAATCGCCTTGTAACACTTGTTCTGTATCAACATCAATGCTCATACCATCTATTACAAATGTTGTTTCATACTCTGTACCTGTTCCAATAATATCAAATCCATCTTCATTTCTTGTATAATATTCTTTTATAGGTTTCATTATATTTCTTTGTAAAGTTTCGTCCCATTCTTCAATTTCATAAGTTGCAACATATATATCTTGGTGTAATGCAGAGGTATCAAGACCTATTGTATCTTCTAATTCCTCAATATTCAATCCACTAACTTTTTCTAATTGTAATAGCAATTTAGGATTATCATATCCACTTGTTTCTTCTGAATTATATAAATCTAGAAAATCTCCCATTCTTCCTTGTACTTCAAGCATTGCAAATTGTCTCGCTAGTTCAGCTTTTTCTCCCTTTGCTCCTCTTGCATATTCTTCGCCTAATCTTTCTCCAACATATTCTACATAATGTGCTGTTGTATCTGATGGTGCATGTAAACCGTACTCAAAAGTTTTATTATCAAAATCTTGAATATGATGATATACACAATTATCATGCCATTCATTTATATCTTGATTTTTATTTTGTTCCCAATAATGCGAATAATTTATACCATCTCTATTGCTAACTTCTCTTTCATATTCTTGCGATTGTTGTGGTTGTTCTAAATGTTTTTCTGATAAATCATTTAACATTTCTTCAAATTCTTTTTTAGTTGGTATCTTTCCTTTTGTTTGTTCCAATTCTTCTAATTTTTGCTTTAGTTCATCTGTAGATATTTCTCCACTATTTCTTTGATAATATAAATTTCTTCTTTTATATTCAAAGTTTTGTTTAGCTAATTCATTAACTTCATCTTGTCTATATTCTTCATTATCAGATAGTGTTTGTTCCATTTCTGCTATATTTTTATCTGCCTGTTCTTTAGGAACTTTTCCCATACTTTTTTTCATGTGTTCTAATCTTAATTTCATTTGAAGAATTGTTGACTCAATATCATAATCTTCAATATTGCTATTAATAGAAATCATTGACCTATATTCTCTTATATTATGTATTTCATTTGAAAACTCTTGTGCCGAAATTTCTTTATTTATTCTGCGTTGTGTTAAGTTTTCTTCCATTTCTCTAACATATAAATCAGCAATAGCTTGTTCTTTTGTAACTGTATCTCTTTCTATTTCTTCTTGTTGTATTTGTAATTCTAATATTGCAAATTGTCTATCTTGTGCTGTTCCCTCTTTACCTGCTCTAATATTTTTTATTTCTTCAGCAAGTTTAAAATATTTTTTATTATTTTGTTCTATTATACTTTCGTATTGCTTTTTTTGGTTATCATTTTTTTGTGATAGATTATACTCCATTTCATCTATTCCTTCCTTTTAGCATTAAAAGTTAATTCTTTAACTTTAATCCTATTTTTTACATATTTATTATACTATATTGTAAATTTTTTTGCAACATTTTTATTTAGATATATCTTAATAATTTTTAGTGGTATTAAATTGTTCGTGTTTTATCTTTATAATTTATATATAAATAATTTTCACATTATATAACTGTAAATAAAGGAGGACATTATGACTTCAATGGAATTAGTCGGACTTAATACAAAATGGTATAGATATCAAAATAATTTAACTCAAGAACAATATGCAAATAAAACTAAATTTAAAATGGCTTATATTAGTGTTATTGAAACTGGAAATGCTAATTTAACTTGTAAAAATATAGATTTTATTGCTAAATCTTTTAAAATTAAACCAGAGTTACTTTTTAATGAAGAAACTGCAAAGATGGCTAAAAAACTACCTGCTAGAGTAGATATGTATCATAAGCAATAAATATCCTTATAAATTTATTGCTTATGATTTATTTTTATCTTTCCAAATCCCACTCTTTTTCTCTTTCTTCGTGTTTAATTTGTTTTTCTGGATCTATAAAAGTATTTGTTTCCTTTTGAAAATCTCTAACTAAATTATCTTCTTCAGCAATATCAAATTTTTTACAAATCCAAGAAATGAATTTTTCTAGAGTATCCCAAAAC
>CALXCF010000020.1 GCA_944386755.1 uncultured Clostridia bacterium | reverse complement strand
AGGTGTAAGTGTAGCGATACATTAAGCTGACCAATACTAATAAATCGAGGGCTTAACCACAATTTTAGAGAAAAATAAATCTTAAAACTAAAATTTCATCTATGTATTTTTGAGTGTGCTTTATTTAAAATGTATAAAATAAAAAATATTGTAAAAAATATTAAAAGCACTTGAAAAAATATTTTGTATATAGTATAATACAAAAGTAGCAAAAATAAGTTATCAATTTTCTGGTGATGATGACATTTAGGGTAATACCTGTTCCCATTCCGAACACAGAAGTCAAGCCTAAATGTGCCGAAAATACTTGTGGGTTACCCTGCTGGAAAGATAGGTTGTTGCCAGATTTATATATATTCCTCATTAGCTCAGTTGGTAGAGCGCTCGGCTGTCGAGCAGGTCGCAAGACCAAGAAGTTAGCAGCTCTATAGGGAAACTTATAGATGAAAAAGGTGGCTAATTCGGTGGAACTCTTAACAGGTAATGCTGAAGACAATACCGAGCAAGGCGAAAGCTATGTGTAGAGACTTTACACCACCTACCTAAGTCAGAAATGATATGGTAAAGATAAAGTCCAGACTACAAATTATATATTTAATATATAATGCTAGTGAAAATTAGTGTAGTGCAGTAACCGATAGGTCGTTGGTTCGAGTCCAACATGAGGAGCCAGAATAGCAGATAAGAAATTATCTGTTATTTTTTTGCAAAAATTAAACTAAAATAAGGCGTTTATTAACAAAAATGCCTTATTTTAGTATTAATAAAAAATTTAAATTCTAATGCCTAAAAAATAATTGTAATTATAACAATTTTATGTTATAAATAAGAAAAACATAAAATTTGCAACGGAGCATTGCAAAATTTCACAAAAATAACATCATATATGAAAATTAATTAGAGAAATTTAGTGTATAATATATGATATAGAAAGTAGGTAAATATGAGTTTAGAAAAAATAAATAATAATTCAATGATTATTAAATATCAAAATACAGATAATGTATTAGAAGATGTATGCTCTATTATTGAATCAGCAAGAGATTATGCTTATAAGTCTGTAAATATTGCTCTAGTAGAAAGAAATTGGCTGATTGGATATAGAATTGCCGAAGAAGAACTAAAAGGAAATGATAGAGCAGATTATGGATTAGAAATAATAAAAAAACTATCTAAAGAATTAACAAAACAATATGGAAAAGGTTATGATTCAAGAAATTTATACTATTTTTTGAATTTTTATAAATTATTTCCAAACATTTTGAACGCATTGAGTTCAAAATCTAATACGATGTTATCTTGGACTCATTATAGGATTTTGTTACAAGTTTTCGATAAAAAAGCAAGAGATTGGTATGCAAAAGAAGCACTAGAACAAACGTGGAGTACAAGAACATTACAAAGAAACATTAATACACAATATTATTATAGATTGTTAAAGTCACAAGTTAAAGAACCAGTAATTAAGGAAATGGAAGAAAACAACAAAGAAAATTATTTAATAAACAAATTAGAATTTGTCAAGAATCCAGTAATAGCAGAATTTTTAGGATATTCATTGGATAGTACTTTTACAGAAACAGAATTAGAAACTAGTATAATAAATAATCTACAAAAATTTTTAATGGAACTACGGTAAAGGTTACGCATTTGTCGCAAGACAACAACATATTCATACAGAAAAAGAAGATTACTTCATAGATTTAGTATTTTACAATTATATATTAAAATGCTTTGTGTTAATTGATTTGAAAACTAAAAAAATAACGCATCAAGATGTTGGACAAATGGATATGTATGTTAGAATGTATGATGAGTTAAAAAAATCAAAAGAAGACAATCCAACAATAGGAATTTTGCTATGTTCAGAAACCGATGCAGATATAGCAAAATATTCTATTCTAAAAGGAAATGAACAATTATTTGCTAGTAAATATAAATTATATTTGCCAACAGAAGAAGAATTAAAGGCTGAAATAGAAAGTCAAAAAGCAATATTTGAACTGCAACAACAAGAAAAAAAACAAAATAATGAAGAATAGAATTTACATTTATATCAAAATTGCAACATAATGTTGCAAAATTTAAAGAATAAAGAGAAAATGAGTGAAAATTATATGAACACAATAATATATTTAGTAAAACATGCTGATGAACTTAAAGAAAATGGAATCCAAAATACTAATGACACTGCACAATTAATAAACGAAAAATATATTTTGTCAGTAAAAGGAGAAGAACAATCAAAAAGACTAAGTGAAAACCCAGAATTACAAAATATAGATGTTATATGGTCTAGTAGTTATGCAAGAGCAAAAGCTACTGCAAAATACATAGCATATAGAAATAACATTGATATAAATATTGATTCAAGATTAAATGAAAGAAAATTAGGCAATTTAGAAGACTTATCTAAATGGATGAAAAATAAACCATTTGGAGTAGTACAAGCATATTTACAAGATAAAAAATGGAAGGGAAGAGAAGGAGAAAGTTGTGAAGAAGCAACAGAAAGAGTCACAATTTTTTTACAAAAAATATTACAAGAAAATGATGGAAAGAAAATAGTATTAGTAAGTCATGGAGCATTAATTAGTTTTCTATTAACAAATTGGTGTGAATTAAATGAAGAAATGAAGCTAGTATTTAATAATAAAATAATAGAAATAAAAGAGCCTAGCGTTACGAAATTAACTTTTGACAAACAAAAATTGATAAGTATCGAATCTATTGAAATATAAAAATAAATATTGAATAAGATTAAAAAAATATTATATAAAAGATAAATATGCAAAAACAAAATAAGAGGAAGTGAATATAATGGAAAAATATGAATTAGTAGATAAAAGCGGAAATAAAACAGGAAAAATTTTGACACAAATAGAATCTCGTGATATAAACAATATCCCAACTGGGCAATACATATCAGTTGTAGGAATAGTAATTATAAATGAAAACAATGAAATTTTACTTCAGAAACGTAGTAAATGCAAGAAAGTAAATCCTGGTAAATGGGGGATATGTGGAGGAAAAGTAGAAATAGGAGAAACTACACTTGATGCAGGAATTCGTGAAACTTTTGAAGAAATAGGCATTGCTTTAAATAAAAGTGAATTAAAATTTTTAAGCACGGCTAAAAATGAAAAAGCCTATTTTACAGTATATTATGTTAGAAAAAATGTAGATATAAATAAATGTAAAATACAAGAAGACGAATTAGAAGAACTAAGATATTTTAAAATAGAAGAACTAGAAAATTTAGATAATGAAGGATTTGAATGGTTAGAAAACTTAAAAAAGTTATATTAAAATAAAAATTGCAACATAATGTTGCATAATTAGAGGAGGAAAAAATAATGATAAAACATATCGTAATGTGGAAATTTAAAGAAAATGAAGAAGAAAAAATGAATGAATTTTTAGAAGGATTAAATAAACTAAAAAACATCATTCCAGAAATAAAAAATATGGAAACAGGAGTAAATATAAATCCAAAAAATGAATTTGATGCTATATTAATATCAGAATTTGAAACAATGAAAGATTTGGAAACATATAAAAATCATCCAGAGCATATAAAAGTGTCAAATTTATGCAAGTCAATAAGGATAGATAGACAAGCAATAGACTATGAAATATAAAAAGCAACTTCATCTTGAGACTTATCTTTAGCAATATCACAAGCCAATAATGAAACAAAATTAACAAAAGCACAAGGATTCATACAAAAACCTCACAAAACAAATATATATAACTATTATATGAAAATAAAATAAAAAAAGAAGGGAATGTCGATAAAATTGAAAATAGGATTTACAATAGGAAAATTTGCACCATTACATAAAGGACACCAGTACTTAATAGAAAAAGGACTAAGTGAAATGGACGAATTCTATGTAATAGTATATGACACAAATGTAATAACCATACCAACAGAAAAAAGAGCAAATTGGATAAAAGAAATATATCCAAAAGCAAAAATAATATATGCAAAAAATCCGCCATCACAATATGGCTTAGATGAAAAAAGTGTAAAAATCCAAACAGACTATATAAAAAAATTAGTTAAAGATATACCAATAACTCATTTCTACAATAGTGAACCATATGGAAAATTTGTAGCAAGAGATTTAAACATTCAAGAAGTTCAAGTAGATAGAAATAGAGAAAACTATTCAATAAGTGCCACAAGACTAAGAAATCACTTAGAAGAAAATAAAGAATTTTTAACACAAAATGTATATAACGAAATAAAAAATTCATCAAAATGTAATTAAAATCATTAATAAGAGATAGGAATCAAGAGAATTTCTATCTCTATTTTTGTTGAGTTAATAATTTATTTATACAATATTAAGAAAAAATAAATAGTATTGTAAATAGATATATGGTAGAATAAGAAAAAACAAAAGGAGGATGAATATGGAAAACATATTAGAATGTAAAAATCTGTGTAAAACATTTGGAAAAAAGCAAATCCTACACAAGGTATCATTTGAAATAAAAAAAGGAGACATTCTTGGATTTATAGGGCCAAATGGAGCAGGAAAAACAACCACAATAAAATTAATACTAGGATTACAAAGCATAACAAATGGAAAAGTATTAATAAATGGTTATGACGTGGAAAAAGAATTCACAAAAGCAATAGAAAAAGTAGGAGCAATTGTAGAAAATCCAGACATGTATATGTATATGTCAGGATATGATAATTTAAAATTAGTAGCAAACATGTATAAAGGAATAACTATAAAAAGAATAGATGAAGTAGTAAAATTAGTAAAACTAGAAAATAGAATAAATGATAAAGTATCAAAATACTCTTTAGGAATGAGGCAAAGATTAGGAATAGCTCAAGCTATACTTCATAATCCAAATTTATTGATATTAGATGAGCCAACTAATGGGCTAGACCCAGAAGGAATTAAAGAAATGAGAGAATTGTTAGTTGACTTAGCCAAAAAAGAAGAAATGGCAATCTTGATATCAAGCCACAATCTAGCAGAACTTGACAACTTCTGTAACAAAATATGTATTATAAAAAATGGAGAAATAATAGAAACAAATGAAATAACAGCAATCAAAAAAGATATAGAACATCAACAATTCATTGTAGAAATAGATAACACAAAAGATATCAAAAAGCTATATAGTGAAGCAACAATAGTAAATGACAAAATATTTAAGATAAGCATGAAAAAAGAAAATGTACCAAATTTAGTAGTAAATCTAGTAAATAACAATATCAAAATTTATGAAATAAAAGAAGATGAAAAATCACTAGAAGATGCATTTTTTGAAAGAACAGGGGGGAATGTAATTGAGTAGTTTAATAAAAAATGAATTAACAAAAATATTTAAGAAAAAAAGTATATATATTACACTATTTGTAGTTTTAGCATTTGTAATACTAACAAATTGCATATACAAATTCTTTTTTACAACAGGAAATTCATATGGATATAGTGACAGTTATATTTCATATATAAAAGAAGAGTTAGCCAGACTAGATCCTACTAAACCATCTGATACAACAATGTATATAGATTTAAAATCAGAATTAGAAACATATGAATTAATGCAAAAATATGATGAAGATGCATGGCAAAGACAAATCATAGCATCACAATTAACAGGAGATATTAGTGAAAAAAATACTTATTTATATAGTAGTGAAAAGGATGAAGCAAAAGCACAAGAAATTGAAAATAATATAAATGCCATATTAAAAAAATTAGATAGTGATGATTGGAAATACTTTGCAAATCAAGATTTAGAAAAAGCGACTCAAACTTTAAATAGTTTAGAAGAGCAAAAAGCAAATACACAAGATAAGCAATTATTAGGAGAATTAGAAGTAGCAATTGAAAATGCAAAAATTGATAAAGAAGTTGCAGAATATAGAATAAATCAAGATATAAAATATGGAACAGACTATTTAAATGAAGCATTAACAAGTTATCAAAGTTATTCTCTAAATTTAATACAAATGGGAAATGTAGATAACTTAGAATATGAAGATAAATTACAATATAATGAAAGTTTAGAAGAAAAAGAAATAAGTAAATATATAATAGAAAATAAACAAGATATCAACAAAAGGAATGATACAAGAGGAATATTAAAAAATTTCTTCTCTGAATATGGTTTATTCATAATCGTAATAATAGTTATGATAGCAGGAACAATAGTAAGTGAAGAGTTTAATAAAGGAACAGTCAAACTATTATTAATCAAACCATATAGTAGAGCAAAAATATTATTATCAAAATATATAACAATATTAATAATGACAGTATTTGCAATAGCAATAATTCTATTAATGGAATTAGTTGTAGGAGGCATAGTATTTGGATTTGACAGCCTATCAGTTCCAGTATTGGAATATAACTTTAATACTAGCCAATTAGAAATAATAAATATATTCACATATGTAGGAATAGAAATATTAACACAATTACCAATGATTATTTTACTTGCAACACTTGCATTTGCACTTAGCACAATATTTACAAATAGTGCCCTTGCAATTACAATTTCACTATTAGGATTCATGTCACCAAGTATAATAAATGCATTAGTAATACAATATAAAGTTGGATTTATGAAATATTTTGTTACTATGAATTGGGATTTAAGTGGATATTTATTTGGAAGTTTACCATCAATGGAAGGCATGACAATGGGATTCTCAATAGTAATGTGTTTAATCTATCTATTTGTAATGCTAATACCAACATTTATAATATTTAAAAAGAAAAACATAAAGAATATTTAGGGACATGCCAAAATGAGCAAAAATTGTTCAAAAGGGACAGACATCTATAATAAAGTTTTAATTAAATCTAAATAAAAAAATGCTACTCAGCACTACTAAGTTAAAGTGCTGAGTAGCATCTTTTACTTTCAGGCTCAATATTTATGATGAAAAATTATATACAAAATAAGAAAATAGTAATATAATATTAAAAGATAAAATTAAGAAAGAGGAAGGAAATAATAAAATGAAAGTAATATTAGTAAATGGAAGCCCAAAACAAAAAGGATGTACATACACAGCTTTAAAGGAAGTTGAAAAGCAATTAATAAAAAACGAAATTGAAACAGAAATATTTTGGATAGGAAACAAACCTGTTTCTGGATGTTTAGGATGTAATGGATGTTCAAAAACAGGCAAATGTGTAATAGATGACAAGGTTAATGAATTTTTAGAAAAAGCAAAAGAAGCGGATGGATTTGTATTTGGAAGTCCAGTACACTTTGCTGCAATGTCAGGAGCATTATCATCATTTATGGATAGAGCATTTTATGGAAGAGGAACTTTCTTTGCAAATAAATTAGGAACAGCTATAGTAAGTTGTAGAAGAGGTGGAGCAACAGCGGCAATTGATGAAATGAATAAATATTTTCAAATTACAAATATGCCAGTAGTATCATCTCAATACTGGAATATGGTACATGGAAATACACCAGAAGAAGTAATGAAAGATGAAGAAGGAATGCAAACGATGAGAACTCTAGGAAATAATATGGCTTGGCTATTAAAATCAATAGAAGCAGGAAGGAAAGCAGGTGTAAAATTACCAGAAAATGAAAAAACCGTTAAAACAAATTTCATCAGATAAAACGACAACAAGACCGATAGGAATTTTTGACTCAGGAATTGGTGGAGTCACAGTATTAAAAGAAATAATAAAAATATTACCTCATGAAGAATACATATATTATAGTGATTCTGCTAATAATCCATATGGAGATAAACAAGATAAAGAAATAATAAAATTATGCGAAAATATAGTAAAACTGTTTATTGAAAGAAACTGCAAAGCAATAGTTATAGCCTGTAACACTGCAAGTGCAAAAGCAGTAAAATATTTAAGAAAAAAATATCCAAATATGATTTTTATTGCAATTGAACCTGCATACAAAATGGTACATGACTATGCATATAATGAGCCAACACTTGTAATGGCAACAAAAGGAACAATAAAAAGTGAAAAGTTTAATCTGTTATTTCATAAATATAATAATCACAAAACATATTTGCTTCCTTGTGTAGGATTAGCTGATTTAATAGAAAATGGAAATAAAGAAGAATTAGAAAAATATTTAAAAAAGACTTTAGGCTTATATAAAGGATTGGTAAAAAATGTAGTACTAGGATGTACACACTATCCTTTAATTCAAAAAGAAATTAGACAAGTATTAGGAAATGACATTAAATTTTTCAATGGAGCAAATAGATTAGCTATTCATTTAAAAGAAGTGTTATCAGAACAAAATTTACTCAATAACAATATAGAAGAAGATAATAAAGAAAAAATAGAATTTATGGATTCATCAGGAAAAAAAGAAAAACAAGAGAGATTTTATAAGTTATTAAATGGATAATATATGAAGGAGACTAAAAAAGCCTCCCTTTTATTGTATTCGTTATTGTCCAATTTTCTTATAAATATTTTTTTAGTTGCTCTACAGTATTTTCTTGAAATTTAATAAATTCATTCAAAACATTTTTAACTTCATCATCTGCTTCTGGATTTTGATTTAACAACTTAACACCTTCAATAATTCCCATATTTGTACCTTGTATCATTAATTCAGCGATTTTTGAATTACTCTTATCAGCAATGGTATTCATTTCAACACCCATCCAGCCCATAGCTTTTTGCATAGGATTTAACTCTTTAGGAAAATCATCATAATTAGTAAGTTCATCATTTACTTCATTCAAAATTTTATTATACTCATCATATTGATATTTTAAATCTTGTTTAAATCTATCATCTTGTACTTTTTCGGAAACATTAGAAATAGAATCCATACCCATTTTAATTCCTTTATTTAACTCATTTAAAATATATCGATTACTATCCATCAAAAAAACCTCCTAAAAATATTTATAAAATTATTATTTGCAAAAAATAAAAAAATATTAAATAAAAAAACGTATAATAATTTTCAAAAGGGCAAAAATAAATAAAAAAGAAAAAGGAGTGTATTATGGAAGATTTAGTAAAAGATTTAAATTGTTTATTATCAGATTTAAACGTATTTTATCGTAAATTACAAAATTATCATTGGAATATAATTGGAAAGGATTTTTTCGTTATTCATGAAAAATTAGAAGAATATTACGATGATATAAATAAACAAATTGATGAAATAGCTGAACATATTTTGATGCTAGGAGCAGAACCTCTAGGAACTATGCAAGATTACCTAAATACAACTTGTATAGCTGAAGCTAAAAATGAAAGAATTAAAGATTGTGTGATGTTTGAAAATGTTATTAAAGATTTTGAAACTTTACTTAGTAAAGTAACCGATATAAAGAAAAAAGCAGATGATTCTAACGATTATGCGACTTCAAGTTTAATGGATAACTATATTTCTGATTATATCAAAAAACTATGGATGTTGAAGCAAATGATGGCAAAATAAGAATAAATATAAAAAATACATTATAGACAAAATACACATAAAAATTCCTTGCTATTTCTTATCTTATGTAGTAGAATTAGTGCATAAGATAAGAAAAGAAGGGGTTGGTTGAAAAATAATTACAATTCTTTTTCAACCAGATTTGTACCTTAGGAAGGAATGAGACAAAAATGAAAAACAAAAAAATAGTAATTGGAATAATAGCAATAATAGTAATCATAGCAATAATAGTAGCAGCAGTTATATTAGTACAAAAAAATGACCAAAAACAAGCTGAGCAAGCATTGAATGACTACATAAATTTAATAAACGAAAAAGACTATGAAGGAATGTATCAAAAAGTTGCAAGCATGAATATGAGCGAAGAAGACTATATAACAAGAAATCAAAACATATATGAAGGAATTGATAGTAGCAATATCAAAATCTCAATTTCAGACACAGCAAAAAACGACAATGGATATCAAATTTCATATAGACAGCAAATGTATACATCAGCTGGAGAAGTTGATTTCTATAACGTTGCTAATATGGTAAAAGAAAATGGAGAATACAAACTACAATGGACATCTAGAACAATCTTTCCACAACTTGAAGAAACAGATAAAGTAAGAGTAGAAACAATAAAAGCAAAAAGAGGAAGTATATTAGACAGAAATAATAATCCATTAGCAGAAGATGGAAAAATTGCATCAGTTGGAATAGTACCAGGTAAATTAGGAGATGCAAGAGATGAAAATATTAGCAGAATTTCAGAATTGACAGGAGTATCAGTAGATTATATAAATGAAGAATTAAGCGCATCATATGTAAAAGATGATACATTTGTACCAGTAAAGAAAATCTCAGATTCAAATACTGAATTAAAAAATCAATTATTACAAATTCCAGGTGTGATGATAAATAAAGAAGATGGAAGAGTATATCCATTAGGAGAAGAAGCAGGACACTTAATCGGATATGTACAATCAATAAATGCAGAAGAATTAGAAGAAAATGAAGGAAAAGGATATACAACTACAAGCCTAATTGGAAAATCAGGATTAGAATTAGCATATGAAGATACATTAAGAGGTATCGATGGAACAAGAATTTATATATTAGATTCAGATGGAAATGAGAAAACAGAAATTGTAAAACAAGATAAAAAAGATGGTCAAGATGTTAAATTAACTATTGATAGCAATTTACAAAAATCAGTTTATGAGCAAATGAAAAATGACAAAGGACTTTTTGTAATAATGGAGCCACAAACAGGAGAATTATTAGCATTAGTTAGTACACCAACATTTGACTCAAATGATTTTGTAGTAGGACTAACAAATGACCAATGGAACGAATTAAATAATGATGAAGCAAAACCATTATTTAATAGATTTATACAGAAATACTGTCCAGGTTCAACATTTAAGCCAGTTACAGGAGCAATTGGTTTAACATTAGGAACAATTAACCCAGATGAAGACTTAGGGTACACAAGAACAAGTTGGCAAAAAGACTCAAGTTGGGGAAATTATCACGTTACAACACTAACAGCATATAATGGAGCAAAAAATTTAATGAATGCAATAATGCATTCAGATAACATATATTTTGCACAATCAACATTAAAAATAGGGGCACAAAATTATGCAAGTAGTTTAGATAAACTTGGATTTAATGAGCAACTAGACTTTCCAATAACACTTGCAAAATCACAATATGCAGACAATAATGGAACTTCAATTGAAGGAGAAACAAAACTAGCAGACACAGGGTATGGGCAAGGAGACCTTTTAGTCAATCCAATACATATGGCATCAATTTACTCAGCATTTGCAAATGAAGGAAACATGATAAAACCAAGAATTGAATATGATGAAAGCAAAAACGGAGAAATTCTAAAAGAAAATGCTATTACAAAAGAAGCAGCAGACACTATAAAAGAGAATTTAATACAAGTAGTTGAAAATCCAAATGGAACAGCAAATGATATGAAAATAAATGGATTGACAATTGCAGGAAAAACAGGAACAGCAGAATTAAAGACATCTAGTGAAGATACAGAAAGTGGAACATTAGGATGGTTTAATTGTTTTACAACTGATAGATCAGAAGGAAATCTTTTAATTGTAAGTATGGTTGAAAATGTACAAAATAACAGCGAAGGAGGAAGCCATTATTTGATACAGAAAATTAGAAGTATTCTTTAGTTGAAAAATAATTACAATTTTGTCCACGTCAAACTTCATTTGAAATTTAATCAACGTACAAAAAGTAAGCCTCATAAATTTCAAACTTGTTTTCCTTGCCAAAATTTAATTCTTTTCCAACCAGATAAATTAGATTAAAATAATATAATAAATTAAAATGTCGAAAAATGCGATGAGTTTTTATAAAAATAATATAAAAGCCATTGCTTTTTTTGACATTTTCTGGTAATATATAAACAGTAATTGTAATTGGTAGTTATTTTATACATCGAATTTTTAGATTAATGATTTTAGATTTTTATTTATTCTTGAAATATTATAACTCGAATTTAAATTTGAAAAAGTGAAACTTGTGTTCAAAATTATCAAAAAAATCCACATAAAAATATATAAAAATTTTAAAAATATGTTTAGGTATAAATGTATAATTACAATTACTGATAGATGAAAATTTACGTATAAAGTATTGAATAATATTAATATTTTTGATAAAATAGAAAGGAGCAAAATAATTTGAATAATATAAATAAAACAGTAGAAAGATTGCCATTAACAAATGATTATGTATTTAAAAGAGTATTTGCAAAAGAAGGAAATGAAAACATTTTAAAAGACTTGTTAGAAGCAGTGTTAGATATAAAAATAGAAAAAGTAGAGGTACAAAATCCTGAAATACCGAAAGAAGCAATAGAGGACAAACTAAGTGTATTAGATATAAAGGCACAATTGGATGAGAAAACAATAGTCGATATTGAAATGCAGATGACAAATGAGCATAATATAAAATATAGAAGTTTAGTATATTTAAGTAAGAATGTATCAGGACAGTTACAAATAGGAAAAGAGTATGCGGAATTAAAGAAGTCTATTGTAATAAATTTTTTGAATTTTGAGTATTATAGGAGAAATAGTTATCATCAAGTAGCAAGAATGAAATTTGAGAGAACAAAAGAAGATGAATATGTAGATATGGGATATAGTGATGAAGAAGAAATAGCAACAGAAAGTGTAGAAATGCATTTTATAGAATTACCAAAATTTAAAAAGAAAAATCCAGGAGTAGAAAATAAAATAGAACAATGGTTATGGACAATAATAGGAGAGGAGGAAAAGATAGAGATGGCAGAAAAAGATAACAAAGAAATAAAAAAGGCAATAGAAATTGTGGATACAATGAGTATGGACAAAAGAGAAAGGGAACTATATGAAGCAAGACTAAAGGGAGAATTTAATTATGGTATATCAATAAGTATGGCTAAAAAGGAAGGAGAAGAATTAGGGAAAAACGAACAAAAATTAGAAATTGCTAAAAAAATGTTATCCAAGAAAATGCCAATAAAAGAAATCAAAGAAATAACAGGTCTAACTGATGAAGAAATTAAAAAGCTTAAAGTAAACTAACTAATATCAACAAAAATGCAGACTCATTCAAGTTTCTGCATTTTTTATATTTTATATAAAAAGCAATTTAACCTATATACTATTCCAATTTCCTATCTCTAGAATTATTTGAATTTGAAGTGTTACACATTCTTTCATACTCTTTACATTTAATTTTATAATCCATTTGCAAACAAAGGTAACGATAATATGAGCATGCCTGTTCATATTGCATCATAGGATTTAGAAACGGATCTTTATACATCTCGTTAAAATCAATTTGTCCATTAGGAGACATATAATCCATATAAGGAGGCATATTATTTAAATCTCTATTACCATTAAAATCTCTATCCATAAATTTCTCCTTTCCAATTTCAAACATTAATTATAAAAAAGCAATGTTCATAAAAAAGTATATCCCTTAAGAAATATATTGTAAAAATAGAAAAATATGCATACAAGAATCTATAAATCCAGATTAAAAAAAGGAAAAACCTGAATAAAAATAAAAGTATAAAAAGCAGCAAATAAACCATGCAAAATTTTTCCATAAATATATGGCTTTATAGACAAATCAGTTTTTGCAGTAATACTAAATACCTGTAAAAAAACAGAAATACCACCAAAACCGAGTAAAAAAGCAGTAATAATAAGATTAATAGAAATCTTTTTACAAGCAATAGAAGAAATACTCTGAATACCATTAGTAATTTCCAAAATTCCAGTTAAAAGGCCAGAAGCAAAACTAGAATCAATGTGTAGAAAATTCAAAACAGGCGAAATAGTCATACATAAAACATTCAAAACACCACTAGCTTTTAAAATAGAAATAATACTAGAAAATAAAACAACAAATCCCCCTATTAAAAGAATAGTAGAAATACTATTAGTAATACTTTCAGCCATAATTTCACCCAAATTTGAAAAACTAGCAGTTTTTTTATCAGAAACATAATTTGAAACATAATTATAAGATGCTTTTTTCATAATTACTTTTTTATCTTCACCAATACTATCATTTTTATTTCTTTTCCAAAAACGAAAAATAAAGCCAACACTTAAACAGCCGAGCAAATGAGTTATAAAAAGAAGAATGCCAATCCCAGTATTTTGATACATCAAAATACCAACAGTACCAATAATAAATAAAGGACCAGAATTATTAGTAAAACTAAGCAATCTTTCACATTCAGCCTTTGTACAAATATTATTTTCTCTAAACTTACTTGCAATTTTAGCACCAACAGGATATCCACTAATAATTCCCATGATAAAAGCAAAAGCACCTTCACCAGAAATATTAAATAGAGGTTTCATATAACCATTTAAAACTCTTCCAAAAATATTAATAACATTAGTATGCATAAGTAACTCTGTAGCAACAAAAAAAGGAAACAAAGAAGGAACTACTGAAGTTGCCCATAATTGTAAACCAGACTTTATAGCTGGAAGATTACTACTAGAAAAAATTAATAAACAAGCAGTAAAAACTAAAAAAATCAGAGCTAACAAATTTCTTTTAACTTTAAAAACAAAAAAATTACAAGAATGCATTAAACTTCTCCTCCTTTGGCTTGGTCAGTTTGGGGACAGGTTCGGACTGACCACTTTTGGTCACTTAAGGGACGGCACTTTAATATATAATCCAAAAAATATTATAAAAATACGTGTTTTTTAACAAATATAAGTTAGTTTTAATATATTATTATAATATTTTATTATTGAAAAATCCCATTATTACTAGAAAATCTAAAGATTAATAAAAAATTATTAAGTGCCGTCCCCATACTATCCATAAATGGTCACAACGAACCTGTCCCCAAACTGACCAAACTAACTAAATTAGACTTGTATTTTTTGCCGAAAAATGATATAGTATAGAAAATTGAAAAGGAAGTGGAAAATTGAATATTAAGGAGATATTAGAAAATTCAAATTTAACAATTCCAAAAGATAATATTTTATATAATGAAGATATGAAAAAGCACACAACATTTAAAATAGGTGGACCAGCAGAATGCTTTATAAAAATAAAAACAAAAGAAGAACTAAAAGAAATATTAAATATTGCAAAAAAAAATAAAATACCAGTAACAATACTAGGAAATGGAAGCAATATTTTAGTTTTAGATGGTGGAATAGAAGGAATTACATTAACAATACAAATTGAATATATTGATATAAAACCAAACGGAGAACAATATAAAATAAGTATAGGTGGAGGATACAAACTTGCAAAGCTTGCACAAATTTGTCTAAAAAATGAAATTTCTGGATTTGAAGAATTATCAGGAATACCAGGAACGATTGGTGGAGCTGTTAGTATGAATGCTGGTGCTCATGGTAAGGAAATGAAAGATATTGTAGACAAGATAAAATGTGTAGATATAAATGGCAATGAGAAAGAATTTCTAAATGAAGAAGCAAAATTTGAATATAGAAAAAGCATTTTCAAAGGTAACTCATACATAGTCACAGAGGTAGTTTTAAACCTAGAAAAAGGAAAAAAAGAAGAAATAAAAGCAAAAATGGATGAATATTCACAATATAGAAAAACAAAACAACCTATCGAATACCCTAGTGCTGGAAGTACATTTAAAAGAGGAAAAGACTATATAACAGCAAAATTAATAGATGAGGCAGGATTAAAAGGATATTCTATTGGAGATGCAGTAGTTTCAACAAAGCATAGTGGTTTTGTAATAAACAAAGGAAATGCAAGTGCAAAAGATGTGCTAGATTTAGTAAAATACATAAAAGACACAATAGAAGAAAAATTTAATAAACAGATAGAGTTAGAAATTGAAGTAGTTGGAAAGGAAGTTGGTTGAAAAATAAATACAATTTTGACTGTGTTAAATTTTAATTCTTTCCAACCGGATTTATGACATATGAAAGGATGATAATAAAATGAAAGGCTTTATGCATTGGTTTAAATCAAGCAACAAAATGAAAAGATGGATGTTTTTAATTTTAATAGGAATTTTACTTGCATGCTATGGACTAGCTGAAATAATAGTCATGAAAGAAATTTCATTCCAAGAAGTAGGAAAAGTTATAGTAATTTTTGTAATAGGATTTATAGCAATAGTATTAGGATTAATAGGGCTTAATAAAAGGACATTAGAAGTTTTAATAGAAGCAACAGATGAAAGAATGGAAAACAAGAAAAATGTAAATATAAATTCTCTAATTTTCAACAAAACAGTATATGATAAAGGACCAAATATTGTAGTAATTGGTGGAGGAACAGGGCTAAACACAGTTTTAACAGGATTAAAAAATTACACAAGCAATCTAACTGCGATAGTTGCAGTATCTGATTATGGAGAAGAAACAACAAATTCAAGAAAAGAGTTAGACTTGTTGCCATTAGGAGATATAAAAGATAGTATAGTTTCTTTAGCAAGTAAAGAAGAGCAAATGAATAAACTTATGAACTATGAATTTAATAATGGTAGATTAAGAGGATTAAACTTTTCAGATATTTATTTTTCAGCAATGAAAAATATAACTGGAAATTTTGAAGATTCTATCGTAAAAAGTAATCAAATATTCAACATGATTGGAAAAGTTATGCCAGTAACTTTAGATGAGATGAAAATTGTTGCAGAACTTGCAAATGGATATATAGTAGAAGAAAAATCAAGAATACCAGAAGTAGTATCTGATAAATTAACAAAAATCAGTAGAATAATGCTAAGCCCATCAAATTGTAGACCAGCACCAGGTGTGGTTGAAGCAATAAAGAATGCAGATTGTATTATAATAGGGCCAGGTAGTTTGTACACAAATGTTATACCTAACCTATTAGTAAATGGGGTTGCAAAAGCAATAAAAGAAAGTACTGCAATAAAAGTATATATAAGCAATATAATGACAGAGCCAGGTCAAACTGATGATTATAGCGTTGCAGACCATATAAATGCAATTATTGAACATTGTGGAACAGGAATAGTAGATTATTGTATATATGACACAGGAGAAATCGTCCCTGAATTCATCAAAAAATATAATTTGGAAGGACAAGACTTAGTAGAACAGGATGTAGATAAAATAAAAGGAATAAAATTTTTACAAAGAAATTTATCAATGATATCAAATGATATGATTAGACATGATCCAAGTCTAGTTGCAGAATCAATAATAGAGTTGATTTGCGATGACTTAAAATATCAAGATAAACAAAATGACCCACAATATTTAATGCTAAATACAAAATTGAGGGAAGAAAAAAGAATTAATAAAATCAAAAAACAGATGGCTAAAAAAGAGAAAAAACAAAGAGAAGGAAAAGCAGTTAAACAAAAAGAAAGAAAAGGAAAAAGCAAATTTAGTAGTAAATATAGTGATAGAATAGAGTCAATAAGAGAAGCTGACGAAAAGGCAAGACGAAAAGTTCAAAAAGAACAAGTAAAGAGGAAAAAAAGTAGTGGTGAAAAAATAAGTAGAACCAAAGGAAAAACAAGTGACTTAAGAGAAAAACGAGAAAGTACAACAAAGCCAAAAAGTGCAAGAGGAAGAAAAAAGACACCAGAAGAGATTAGAAAAGAAATGCTAAAAAAATTGAACGAAACAAAATAATTTATACAATACCATAAAAATAATAATGTGATATTATCAAGATGAGTTACTATTATTAGAAATGGAGAAAAAATTATGAAAATTACGAAGGAAAATTTGAATCTAGAAAATGGACTAAAGAAAGAATGGATAATAACAAATGGAATAGGAGGATTTAGTTCATCAACAGTCATTGGAGCAAATACAAGAAAATATCATGGACTATTAATAGCACCATTAACACCTCCGGGAAGAAGACATCTAATTTTATCAAAACTAGATGAAAGTATAGAAATTGGAAATAAAAAGTATGACTTATACACTAATGTATGTCAAAATAATATTTCAGAAGGATTTAAATATCAAGAAGAATTTAGAAGAGACTATGTGCCTATTTTTAAATACAAAATAGGTAATGTTGAAATAACTAAAATGGTTGCAATGGAATATGGACACAATACAGTTGGTGTATATTATAAAATAAAAAATGCGAGTCAAAAGGCAAAACTAACACTTGCACCAGTAATAAATTTCAGAGACTTTCATCAAATGAATACAAACCATTACTTTAATTTAAGACAGGAAATTAAAGATAAAAAAGTAAAAGTAGTAATAGATAACAATCCAGAAACACCAATATATATGAGCGTTTCAGATGGAAAATATCAAGAACACTATAATGACACTTTTGCACACATGTTTTACATTGAAGAAGAAAAAAGAGGATTTTATCCAGAAGAAAACCACAGTGTACCAGGTGTTTTTGAAATAGAAATAAAACCAAAAGAAGAAAAAGAAATCACATTTATATGCTCATTAGAAGCAAATATAGAAACAAAGAGTGTAAGAAAATTTATAAACAATGAAATAATTAGAGCAGGAGAAATCTTCAACGAATCATTGTTGATTGATAATAGAAAGCAAAATAAGAGTGAAAAAGAAATTGAGAAAGATGATTTAATAAAAACTTATTTAATGGCAGCAGATAACTTTGTAGTATATAGACCAAATTTTAGATTACATACAATTATCGCAGGATATCCATGGTTTTTAGACTGGGGAAGAGATAGTTTAATTGCATTTGAAGGAATATTACTAATTCCAAAGAGATTTGAAATTGCAAAAGAAGTTTTATTAACCATGATAAGAGATATAAAATTCGGATTAGTGCCAAATGGTTATTCAGGATATGATGGTAGACCTTTATATAACAGTGTTGATGCATCACTATTATTATTTGAGCAAGTGCAAAAATATCTAAAATATACAGGTGATTACAAATTCGTAAAAGAAAAAATTTATCCTAAATTAGAAGAAATCATAGAAAATTATTGTGCAGGAATAGATATAGATGATAACAATATCTATTTAGATTCAGACGGACTAATAGTTTCAGGAACACCTGAAACACAAAATACTTGGATGGATGCAAAATATGATGGAGTAGCAATAACGCCTAGAAATGGAAAAGCAGTAGAAGTAAATGCTTTGTGGTATAATGCAAATTGCATTATGGCAGAATTAACAAAGAAAATGGGACATTTCTTCAATTTTCAAGCTAGAAAATACAAAGAATTAGCAGAAAGATGTAAAATATCATTCTGCAATAGATTCTATAATGAAAGAACAAAATGCCTATATGATGTATTAGGAGACCCTAAAATAAGACCAAACCAATTATTTGCATTAAGTCTAACACATCCAGTATTAGACCCAAACTCAGAAGAAGCAAAAAATACAATAAAAACAGTAGAAGAAAAACTATTAAATCCATATGGACTAAAAACATTAGCTAAAGGTGAAGAAAACTATGTTGAAATATATGAGGGTTCACCAAAGAAAAGAGATAGTAGTTATCATCAAGGAATTACATGGCCTTGGCTTTTAGGATTATATTATGACAGCTTGAAAAATAGCTTATATGTAGCAAAAACATTAGAAGAAAGACAAGAATTGCGTAAAAAGATAGAAGAATTAATTAACAAAACAACTAAAACTTTTAAGGAAGAAATCTATAATAGAGGTTGTTTAGGCGGAATTGCAGAAATTTATGATTCTAAAGAACCATATTTGCCTAAAGGTTGTATAACACAGGCTTGGAGTGTTGCTGAGGTTTTTAGAATCATACTAGGAAGATAACGGGTTGAAAAATAATTACAATTATATAAAAATAGCAAAAAGGAGAAAATTAACAAAATGAGAATTTTAGGTATTGACCCAGGATTTGCCATAACTCGGATATAGCATAATAGATTATGTGGGAAATAAGTTCAAACTAATAAATTCTGGAGCAATTTTAACAGAGGCAAAAGAGTCTTTTCCATTAAGACTAGAAAAAATATATAATGATTTAACACAAATAATTGAAGAATATAAACCAGAAGCAATGTCAATAGAAGAGTTATTCTTCAACAATAATGCCAAAACAGCAATAAATGTAGCACAAGCAAGAGGAGTAATACTAATAACAGCAAGAATTCATAAAATACCAACTTATGAATACACACCTTTGCAAGTAAAACAGGCAGTAACAGGATATGGAAGAGCAGACAAAATACAAGTACAAAGAATGGTAAAAATGATATTGAACGAAGAAAAATTACCAAAACTAGATGATATAACAGATAGCATGGCAATAGGAATATGCCATGCCCATTCAGCCAAATTTGCACAAAAACTATAACAGGGATTAGAGGGACGGTCCTAAAAATCCCTCTAAGGAGAGAACTATGATTAGTATAGAAAATTTAGAAAAAGAACTAAAAACAGGCAAATTAAATAGTATATACTTTTTATATGGTGAAGAACTATTTTTATTAGAAAATACATTAAAAAAGATAAAAAACATATTTGGAGAATGTATAAAAGGCATAAACTATATAAATATAGATGAAACAAACTACAATGAACTAATATCAGATATAGAAACACCAGCATTCGGATATGAAAAAAAATTAATAATAGCAAGAAATACAGGACTACTAAAAAAAGAAGGAAAAAGAAAAAATGCAGAACTTGAAAAAATGAGAGAAAAATTAATTGACTATATAAATAATAACATAGATATAATTAAACAAGGTGTAATTTTAGTATTTGTAGAAGAAGATGCAGATAATAAAAAAGAACTATTTAAAACAATTGATAAAAATGGAGTAGTTTGCAATTTTGAATATCAAAAACCAATACAAATAGAAAAAAGAATTGGCGCTATATGCAAAGCATATGAAGTACAAATAGATAGTAGTACACTAAAATATTTCATAGAATGTTGTGGTACAAACATGCAAGAATTAATAAATGAAATTAGAAAACTGATAGAATATGTAGGAAAAGGTGGAAAAATTACAAAAGAAGATATTGATAAACTAGCAATAAAAAAACTTGAAAGTGTAATTTTTGACTTAACAGATAGCTTAGGTAAAAAAGAAACAGCAAAAGCTCTGCAAGTTTTACAAAATTTGATTTATGCAAAAGAACCTTTGCAAAAAATTCTAATTACATTATATAATCATTTTAAAAAATTGTATTTTACAAAAATTGCTTTAAAAAATGGAAAAGATATAATATCAAGTTTAAATTTGAAACCAAATCAGACTTTTTTAGTTAATAAATATAAAATGCAAGCAGGATATTTTAAACAAGAAGAATTAGCACAAATTTTGCAAAAACTTAGAGATGTAGATTATCAGTATAAAAACGGACTTATTGATTTACAAGTTGGAATGGAAAGTATTTTGTGTGCGTATTGTTCAAAATAAATTTAATAACAAAAAATGAATAATAAAACCAATTATTGATAAAAATAAAAGAAAAGCCAAATAAAAGAAAAAATTTTATTAATAAGGGGTTTTTATTATGTTAAAAAACAAGAAAAAAATAATAATATTATCAATAACCATTTTACTAATAGGGATAATTGCCTTCATAGTACTCTTTGAAAACAACGAAGTAGAAGCACTATCTAAATACGGTTCAAGAGGAGACGAAGTAAGGCAAATACAGACGAAACTAAAAAGATGGGGATATTATAATGGAAATGTAGATGGAATATTTGGAAGCCAAACATTAGAAGCGGTAAAATATTTTCAAAGAAAAAATGGACTAACAGTTGATGGAATAGCAGGACCAGCAACTTTAAAAGCCATGGGAATATACAATTCTAGTAATTCAAGCTCATCATCTTCATCAAGTAATTCTAGCAATGTAAACTTATTAGCAAGATTAATATATGGAGAAGCAAGAGGAGAGCCATATACTGGACAAGTTGCAGTTGGAGCAGTAGTAATGAATAGAGTAAAAAGCAGTTCATTTCCAAATACTATTCCAGGGGTAATATATCAATCAGGAGCATTTGATGCGGTAAGTGATGGTCAAATTAATTTATCACCAAATAGTACAGCAATAAAAGCTGCACAAGATGCCATAAATGGGTGGGACCCATCATATGGAGCAATATATTATTTCAATCCATCTACTGCAACAAATAAATGGATATGGTCAAGACCTATGACTGTTACGATAGGACGACACAGATTTTGCAAATAAATTATCCTTGACAAAACCATATCAAATTGATAATATATACTTGATAATTAAAAAAATGGGGGAAAAAATGTTATCAGTATATCCAAAAGCATATTTTGATAAAATAGAAAAAATAACAATAGAATTCATACAAAAAAATCATCTAAAAGCATTGATATTAGACATGGATAATACATTAATAAATTACAAAAAAGAAATGCCAGAAAATATTGAAAAATGGGCAAAAGACTTAAAAGGACAAGGAACAAAACTATATATATTATCAAACACAAATAAAAAAACAAAAGTAAAAAACATTGCTGAAAAATTGGACATTCCTTATAGAAGTTTTGCTAAAAAGCCATTAAAATCTGGCTTTTTAAAGGTGCAAAAAGAACTAGGATATAAACCAGAACAAATAGGAGTAGTTGGAGACCAGATTTTTACAGATATAGTAGGTGGAAATCGCTGCAACATGTTTACAATATTAATAGATGCAATTGATGATAAAGACTTTTGGTATACTTTATGGAAAAGACCATTAGAAAAAATGTTGAAAAAAAAATTTAGAGAAAAAGGATTATAGACAAAGGAGAAAAAGTAGATGTATATAAATGATGTACATATTGCATACTATTTAGTAGCAGCAATTTTAGGATTAATAGTAGGAGAATTAGTAGATTGGGCAAATAAAAGACTGCCAGAATATAAAAAAGTAATATCAAAAGACATAATAGCAGAATACAAGATGAATTTTAAACCAAATTATATTTTAATGCTTTTAACAGCGGCAATATATGTTTCACTAATATACGTATATGGAATACAAGACACCTTAATTGCAAATTTTGATTTAATCAAGTTTATTATATTAACACCAATGTTATTATCGGCATTTGTCATTGACTATAAACTGCAAATAATACCTAACAGACTAAATCTAACAATTTTTGAAATAGGAATAATTTTTGCGTTTTTGTATGGATTGTCAAATGTAGCAATAACAATAAATATGTTACTTGGAATGCTTGCAGGAGGAGGAATCTTCTTATTAATTACATTAATAGGAGGGCTATTTTATGGAAAAGAGGCCATGGGCTTTGGTGATGTGAAATTAATGGGAGCATTAGGATTATATTTTGGACTATCAAATATAATAATAATAACATTAGTTTCTTTCCTTATAGGAGCAATACTTAGTATAATATTATTAGTAACAAAAATAAAAAAATCAGATGAATACATACCATTTGGACCATTTATTGTAATTGCAACATTTTTAAGTATGTATGTTCCATTTGAGCAAATAACAAATATATTAATGACAATTTTTACTTTAGGCTTGTATCAAGGTTAGTTGAAAAATAATTACAATTTTGTATAAATATAAAATAATAAATGGGGGATGGCTATGAATCCTAAGTTACAATGGTTAAGAAATAAAATGTCAAGTTTGGACTTACAAGGACTAATACTAACAAATCCAGTAAATATAAGATATTTAACAAATATAGATGCAGAAGGAATTTTACTTTTAACTAGAAAAGACAATATATATATTACAGATGCAAGATATATCGAAGCAGTCCATAGTACATTAACATTATATGATGAAATCATTGTATATGATATTCATGATGTATCTAAAGAGGACTATGAAAATTTCTTTATGTTCTGCGAAAATGTTGGATTCGAAGAATATGATATTTCATATGCTAAATACAAAGAATATATAAGAAAATATAAAATTCACAATTTTGTGGAAACAGAGCATATAATAGAAAAACAAAGAATGATTAAAGATGAAGATGAAATAAGAAACATTGAAAAAGCATGTGAAATAACAGACAACTGTTTTTCATATTTATTGAATTATATAAAACCAGGAATGACAGAAAAACAAATTGCAAATGAAATAGAAGATTACTATAAACAAAGAACAGATGGATTATCATTTGATACAATTGTTGCATCAGGTGAAAATACATCAAAACCACATGCAGTACCAACAAACAGAAAAATACAAGAAAAAGATATAATCACAATAGATATGGGATGTAAAGTAAATGGGTATTGTTCAGATATGACAAGAACAATTTTTGTTGGAGAAGTTCCTGAAGAAATAAAACCAGTATATGATTTAGTATTGAAAAATCAAGTTCAGACATTAGAATCATATAAAGATGGGGCAAGTACAAGATTACTAACTAAAATGGTTGAAAATGATTTTAAATTAAACAATTATGACTTAATTCATAGCTTAGGTCATGGTGTCGGTTTAGAAATTCATGAGCCACCATATGTTAGTTATTCATCAGATACTCAATTACGTGAAAATATGGTGGTTACAGATGAACCAGGTATATATATTCCAGGAAAGTTTGGAGTTCGTATTGAGGATACAGTTCAAATTACAAAATTTGGTTGTATAAGTTTAACAAAATCTGAGAAAAATTATATTATAATATAGTATATAGCTAGAATATTAAATTAAATAATATTTTGTACCTTGTTGTCGCAACAACTTATTATCAAAAGAAAAATTAAATTTTTCTTTTGATAGAAAGAAAGTTGCTTCAATCGCACTCGCCTTAACAGGCTCGTTTGGTCGCTACGCGGTACTGCAAAATTATTTAATTTAATATTCTAGCAAAGTAATAAAACTTGTGAATAATAAGTGTCTATAAAAAGGTCATTAAAATACTTGATTCTTAGCGAAAAATGTGGTAAAATAAGTAATGTTAATTTTAAAAACGGAAAATTGAAAGGAGAAATAATTATGGCATCAGTATATTCAGCAGGAGATTTTAGAAATGGAACAACATTTGAAATGGAAGGAAACGTATATAGAATTGTAGAATTTCAACACGTAAAACCAGGAAAGGGATCAGCATTTGTTAGAACAAAATTAAAAAATGTAATAACAGGAGCAACATTAGAAAAAACATTTAATCCATCAGATAAATTCCCAGCAGCAGAAATAGAGAAAAAAGCAATGCAATATTTATATAATGATGGAGATTTATACTATTTTATGGATAATGTTACATATGACCAAATACCATTAAATGAAGAACAATTAGGAGACTGTTTAAAATACTTAAAAGAAAATATGGAAGTAACAATACTTTCATACAAAGGAAATGTATTTGCAGTTGAACCACCAACATTTGTTGAATTAGAAGTTACATATACAGAACCAGGATTTAGTGGAAACACAACAACAACTTCAGGAAAACCAGCTAAACTAGAAACTGGATTAGAAATTCAAGTTCCATTATTCGTAAACATTGGAGATGTAATAAAAATAGACACTAGAACATGTGAATACATGGAAAGAGTATAAAGAAAGGTGATTAACAAAATGGGAATATTAAAAAACGAATACAAAAGTTTTTTAGATGACATAGAAAAAAATATAAAAGATCCACAAGATTTAGAATATATAAAAGGAAGATTTGCTTCTTTTTTAGACGTAATACTAGACCAAATGGACTATATTATGGATTATAAAAAAGAACAAATTGAAAAATTAGAAAACACACAAAAAGAATTAGATGACAAAATGGGAAAAATGCAACAAGTAATAGACAATATAGAAAAAGACATATATACAGAAGATGGATTTGATTTTGAAATCGTATGTCCATACTGTAATTATGAATTTTTCATAGATATAGATGAAAACAAAACAGAAATAACTTGCCCAGAATGTCAAAACGTAATAGAACTAGACTGGACAGGAGATACAGAGGAAAATGACAGCCATAGCTGTAGCGGTAGCTGCGGTGGTTGCCATGGATGTGATGAAGAAGACGAAGAAGATGATATGTAAAACAAACCTTAATTATAAAAAATCGGCTAATGCAGTCGATTTTTTTTGACAAATAACAATTAAAAGAAATCCAAAGGATTTTGATACTTTCCATCAATTCTAATTCCAAGATGAAGATGACAACCAGTTGTAGCACCATTTGTAGGCCTTCCACTAGAATCAGAATACTGATTACCCTTAACACCATACACATATTTAGGGCCAACAGTACCAATAACTTGTCCTTGTTTAACAATATCTCCAACTTTCACAATATAATTTGGAGAACAATGACAATAAGTAACTCTAAAATTATCAAAAGAAAGAGTAATAGTATATCCACCAGCACCTAAAAATTGAGTAAAAGTAATTTCACCATCTGCTACTGCAATAAATTTACTACCTTCAGGTGCAGGAATATCAATACCAGAATGAGAAGAAGAAGCACCACTTGTTGGAGATACACGTTTTCCAAAATATGAACTTATCCTAGTATATCCGAGGAAGAGGCCACACAAACCCATTTGGATTAAAATCAATAATTTCTCCAGAAATATTTGAATTAGAATTGTATCCTGAGCTAAAATATGGTATAAAAAATATGCAGATAAAAATTATTATAAATATAGTAAATGAATAAAAGATTTTAAAAAAATTTTGCAAATAAAACACCTCGAAAAAAATAATAATGATATAAAATATGGCAGGGGTAGAAGGATTCGAACCCTCACAGGCGGTTTTGGAGACCGATGTGCTACCATTAACACTATACCCCTATATAAATAATATTATTTATAACAACATTAATATATTAGCACAAAAATAAATATTTGGCAATATTTTTTTGAAAAAATTTGAAATTATATATAGGAGGCAAACAAAAATGAAAAACTTAACAGTTGGAGATATTTTAAAAGTTACAAAAGGAGAATTAATTATAGGAAATGAAAAATTAGAATGTGAAAACTTTTCAAGAGATACAAGGAGCATACAAAAAGGAGATACATATATTGCAATAAAAGGTGAAAAATTTGATGGAAACATATTTTGGAAAGAAGCATTCAAAAACGAAGCAGATTGTGTAATAGTACAGGGTATAGAATTTTCTAAGGGAGATTTAAAAGAATTTGAAAACAAAACAATAATAAAAGTAGAAGATACTATGCAAGCTCTTTATGAAATTGCATCATATAAAAGAAAAATAAATAATATACCGGTAGTTGCTATAACAGGAAGTGTAGGAAAAACAAGTACAAAAGATATGGTTGCAAGTGTAGTATCACAAAAATACAAAACATTGAAAACAATAGGAAATAACAACAATAACATAGGATTACCATTCACAATTCTAAGACTAAAAGATGAAGAAATAATGATACTAGAAATGGGAATGAATCATTTTGGAGAAATTCATCTTTTAAGCAAAATTGCAAAACCTAATATTTGTGTGATAACAAATATAGGAACATCACATATTGGAAATCTTGGCTCAAAAGAAAATATTTTAAAAGCCAAATTAGAAATATTAGATGGAGCAGAGAATCCAACTATAATTATAAATAATGATGATGAATTGCTACACAAATGGTATTTAGAAAACAAAGATAGTAAAAAAATTATTACATATGGAATAGAAAACAAAAGCGATATAATGGCTAAAGATATGATTTTGGAACAAGAAAAAAGCGCATATAAGTGTAACATAGATGGAAAAGAAATGAACGTAGAAGTTCCAATTGCAGGAAGGCATTTTGTATTAAATTCTCTATGTGCCACAACAGTTGGAATCACTTTAAATATAGATATTAATAAAATAATTACTGGAATAAAAAATGTTGAACTAACTAAAAAAAGGATGGATATAAAAGAAATTAATGGAATAAAAGTCATAAATGATGCATATAATGCAAGTCCAGAAGCAATGAAAGCAAGTCTAAATTATTTATCATCATTCAAAGACAATAGAAAAATTGCAGTATTAGGAGATATGTTTGAATTAGGAGAATATGCAGAAAAACTTCACAGACTTGTTGGAGAAGAAGTATATAAAAATAATATAGATATTTTAGTTTGTGCAGGAGAAAATGCAAAATTAATTGCAGATGAAGCCTTAAAATGTGGAATGAAAAAAGAAAACATATATTATTTTGAAGATAAAGGCAATGTTTTAGAATTTTTGAAAAATGAAGTGGAATTTGGAGATGTAGTTTTATTCAAGGCATCTAATGGAATGAAGTTTTATGAATTGGCTGATAGATTTATAGATATGCTGAAATAGAAGAGTTAGAAATAAATTTAAAATAAAAACAAGAAAATGTAACAAAAATGTAATATTAAAAATCTTGACTTAATTATTATGAATGTATACAATAGAAACATAATAATTAGGTCTATTTTTGTAAATAGAGAAAGAACATTGAAAAGTTCATATTTTTGTCTAAAGTAATTAGTAATGTATACTATTTACAGAAATGGGAATAATTATATATAAATAATAAATGCAGATTTTTCTTATACAATAATATTCATTTTATTAAAGATAATAAAGTTAATAAAAATTTGAAAATATATTAAACAACAAAAGAAGGAGGAAAATTAAGATGAACAAGAAAGGAGAAAAAGGCAAAAATATGAAAAATAAAGGAATAACATTGATTGCCCTTGTTATAACTAT
>CALXCF010000019.1 GCA_944386755.1 uncultured Clostridia bacterium | reverse complement strand
CCTATTTCAATATCGTCATCTTATCTATATGTTTATATATTTTTATTTAACATTTTTTTATTTTCTTTTTCTAATTGTTTTAAGCTTTTTTTGGGTGTAGGCAAATCCTCAGGCATAGTTCCGTCCAGCTTCTTTAATTGCTTTTCTAACAATTTTTCCAATATTATAATGGGTTTTATTTGCCTCTTTTTCTGTTTGAACATTATCTTTTTTCAATCTTTGTTCTGTTTGAGAAATTCTAAATAAATTCGCAATAAGCTCATCACTTCCCATATTATCCAAAATATCTTCTCTATATCTTAATCCTTTTCTTTTTGCAATATCATCAGCAGTCTCGCCATTGTATAATCCTTTATAACCTGCATTATGAAATTTATCAAAATTTTTAACTCCAGCATTTTTAGCAGTTTGATTAAGCGAATAATTCCCTTTTCTGGTTAAATTCCTTTGATAAAATCTTTTTTCATCTTCAGTTAACATACTATATTCTTTTTCACTAATTTCTTGTTTTCTAGTTTGGACTGCAAAATATGTTTGTGCAAGAGCAATTACTTTTTTTCTACTATCTCCATTTTGTGCTATTAAATAACAAGCATATCTATTTAATTTATAATCTTTAATTATAGATTTTCTTCCTTTTCCAGAAATTATTGACTTGTCGACATCGACAAAGCAATCAAGCACACTAATATCACTATTTTTGCAAGATTCCTTTGCTTTATTTATAACATTTTCAAATTTTCTCCATTCTTTATAGTTTAAAACAAGTTGTAATTCTCTAGCATACCAAAATTCTATTCCACTTTCATCAATGTGTTTTATATCTTCAAAATTTGCATTAGTGTAATTTTCTTTTTTACTTATTTCATTCACAAATATCATCTCCATTTCTCTTTATGATATATTGTATTATATTTTAAAGTAAATTGCAATAATTTTACGAATATTTGTTTTGGCTTTTTATACATTTTTTACAAGAAATTATGGAAAATGTTGATACTCTATCAAACATTATGCAAGTTCTATCAAATAATTGAAAATATAAGAATTTTATGTTACAATTGTTTTGTAGCAATAGTTACTTAAAATTTTAATGTTGGAGGTATAATGTTATGAAACAACAGCGGAAAGATTTACAGCCATTTGATATGAATCGCCTCGAAGAAATTCGCAAGTTAAGAAGCGAAATGTATTGTGGGGGCAACAACAAACTTTTTTGGGATGAGCTTGAAGCAGTTATTACAAGCGAAAGTTATACCCAAAGTGATGAATGGGAACGAATGGACAACGATGATGTTGTACTTGGTGAGGTATGGAGTCAGCCGATTGGAGAATTTTACTACAAGAATACCGTGCATAGATTTGCATATTTGTATGTGGAATCTCAAGGCTTGGTAATTGGAGAACATGGACATTCAGAACAAGTTCATGAGGGAAGAATGTATAGGCGATATAGAAGGCAGTGGGCAGAATGGTATGTCTTTCCTGATGGCAGAATGGAATTGTGCAGAAAATATCTTACTCACAAATTAGTGAATAACTTCGGTAAACCCATTTATGTTCTTTCCATCAAAATCGGTAGCAACGGTAACAGAACCAAGGACTGGAATTGGTCCTTTTAATCCAACATAATTGGATAATAATCCAATTCGAGACTGCATTCTAAGACAAACTTGTCAAAGAATGCAGTCTTGGTATTATGAAATAAATTTTCAATTATTTTATTTACCAATATATTAATTCTTTAAATACAATTTCTTCTGCTTGTGCCTTAATAGAATTCATTGTTCCTACCCAATAAAGCACATCAGTATTTTTCATATCTTCTGTTAAATCACTTTTTTCTTTTAGTTGGTCAATTATTTGCTCTACTCTTGTTTGAGCTGTTTCTTGTATTTCTTTTAAATGAGTATTCAAAGTTCCATTTATAAGCATTATAGTATAATCAGCTTTTCTATACTCTTTTAGATATTTTAATTTCATTCTTCCATATTTATTTAAAACAATTTTTTCTTGTTTTGGTGCTACTATATTAGGAATATAGTAATCTCCTTTTAAATGATATTCAATACCTGTTCTTTCATCAATTTTTGTTTTTGGTAATTTATTATTCATAACATTTTCCTCCTAAAATCTTATATCATTATTTTTCTTTTTACTTTTATTTTTCTTATTCTCATCTGGTATCGTTACTTTTCTATAAATATTATTTGCAATTTCATTATCATTGTCGTCAAATACACCATTTCTATATAAATCATCACTAACAATTTTGTAATTTTCATTTTTATCATAGCAAATTCTTTTATGAAAATGGCTCATAATATTATGCCAAAAATTCTTAAATTTTTTCAATTCTTGTTTTATTTTTTCCTTTTCAGTTTGTAATTTATTTATGATTTTATCTTTAGTAGATAATTCACTTTTAAGATTATCAATTTCATCATCTTTTAACTCTATTTGATATTTAAGTGAGCGATTTTCTTTTGCTATTTCAAAAGTACTATTTTCAAAATCACTAATTGCCATATATAAGTCATTTACACTTCTTACTGTTTGAGTAATATCTTTTACATCTTCTGTATAATTTTTCAATTTCTTGACATCCTCGTTTGAAATAATCATATTATTTTTGTTTAGCTTAGTAGGTTTTAAATTATCTAATATTTGAGTTATATTATTGCTTTTGTTATCAAGTATTTTGGTTTTATTATTAGCTTCAGTTAGTTTTTGTTCCTTTTGTTTTAGCTGTCTTTTGATTTCTCTGTAATTGCTCATTTCTTTGACATTTATATCTTGATTTCTACCTTTTTTCTTTTGTTTCAATAAAGAATTTTCACGATAAATTTTATTATATGATTTTATACAACAATTTCTCATTTCATCTTGTATTCGTTGTAGCGATTCTTTCGTAAATACTTTTGATTTTGCTGGTTGCTTTCTCATACCTCTTTTATAATCTTCTTTTATTGGAACACCAACAATATGCATATGTGGAGATGTTTCGTCAAAATGAATTACTGCATTAGCTACTTTAAATTCTGGTACAATTCTCATTAAATCTTGCACTTGTTCTTTATAAACTTGTACCATACCTTTTTTGTAATATTCATCTTTATCATTCCAAAAGTCCATATCTCCAAGTTCTATTATAATTTCACAAGCCAAGTCTTTTTGTTTATCTTGTGATATATGCTTAAAATAATTCTTTATTTTTCTATCCTCTCTAGTTTGTTTATTATTATATTCAATTCTTGCCTGTTCAAATTCCTGAAAATATAGATTTTGAACATCTTTGTATAAATTATCTGTTCCATAAATCGCACAGATTTCATCTTTATAATTATCATAATCTCTTAAATTATGCTTATTTACTTTTGATAACTGTGTAGCATTTTGTATTCCATTATTTGAAAATGAAGTTTCGCCAGATGGATTATTTTTTGCAATTTCTTTTGCTTTTATTGTTTTATTTTTATCACTGTCTAAATGAATAGAATATGCTAATTCTTCGCTCATCTCTTTTCCTCCTTTAGCATTTACTTCGTAGGCACAGAAATTTTACTTTGACAAAATTCCTAACCCCCTATGAGTTTTGACATTCTATCAAAACTCGGGGGCTCTGCGAGGCAATAAATTTTCTCCCACTGGGATAAAATTTATCCAAATTAACTCGTTATAAAATTTATATTTGCTAATTGCAAATACAAATTTATTCTCGTTAATTTGTTGTTGCAACATAGTAGATATATTTTAATAGTTGCAACAATTATTCTGTATCTTCTTCGCAGAATTTTACTGGCTTTACACCTACTGAAATAGGTTTAAGCTCTTTCATATAAAGTACACTATCATTTGTTTCATCTGGTATATAATCAAATGCAGTATCAATCTCTTGCATTTGGAATTTATCTTCTTCACGAATATAAATTATTCCAAATTCATAAGTTTCCATTTTATTATCTGGATCAAGTTTATAATAATCTTTTAAAGGAAATACCCTAACAATAGCAGAGTTATCTTCAACAAAATTAAAATAGAATACTTGCTTATCAACATAGTATGTTGCTTCTGTATAACTTACATCATAGTATTGTTTTAATCTCATAATAATTTCACTAACCTCTTTTTCAGGTAGGTAGTTACTAAATCTAATATTACCTAATACATTACCAAAAATTGCAGGTTTAGTTGTGTCTATATAACCATTATCAAATAATTCTTGACAAGGTTTACAAATTGATTCTCGAAAATTTATTTGTTTAACAGAAATATCATTACTAATTAACTCTAATTCAATATCATCAACATATTTCATTATTAGTTCAGCTTGTTCTTGTCTAGTATAATCTTTCCAAGTTTTAGTTCTTTCTTGATATTCTTTATCTAGCTTTATTTTATTTATAAAGTCAATATCTCTTTTTAGTAAAATATCTTTTGGTGTAAATCTTAATTCTTCTACACAGTCAGTAGTATCTAATTTACTTTCTAATTCACTAATTGATTTCTCGACTATTTTCTTTTCCTCGTTATATTCTTTTAATTCAAAAACTCCATTGATATAGGCTTTTTTAATTCTTTCAAGTTTATTTTTTTGTTCTTTTATTTCTTTTTCTAATTGTTCTTTTGGCTCATCAAACTTTTGCTTTATCATAGGCAAGAAGAATTGATTTACAACAGAATCATATTCTGTTAATTCATCTATAAATTGACTAAAGTAATCATTTATAACTTTTTCTTTAAATTCAATTTTACAGTCATTACAATAGTAGTAAAAATAGGTATTTCCATTTTTCTTTGTAGTGGCTTTTCCTCCCAAAATCCTACCACATTTAGGGCATTTTAATTTTTGTAAATATAAATAAGTCAATGTTCTTTTGTAACTTCTTGAATTTTTCTTTTTTTGTACTTGACAATCTTCCCACATCTCTTTAGAAACAATAGGCTCTACTACATTTTCATAATAAGTAGGATGTTTTGTTCTTTTGCCGTGAACAAAATCTCCTTTGCATATTTCATTTTCAAGAATATTAACAATAGTGGAATCTCTCCAATTTTCTTTTCCTAATACTTTTTCATCATTAAATAAATTACTTATTTTTTGATAAGAATAACCGTTATAATATAAATCAAATATTCTAACTACAATATCTTTGGTAGAATAATCAATTACTAATTTTTTATCTTCGTGTTTATAACCTAATGGAGCAATATGAGGAATATGTCCTGACTTTATTGCACCTGCTAAACCTATTTTTGTTCTTTCACTTGTTCTCTCAATTTCATTTTGACTTACACTCATTAAAAGTCTTGAAATCATTTTACCATTTGCACTTGTTGTGTTTATTTCATCATTAACACAGTCTAAATAAGCACCATTTTCATCTAAAAAAGTCATTAAATTTTCCCAATCATAAATACTTCTTGTTATTCTGTCTAATTTTAGAGCAACAATAGTATTTATCTTTTTAGCTTTTATATCATTTTTTAATCTTTCAAATTCTGGTCTATGATTACCAGTTTTAGCACTTATTCCAGCATCTTCATAATAGTCTACTATCTCATAATCTTTAAACTTACAAAAAGCTTCTAATCTTTCTCTTTGCTCTGGTAAACTAAAACCTTCACGAGCTTGGTCTTCTGTCGATACTCTCATATATAAACCACATTTTTTCTTTTCTTCACTCATTAATATCATCTCCAATCTCATCTTTAGGTATTAGTAATGCATATCCAGTTGTTTGTGGTTCAAAAGACATAAATTCTGATTCATCAACTTGGAAGTATTCATTGTTTTCAATCAGATTCAATGTTTTAGTGTCGTTATACATTAATACCATTTTATATTCACTCATTGCATATATTCCAAAAATTAAACCTTTAATCTCTCTATGTTCCTTAAGTATTTCTATGTTTTCATTTGAGAATGGTAGCAATAATGATGGTGAATTATTTCTTCTTCTATAATAATAACTTCCTAAAGGAGATACATCTTCTGCGAAAAACCAGAATTCTATTTCTTTTTCATTTCCAAAATCTTTTATAATATGTTCCTTATATTCAGAAATGTTATCTATATGAGATAATAAAACTTTTTTGAAGTTATCATAATATTGCTTTAAACTACTTGTATTTTTTATTTTGTCATGAATCATTAACTCTCCCTTTTCTTTTAGTTGAGATTTAATTGCTTTTTGCATTTTCTGCTCAATAAGATTTTCTTGAATTTTATAATTACTGCCATCTTTATTATTTTTATAACTATCAAATTCAAAATGTTCAATTGCTACTATTTTATTATCATATATTGATAATATATCTGGTCTTTCATATGGCTTCATATTTCTAAATAATTTATCTACTTCTTCCTGATTAAAATCTGAATAAGTAATACCAGTTCCGTCCTTTGAAAAATATTTACTTATAATTTTTTCTAATTCATTCATTTAAATATAAACCTCCTCTAAAAAAGAGACATCATAGTACACACTAATACTAATGACATCTCTCAAACAATTTTATTATATAATACATTTTTTTATAAATCATATAATCATCTCCATAAACATAATTGGTTTACTTTGAATATTATATCATAATTTGTAGAAATGTCAAATATTGGTATTTATATACTTTTTATATATTCTTCTAACTCTGATAATTTAATCTTTTTAGTCAAATTTGAAATATATACATCATTTGAATAATTAAAAACTAAAAAAGTAATATTTTTAATAATGACTTTATGTGGTTCAATATATGTAAGGTTAGTTTTTTCTAATTTTCTAATGCTACCATTTATAAAAGTAGGGGTAACTTTTGAAAACTCACATATAAATTCAATTCGCTGTTTTAGACATTTTTCAAATTGTAGTTCTTGCTTAATTATCTTCATTCTTTTACACCATCCTTTCGTTTGGATGATTTTTATATTGTTTATAGACAACAAAAAAATCAACCAGATTTTATTTTCTGATTGATTTTGTATCAATACTGTTCTATTAGTTCGAACAGAAACGTCATTGGTGCAGATGGCCGGAATCGAACCGGCACGGTTTATTCAACCGCAGGATTTTAAGTCCTGTGCGTCTACCAGTTCCGCCACATCTGCATAAATAATATTTGAACTGGTATGTTGTTTAGCAACAATTAATATTATAATAGCATGTTATTTTTTTGTCAATACATTTTTTAAAATTTTCCATAAAAATTCATAAACTAATATAAATATGCCTTTAAATATGGCATATTTATATTCAATTATCAGTACATTAATTATTAGTACCTGTTGTTCCATCAAAAGGAATAAATTTATTTACAACACTTTCTTTATTTACATCTTCTGACCTAAACATCATAAATGAAGTATTAATCTTATTATCAACTAATTGTTCAACTTCTTCTTGTGTTGAATGTTCAGCTAAAACAAGTTCACTAACTAAAATTTGTCTTGCATTATTCAACATTTTCTTCTCACCTGTTGATAATCCTTTTTCTTTTTGTTTAAAACTTAAGTTTCTAACAACATCTGCAACTTCATAGATGTCTCCACTCTTCATCTTATCCATATTATCTCTATATCTCTTATTCCAGTTTTTATCCATTTCTGTTTCATCTTTTTCTAGTATTCCTATAACTTTTTCTGCCGAGCTTTTATCTATAATATTTCTTACTCCAACTTCTTCTGCCTTCGCTGTTGGTACCATTACCTTAACTTCACCTGGCATCTTTAGTATGTAATAAGATTGTTTCTTTCCTAGTATGTCTTTTTCCTCTATTGAATCTATAACCCCTGCTCCATGCATTGGGTATACAATTTTGTCTCCTACATTGAACATGTAAGTCAACTCCTTTCAGCATTTTTAATATATTCGGCAAAAAAAGATAATAAAGTTATGTAAATAGTTGATTGTATTTAAATAACTTTATTGGATTTTTTAACCATATTTATTATACACCAAAAAGTAGCAAAAGTCAAAGCCTTTGCTACTTATTTTTATGTATATTTTTCCTGTAACCTTTGATTTTCTAAGAAAAAAATTTTTTCAAATTTTTTTCCTCTAATTTTAATACCTTACTCCTGTCACATAAAATTTTATTTGTTTGTAGAACCAAATCCTCCTGCTCTTTCTCCTTCTGCAACATCATCATCTGTTACTAAATATTTTTGGAATATTGCTTGTCCAATTGCCTCTCCTTTTTTGATTTCAACATCTTCATCCTTTATATTATAAAATGCAAACATGATATGACCATCATTATCAACATTTCCATAGTAATCTTTATCTACTACTCCTACACTATTTGCCAATATTAATCCTTTTTTCTTAGGATTTGAACTTCTATTATATAATAATAACATTTCATCATCTGGCATATATGCTTTTAATCCTGTTTTTACTAAAGTTGGATTAGTTCCTTTTTTAAAACTTGGTATTACCACATCTTCTGCCGCTTCTATATCATATCCTGCAGAATATTTTGTTTTTCTAATTGGTAAATTAATATTTTTATCCTCAAAACCTTTAGCTACTTCAAAACCTCTTAATCTTTCCATTTTAAAATCCTCCTAAAAAATTTCTAACTCAAGGTCCGTCCCCTAATCCCTCTTTTTAGGGATTTTTAGGACCGTCCCTAAATCCCTCCTATTTTTTCACATTTTATTTTTATTGTCAATAGTAACATTTATTTTTCGACAAAATATAATATTAGTAACTATATTACAAGGAGACGTTCCAATATGCGAAAGATTTTATCTTTAAATAATTTACTTCTAAATGAAGTCGGATATATATATAATTTAAATTGCTCAGAAAGCGTGAAAAAAAGACTTTTAGATTTAGGATTAGTAAAAGGCACTTGTATTATTCCAGTTTTAAAAAGTCCTTCTAATGGAATTAGAGCTTTTGACATTAGAGGTTCACTAATTGCTATTAGAGATGAAGATTCTAATTTAATTTCTATTTATACTAAAAATATTAATTATGTTTAAATATTCAATTACACAAAATATTCAATTATGTTAAAAGCACAAAATATTAATGATGTTACAATACTTAATGTTTAATATTTAACAATATAATTTTAGTGAGTAACCTAAATTTTTATTGTCACCATACAAAGAATTATTCATATATTATAGTAATTATTTAATTTATTTTATGAATATAAAAGAGGTGTCATATGGGACTTACAAAATCATCTACTGGAACTGATTTGCTTAGTTCTGATAGTACATTTTTTAAAAATGAAAATGGATATACTGTTGCACTTGCAGGTAATCCAAATGTCGGAAAATCTACTATTTTTAATAGTTTAACAGGTTTGCATCAACATACTGGAAATTGGCCTCGGTAAAACTGTAAGTAATGCGACCGGTTCTTACTCTTATAAAGATAGCGACTTTCTTTTAGTTGACATTCCTGGTACATATTCTATTTTGTCTTCGTCAGAAGAAGAAGAAATTGCAAGAGATTATATTTGTTTTGGAAATCCTGACGCTACAATTGTTGTAGTTGATGCTACATGCCTTGAAAGAAATTTGAATTTAGTTTTTCAAATTATGGAGATTACTGATAATGTTATAGTTTGTGTTAATTTATTAGATGAAGCTAAGAAAAAACATATTAAAATTGATTTGAATCTATTGTCTGATATGCTTGGTGTTCCAGTTGTTGGTACTATTGCAAGAAAAAAATCTAGTTTAAACAATTTACTGGATGTAACTTATAAGGTTTGCCAAAAAAAGATATGTCCTAAACCTAAAAAAATATCTTATAATTCAGTTATTAAAGATTGTATAACCAAATTAGAAATTAAATTAAAAGAATTATATGACTTTCCTTCTAATTTATATAGATGGATTTCTTTAAAATTGCTAGAAAATGAAACTGATGTTATTTATTCAATTCAAAAACATTTAAATGTCGGATTTTCTGAAAATATAGAACTTGAAGAAATACTTAAAAATTTGCAAAATATTTTAAATAATTCAAACATTAATAAAACAAATTTTAGAGATAATATCACTTCTTCTATAATGAAACAAGCTGAAAAAGTATGTAAAAAAGTATGTAAATTTGAAGATAAATCTTATTCTAATCGAGATAAAAAAATAGATAAAATACTAACATCTAAAACTTTTGGTATTCCAATAATGATATTATTCTTAGGTATTATCTTTTGGATTACTATTGTTGGAGCAAATTACCCATCTCAATTATTATTTTCATTTTTTGGTTATATACAAGAAAATTTAATTGATTTTGCAAATTTCATTAACTGTCCTGCATGGCTTTCTGATATGCTTATCTTAGGTGTTTATCGAACTTTAACTTGGATAATTTCTGTAATGCTGCCCCCTATGGCAATATTTTTTCCTTTATTTACTATATTAGAAGATTTAGGATATTTACCTAGAATTGCTTTTAATATGGATGGCTTTTTTAAAAAATGTTGTTGTTCTGGGAAGCAAATGATTAGTATGTGTATGGGCTTTGGATGTAATGCTGCTGGAGTTGTAGGATGTAGAATTATAAATTCCCCACGTGAAAAACTAATTGCTATTTTAACAAATAATTTTGTACCTTGTAATGGAAGATTTCCTTTTCTAATAACAATTGCTACAATATTTATTGCAGGAAGTGTGCAAGGATTTAGTGGCTCTATAATTTCCACAATTGCAGTTTTATTTGTAATACTACTTGGAATTTTGATGAGTTTACTAATTTCTAAAATTCTATCCAAAACACTTTTAAAAGGTATGCCTTCTTCTTTTGTTTTAGAATTACCACCATATAGAAAACCTCAATTTGGAAAAATTCTTGTTAGGTCAATTTTTGATAGAACGTTATTTGTATTAGGAAGAGCTATTAGTGTTGCTGCTCCAGCAGGTCTTGTTATATGGATTTTTGCTAATGTTGGTATTAATGGTGAAAGTTTATTAAATATTATTGCTAATTTTCTAAAACCATTTGCAAGTCTCATGGGCTTAGATGGTTATATTTTAACTGCTTTTATACTTGGAATTCCTGCAAATGAAATTGTTTTACCTATTATTTTGATGTGTTATCTTGGAAATGGTACTTTAGTAAATTTAGATGATACTTTTGCTATTGGAAATATTTTAGTGCAAAATGGTTGGACTATTCTTACAGCTATTAATGTTATGATTTTTACTTGCTTACATTTTCCTTGTACTACTACTTTGCTTACTATAAAGAAAGAAACTGGCAGTTTAAAATGGACTGTTATCAGTATCCTTATTCCGACTGTTTGTGGTATTATTCTTTGTATGTTTACAACTTTAATTTATAATATCTTCAAAGTTGGCATTTTTTAGTCATAGAGTAGATTTCGCGTTCTACTCTATTTTTGAGCAAAAAAAGTATGTGTACCGTGAATACACATACGACTAACTTGAATAACTGTGATATTCAAAGTTCATTTGTTTTGTATATAAATAATAACTTATTAATTTATATTTGTCAACTAAAATCATTTACTTTTTTGATTATATACTTGATTTTTACTAATCTATTCTGTATAATGTATCAGAAGGTGAACATAGCAGAGTGTGATGTGTCGCGTACCCACAAAAGAAAGGGGGCGATGCATATGTTATTAGAACAAGTTTGCTTATTATTTATATACATACTTTTGTTTGAACTTGCAATAGTAACCGTTGTCGCTGTTGCCTTATTTGTAGCATTAGTAGTTACAATAAGAAAATCAGACAACAAAAAACACATCTCTGCTGGTCGTTAGAGATGCATTTTAATTTTAAACATAATTAGCGACGCGCCACACTTTGTGGTTGTTCACCTTCTATAATTATTATACTTAAATCATATCTAAAAGTCAATATTTTTACAAATTTTATTCATAAAAAGGAAAAATCACATAAGTAATATAGAATTAGAAATAAAATAATTTCACAATATAAAATCCAAACATCAACAGTAATATAACTCCTTTTCCTCTAGTCAATATATGCTTTTTTCCAACAAAATTAAAACACCAAATAACAAAAGTTGATATTATCAAATATATCAAATTATATTTAAAATCCTTTGAAAAATTAAGTGGTGTAAGAATTGATCCAACTCCAAGAATCAAAAACAAATTTAAAACACAAGAACCTACTAAGTTTCCAACAGCTAAGTCAGTATCTTTTTTTATTACTGCAACAATTGATGTAACCAATTCTGGCATAGCTGTACCTATTGCAATTATAGTAAGTCCGATAACTCTTTCTGGTACATTAAACTCCATTGCGATATTAGTTGCATAATCCACAACAAAATCTCCCCCATATTTCAACAAAACAATTCCAATGATAATAAAGAAAATAGATACAGATATTTTTATATCTTTAAATTTATCTGATTTCATATTTTCTTTATACGCTTTTTTTATGTCTTTTATTTCTGTAAAAATTGGATATGAAAAATATAGAATAAACATAATAATTAGAATTATCCCATCTCTTCTATCTATCACATTTGGTGTACTAAATATGCCTAAACTTAAACACAATATTATTACAGCTGAAATAAATGCCATTGGAATATGAATTTTAACCGCTTCTTTTTCTATTTCAATAGGTCTAATAACACACATTAAACCTAAAATTAATAGCGAATTACATAAATTACTTCCAATAGCATTTCCTAAAATCAAATCATTTGCTCCACTCATTGCAGAACCAATTGTTATAATTAGCTCTGGTGCTGATGTTCCGAGTGCTACAATCGTCAAGCCTATCAACATTTCTGGAATATGAAATTTTTTAGCAATATTGCTTGAGCCTCTAACTAAAAAATCCGCACCTAAAACTAAAAGTCCAAAACCTAATACTATCATGAAGATACTAAAAAACATATTAAAATTTGCCCCTTCTACCTATTGTCAATTTTTATAAATTCATTTAACTTTTACTATTAGTATTTTGAACCATTGTTAAATTATTTATACTTTTGTATCTATTTAATTTCAAAAATTCCTTCTTCTAAATCTTTAATTAATTTTTCTTTTATTTCCGGTGGCAATAGAGGTATGTTTTTTATATCATCTATTTTTATTATCTCTGGCAAATATTTTCCACTATCTACATATTTCGGATTATTTGAAAATTCAGGTCCTTCCCCTGTTCCAAATTTTCCTGATACATATTCACAAAGGAAAAAATATTCTTTTTGATTAAATTTCTCTGATTCCATTTCATATAATTTTTTTACTACTTTAACGTTTATTCCAAATTCTTCTTTTATTTCTCTTATTGTTCCTTCTTCTAAAGTTTCTCCTTCTTCTAAACCTCCACCTGGAAATGTGTAATATTCTTGAATATCTTTTCTTTTTACCACTCCTACTCTATGCATAAGTGCAATTCCACCATTCATAAATATAATTCCTGCTACTCTAGTTCTTTCCATTTATATCATTCCCTTTCAATATGAATATCGTTTTTTATATTATGCTTTTTTTCGTAAGACTATTTTAACATTATTAAATTTCTATTACAACTTTATTTTAGAATATTACAATTTATAATTAATAATTATTATTAAATTATATAAAAAACAAATGATATATTTAGATATTTTGAAGTATATTGGGGGGACCTTTCTAGAAAATGTTTGAACGTACGTGAATTACATTTTCTTGAATGGGGATTACGGAAAAATATATAAATATATCATTTGTTAATATAAAGACATAAAAATAATTATAAATTGTAATATTCTAAAATTAATTATAATAATTTCTAATTATATGTTTCAATTATAAAAAATAGTGGTATAATCTTAAAAGAAAAAAATTCAAAAGAGGAGATGATATTTTTGGCAACACCAAAAGAAGATGTAAATATAAACAAAATGTATGGTGAAGAATGTACTTTACCAAAAAAAGAATTTATTAAAAAATATCGTGTAAACGAAAAAGGACTTTCATCAAAAAAAGCAAATGAATTAATTCACAATTTAGGATTAAACGAAATCAAGCAAGCAAAACCAAAAAAGTGGTATCACTATTTCTTAGAAAGTCTTTTCTCTCCATTTAACTGCATACTACTTGGAATAGTTTGTATTCTAATCTATACAGACATCTATCTTCCAGAAACTCCAAGCTATGCAAACATTATTGTTATAGCAATCTTAGTTACTGCAAGCACATTATTAGATTTTGTCGAAGAATATCGTTCTAATAAAGCTGCTGAAGAATTAAAGCAAATGGTCGCAACAAACACAACAGTAATTCGTGATGGAAAAGAAATTCAAATTCCTATAAATCACGTAACACTAGGAGACATTGTTGTACTTTCTGCAGGTAGCATGATTCCTGCTGACTTAAGAATTATAGAAGCAAAAGATTTATATGTTGGTCAGTCTTCGCTAACAGGTGAATCTGATAGTGTAGAAAAATATGTAGATTCTAAAATATCTTTGAATAATATTGACAATATTTCAGATTTAGACACTATTTGCTTTATGGGAACAAACGTAATTTCAGGAAGTGCTAAAGGTGTAGTTATTAAAACTGCTGATTCCACATATTTTGGAAAAATAGCTCATACATTAACTACTGGTAAACCTAAAACTGCATTTCAAAAAGGTATTGAAAATATTAGCAAATTATTGATTCATTTTATGCTAATACTTATTCCTGTAATTTTCCTTTTAAATGCATGGAAACATGATATAGTAACAGCTTTCACATTTGCAGTTGCAATAGCCATTGCTATCACACCTTTACTTTTACCAGTTATTTTATCTTCAAGCCTTTCAAAAGGTGCTGTAAGAATGTCTAAGAAAAAGACCATTGTAAAAAAGTTGGATTCAATTCAAAACTTTGGTGCAATGAATATCTTATGTACTGACAAAACAGGTACTTTAACAGAAGATAAAATCGTTTTGGAAAAATATCTAGATATCAATGGAGATGAAGATATTAGAACATTAAAACATGCTTTTCTAAATTCATATTTTCAAACTGGTTTAAAAGGAAATATTGATGAAGCTGTAATAAAAAGAGCTTTAGAAAATGGCTTAGTAAATTTAAAAACTGAATATAAAAAAGTTGATGAAATTCCTTTTGACTTTTCTCGTAGGCGCTTGTCTGTTATAGTAAGTGATGGAAATAAAAAACAAATGATTACAAAAGGTGCTGTTGAAGAAATTTTAAATATCTGTACTATGGTAGATTATAGAGGTGAAGTTTCTCCAATTACAAAGGAAATCAAAGAAAATGTTAAAAATATCAGCAAGACTTTAAATGAACAAGGTCTAAGAGTTGTAGCAGTTTGCCAAAAAAATGATATTGAAGGCATTCAACATTTTAATGTTAAAGATGAAAAAAATATGGTTCTTATTGGATTTATTGGTTTCTTAGATCCACCAAAAGAATCTGCAAAAGAATCTATTCAAAAATTAAACAATGCAGGAATTCGTGTTATAGTTCTAACTGGTGATAATGCCGAAGTTACTAGATGTGTTTGTGACAAAGTAGGTATAAATTCTAAAAATATTGTATTAGGTAGTAAATTAGATAAATTATCTGATACTGCAGTTTTGAGATTATTAAAGAAAACAAATATATTTGCAAAATTATCACCTATACAAAAGGCTAGAATTGTAAGACTTTTAAAAGAATCTGGAAATATAGTTGGATACATGGGTGATGGAATAAATGATAGCCCATCACTTACAAATTCTGATGTTGGAGTTTCAGTAGACACTGCTGTTGATATTGCCAAAGAATCAGCAGATATCATATTACTTGAAAAGGATTTAAATGTTTTACTAGATGGTGTTACTGAAGGTAGACGTACTTTTGTAAATCTCATGAAATATATTAAACTAGCAACAAGTTTCAACTTTGGAGAAGTTGTTTCTGTAATTATTGCAAGTGTATTATTACCTTTCTTACCTGAAACACCTATCCAATTATTAGTAGAAGGTTTGCTATATGATTTTGGTCAAATGACTTTACCTTTTGACCATGTTGATAAGGAATCGCTTCAACATCCTAAAAAATTAGATATAAATAGCTTAAAACATTTTATGCTATTTATGGGACCAGTAAGTTCTGTATTTGATATGATAGTATTTGCTTCTCTTTGGTTCTTCTTCCAAGTTAGAGATGCAGCAACATTCCAAACAATATGGTTTAGTTATAGTATAGTTTCAAACTTAGTTGGAATGCATATTATTAGAACGTCAAAAATACCATTTATACAAAGTAATGCTCACAAAGCAGTATATATATCATCAATTTCACTGATTATAATTGGATTAGTTGTACCATTTACCGCTCTTGGCAGTATGATTGGTCTTGTTCCAATAGCTGGACAATATATATTCCTTATATTTGCAGTTACAATTCTTTATTGCTTTGTTGCTCTATTTGCTAAGAAAATCTACATTAAAAAATATGGTGAATGGATATAATAAATCCCCTTTTGAAGGGGATTTTTAGTTTATCTTATATCCACATTTTGCTTTCCAATTATATCAGCAAACAACTCAATAATCTGGTCTGTCAAATAAATTTGACCACAACTTCTTTCATCATCATTAATCTTAACAAAAACATTAATATTATTTTTATCACCATTAAAATACTTAATAGCACCTCTTAACTTATCCTTTTCACTTTCGTCAGAATCTGTAATATTTAAAATTAACACCCTCTGTTTTTGTTCTCCAAAATCCTTTATATCATTTGCAATAATTGTAGTCGTATCATCTTCTCTAATACTTAATCTACCATCAACCATTACAATATTTTCTTCTACAAGACTATTTCCAGATTTCAAATACGCATTTTCAAAACAAATTATTTCGGCAGTTCCATATAAATCTTCTATTGTTACAAATGCCATAATCTTATTGTTTTTTGTATATTTCTTTTTGATTGAAGTTATTATTCCTGCATATTTTACATTTTGTCCATCATGATATTTAGATTTGCTACTAGCATTTTGGTTTAATAATTCCATTCCAGAGTCTGCCATATTGCTTGACATCTGTTCATCAAGATTTCTTAATTCTATTGTATTAATATTAGTTCGCCTTTCTATTTCACTTCTTAATTTTTCTAATGGATGTCCTGAAATATAGATTCCTAACATTTCCTTTTCAAGTGATAATAAATCTTTTTTTGGTAATTCTTCATGTTCTTCAAATTTGTATTTCATTTCATTCATTTCTTCTTTTTCTTCTTCTGTTCCTAAGTCAAACATTGAAACTTGACCAGACATTCCTTTTTTCTTACCACTTTGAATAGCATCCATTATTCCTTCAAATGAAGCAAGTAATGTACTTCTTGTTTGTTCAAATTCGTCAAAAGCTCCTGCTTTTATTAAACTTTCTATACATTTTTTGTTTACTGCCTCATCAGCTATTCTTTCACAAAAATCTATAAAGTTTTCGTACTCTCCATGTTTTTCTCTTTCTTCTACAATACTATCTACTGGTGCTTTTCCAACATTCTTGATGCTTCCCAACCCAAAACGAATTGCAAAATTTTTACCTACACTTTCGTCATGTGAATCATTTTGACCTGTCCCTTTTTCCCCGAATGTGGATTTTTGGGGCCGTCCCCAAATCCTCAACTGTGAACTTTGTATTGCTTTTGTTTATCTCTGGTTTTAATATTTGTATTCCAAGTGATTTACATTCATCTATGTATTGTGGTATTTTGTCAAGATTTCCTAAGAAACTATTTAATGTTGCTGCCATAAATTCTGCTGGGTAATATGCTTTTAAATATGCTGTTCTATATGCTACTACTGCATAACATGCTGCATGTGATTTATTAAATGCATATTTTGCAAATTCAGCCATTTCATCAAATATTTTGTTTGCAGATTCTGCATCTATTCCATTTCTAACACATCCTGCAACTAACACATTTCCATTTTCATCTACTTGTCCATTTATAAAGACTTCTCTTTCTTTTGCCATTACATCAAGTTTTTTCTTTCCCATGGCTCTTCTTACTAAATCTGCTCTTCCTAAAGAGTACCCTGCTAAGTCACGTACTATTTGCATAACTTGTTCTTGATATACCATACATCCATATGTAACATTAAGAATTGGCTCTAGACTTGGATGTGTATATTCATTATGCCCTGGATGTTGTTTTCCTCTAATATATCTTGGTATTTGGTCCATTGGCCCTGGTCTATATAATGAAACACCTGCTATTAAATCCTCTAAGCAGTCTGGTTTCAATTCTTTCATGAAGTTTGTCATTCCTTGTGACTCAAATTGGAATATACCACATGATTTTCCTTCCTGCCATAATTTATATACTTTAGGGTCTGCCATTTCTTTATCAAATTCTACATCTATTCCCCTATTTTCTTTTACTAAGTCGATGGTATCTTGTATAACTGTTAAGGTTCTTAGTCCTAAGAAGTCCATTTTCAAAAGTCCTAGTTCTTCTAAGGTTGTCATTATATATTGTGTTGAAATTTGACCATCACGGACATATAAAGGTACATATGTGTCAACTGGCTCTTTTGTTATAACTATTCCACAAGCATGTGTTGATGCCTGCCTTGGCATACCTTCTAATCCCATTGCTATATCTAATACTTTTTTTACTGTTTCATCTGTTTCATATAAATCTGCTAATTCCTTGTTTTGCTCTAATGCTTTTTTTATTGTGATATGTAATTCATTTGGTATCATTTTAGCTAATTTATCTGCTTCAACATATGGTACATCTAAAACTCTGGATACATCTCTTATTACCATTCTTGCTGACATTGTCCCAAATGTTATAATCTGTGAAACGTGGTCATGTCCATATTTATCTGCAACATAATCTATAACATCTTGCCTATGTTCATAACAAAAGTCAACATCAAAATCTGGCATACTAATTCTTTCTGGATTTAAAAATCTCTCAAAAAGTAATCCATATTTCATTGGATCAATATCTGTTATTTCTATTGCATATGCAATAATCGAACCTGCACCAGAACCTCTGCCTGGTCCTACTGGTATATTATGAGTTTTCGCATAATGGATAAAATCCCACACAATCAAAAAATAGTCTACATATCCCATCTTTTTTATAACACCTATTTCATAATCTGCTCTATCTAAAATTTCTTTACTTAGATTTTCACCATATCTTTTCTTTATACCATCATCACACAACTTTTTGAAATAATCAAAATGAGTTGGGAATTCTTCCGGCACATCATAATTAGGCAAGATTGTATGTCCAAATTCAAATTCTACATTACATTGTTCTGCAATTTTTACCGTATTTTCAATTGCGTCTGGAAATGCTTTAAAATATTCTATCATTTCTTCAGGAGATTTTACATATAACTCATCTGTGTCAAATCTCATTCTATCTATATCACTCATTCTTTTACCTGTTTGTATACAAAGTAAAACTTCATGATTATATGCATCTTCTCTTTTTAAATAATGTGCATCATTTGTCGCAACTAATGGAATATCCAGCCTTCTTGCAAGTTGTACTAATTTTTGGTTTGCTAATACTTGTTCTTTTATTCCATTATTTTGGATTTCTATATAATAATCATCTCCAAAAACTCTTTTATGCCATAAAGCTACTTCTTCTGCTTTTTCTTGTTCACCATTTAATAAAGCTTGATTTACTGCTCCTGCTAAACATGCACTTAAACAAATTAAACCTTCATGATATTTTTCTAATATTTCTAAATCTATACGTGGTTTATAGTAATATCCATCTACAAATCCTAAAGACACTAATTTGCTTAAATTTTTATATCCTTGATTATTTTTAGCAAGTAATATTAAATGATTATATTTATTATCAATATTAGGTTCTTTATCAAATCTTGAACGTGGTGCAACATAAACTTCACAACCAATAATTGGTTTCACACCTTCTTTTTTACATGCTTTATAAAAATCAATTGCTCCATACATAACTCCGTGATCTGTTAAAGCAATTGCATCCATTCCTAATTCTTTTGCTCTTACTGGCAAATCTTTTATTCTATTTGCTCCATCTAATAAACTAAACTCACTATGTATATGTAAATGCACAAAATTAGACATATTTACTCCCTTCTCCCTCTTATTTTATATTTCTGATTATATCATTTTTTTACATTAATTTCTATTGTTTTATATATTTTTACGTATTTTGTCTATCTTTGGAAAAAGAAGAAATTAATTTATATAAAAACAGTTTTTGTATATTTTCTATCATTACAAAAACTGTTTTTTTCTTTTTTTCAAAATCAAAAGAATTTTATTTCCCTATTATTTTATTAATTGATTTTTCTCTCATTTCTTTAATCAATTTACAGCTATTATCTAATTTTTCTTGTTCATATTCATTCAAATTTAATTCAAGTAACTCTCTAACCCCATTACTATTAATTATTGCTGGAACTCCAATATATATATCATCTTGTCCATATTGACCATCTTTTAAATATGTAGACACTGTTAATATTGAATTTTCATTATCTAATATTGCTCTAACTAATCTATTTAATGCCATACCTATTCCATAATATGTTGCTTTTTTCTTTTCTATAATCTCATATGCTGCATCAACTACACCTTTGTGAATTTTCTTTAAATCCTCCATTGGATGTTTATTGTCTTTCATTATGTCTTTTACTTTTTTACATCCTACATATGCATGGTCCCATGGAACAAAAGATGAATCCCCATGTTCTCCCATGATGTATGCATGAATATTTTTACTTGAAACTTTTAAATAATCTGCCATTAAATAGCGAAGTCTTGCTGTATCTAATACTGTTCCTGAACCTATAACTTTACTTGTAGGTAGCCCTGAAACTTTTGCAACTACATATGTCATTAAATCTACAGGATTACTTGCTACTACTATAACTCCATTAAATCCACTTTGCATTATACTTTCTGTAATTTGTTTCATTATTTTAGCATTTGTTTCTGCCAATTCTAACCTTGTTTGTCCTGGTTTTTGTGCTATTCCTGCTGTTATTACAACAACTTGTGCATCTTTACATTCATCATAATCTCCAGCCTTGATTATCATTTTTTGTGGTGCATATGGAAGTCCATGTGATAAATCCATTTGCTCTCCTATTGTTTTATCTTTATCTATGTCTATTAATACAAGTTCGTTTATTCCTCCTCTATTTAACATCGAATATGCCATACTCATTCCAACAAATCCTGTTCCTACTAATACTATTTTTCCTTTTTTCATAAAAATCACTTTCCTTTCCTTAGAAATTATACTACTATATTATTTGATTTTAAAGTATTTTTTTAATTTTATACAAAATTTTTGATTTTGACTTTTTCTACAATGTATGATACAATAGCAAAAAATTTCAAAGTAAGGAGTGCTTATATATGAGTTCAAATTCAGATAATGCTACTACTACTTTGGCTGAAAATAAGGTTCTCATCTTATACATATTAAATCTAATTAATACTGATTTTAAGCAAGATGACCTATTTAAAATAATAGCATCAATCAATGATATTAACTACTTTTACTTCAAGCAAGTATTAACAGATTTAATAGATTCCAAATTAGTAGGTACTTATACTAAAGAAGAAGAACCAGTTATTAAAATTACATCAGAAGGAAAAAATGCTTATGAACTAACAAAAGATGTACTACCAGGAATAATGAAATTAAAAGCAGACCACATTTTTGAAAAGGAATTTTCTAATATAGAAGAAGAATCTTCTATAATTGCAGAATTTACACCTAGAAATGAAAATGATTATATGATAAAATGTAAAATTGTTGAAAATAATGAAACAATATTTGAAGTAAAAACTGTTGCAGGTTCTCGTGATAGAGCAAAAAGAATTGTTGATAACTGGAATAAAAATGCTACAACAATTTATCCCAAAATTTTAAATATGCTACTTGAAGAAAATGAATAAATAAAAAAGCAGTAATTTTGTTTAGTGTACTAAACAAAATTACTGCTTTTTCATTTTTTGTTTATTATAAAATTTTAGGTCTCTCACTTTTGGTATCAAAATGAAACTATTTGGCACGTCCTTAATCTAATAACCAGTCAATTACATTTTTATGAATAATTCCCTCTTGCGAAAAATCATGTTTATCCATTGTTAAAACATATTTAGGATAATTATCTTCAATTCCTTTATATGCTCCAAATTCTCTATCAATGACAGTATCATCTGCTAATATATAAGCAACCTGAATGTATATTTTTTCTTTAAATCTAGTTGCTATAAAATCTATTTCTGCTTTTTCTAAATTTCCTATTTTCACATCATATCCACGAGATATTAATTCATTGTAAACAATATTTTCTAAATATGCACCTAGTTGAGGTCTTTTTCCTATATTTTTTACTTGTCCCAATCCTAAATCTGTTAAATAATATTTATATTTTCCATTTAATATTCTTTTACCTCTAATATCATATCTATCTACTTTATTTATTAACATTGCCTTTGTCATATATTCTAAATAATTATATAATGTTATTTTAGATACTTCTCTATCATCTTTATTCGCAAAATAATTCGATAAACTTTCAGCTGAAAAGTTTTGTGAAGGTGTTGTAACAATATATTCAACTATTCTATTAAACAAATCAATATCTTTTATTCCAAATCTTGTAATAATATCCTTTACTACAATAGAATCATATATATCAGATAAATATGTTTTTGTTTGCATTTCATCTGTAAGCATAAACCTTTGTGGCATACCTCCCCAAGTTATATAGTCATCAAAGGCATCTTCAATCTCAGTTCTTTCTTTTAAATTCTTCAATACACATACTTCTTCAAATGTAAGAGGATATAATTTAAAGCTAACATATCGTCCTGTCAAATGTGTAGCCAATTCTCCAGATAATAAATCACTATTAGAACCTGTAATAAAAACAGATACATTTTTTGATGATTTAAAAGAATTTATTGCTTTTTCCCAATCTATTACATTTTGGATTTCATCGAAAAACAAATAGTATTTTCCTTTATTAACTATTTTCTTTTTTATATAATTGTGTAAATCTATATCATTTTTTATAAAACTATAATCTTCATTTTCAAAATTTATATATATTATTTGACTCTCTGGAATGCCTTTTTCTTTTAATTCTTCTATTATTTGTAATAATAAAACTGATTTTCCACATCTTCTAATTCCCATAATAACCTTAATTAAATCTTGGTCGTAAAATGGTCGTATTTTAGATAAATACCTTTCACGAATAATCATCTAAATCCCTCTTTTCTTTTTATGTAGTATAACACAATTAGAAGATTTTGTCAATAATTTTGTTTAGTGTACTAAACAAAATCGTCGTTTTTTGTCTTTTTGTTTACTACAGATATGGATATATTTTGTCCCTAACGAATCAAACAAATTGTGCAAAGTACAAATAACTTCATCATTACTTCCATAAAAAAATAATAATTTACACATTTAATTCCAACTTTATTTACTTCATCAAAACCTTTAACTAATTTTTCAATTTCTTCTTTTGATGAGATTTTCTTTTCTTCCATATATTCTTTTGCTAAAAATCTTGCCTTTATCATTGCATCATTTTCTAAATATGTTCTAACAGTTATATATACACAACTTAATGCCAAAAAAATTGCTACAAAGAGCATTTCATTAGGTAACACCTTGAATATAGCCAATAGTGCAACTACTATAAAATACAATAAATATATATTTGAAAATATAAAATTAAATAGCAACAATTTTCTATCTTGAATTGAATGTAAACATTCATGTGCAATTGTTTGAATTCTTGTAAAACTTTTCTTTATATTTGCAATTATTATTTTATTTGATATTGCTATATATAAACTTGCTTCTCCATCTTCACTTTGTTCCACCTCAACTTTTTCATTATCTAATTTTTTTAAATAATCTTTACAAATATCTATATTATCAGGATATTTTTTTGATAATTCATCTAATTCTTTATTTTCTGCTAATTCTTTAAAAGTTTTTTGACTATATCCAAATAATATTTTTAAAACTAATAATAAAATTAAAGAAATAATACCTAAAATTATAAACCCCATTTTTAATATCTTCCTCCTTTTTTCTATTAAAGTAATAAATACTAGGATATTAAATTAAGTATCTAATTTAAAAATACTGCTTTCTGTTGGAAAAGAATTAAATTTTAGCAAGGCAAATCACATTTAAAAGGCAAGGGCGCATACTATTTGTATGTAACCGCGTTTTAAATGTGATTTAACGTAGATAAAATTGTAATTATTTTTCAACAAAACTATTGCATAACATCCTTAATAGCCTCACCAATAATCCTATTAACATCTGCAATTACAATATTAAACTTAGTTTCAGCCTCAAAAAACTTTTTAGCCTCCTCAATTTCTATTAGTTCAGCATACTTATTTTGCATTTCCTTATACTTATCTTCATCTTGTTTACCTGTTTGCATCATATGTATTTGCACATCATATCTCATTTTCTCAAATTCAGCCATTTTTTCTTTTAAATCTTTATTCAAATTTAATGCTTGTTTTGCCATTTTATAATTAATATATTCTTCTGATTGTTTAATTTCTTGAGCTAATCTATTTGCTGTATCATAAATATTCATAACTAATTACTTCCCTTCATAACTACATTTAATCATATATTATTTATTATTCAACACTACTTGTATTATTTATAGTATCGGTACTTACTGGTGATTCAATTTCAACATCTGCATCAGTTGGGCAAATATGTACAAATGTATTTCCATCATTAACATCTATTTCATTGCCATTCAAATCTTGATAAACTGTTTGTTCATCTCTTGCATTTTTAATACATTTAATTCTTATTGCTTTACCATTTGTAATATAATATCCATTAAAAGTCCCTATATTCTTAATACCTTGTCTCCCTTTATTTTCAACATCTGACAAAGTATAATTATCACAAAATGTTATTATTATATTTTTTACTGTAATTGGCTCATCAGTATCCCAATCAACTTGTGCTTCTCCTCTTGCATATCTTTCATATACTTTATTTTGTTCATCATATTCATATTTTACTGTTTGAAGTTGAGAATGTGGAATTGTTAGACTTACTGCGCCTTGCCCATCTTCTAAATTAACTTCATCTGTAACATAATTTAAAACACTATCTTTACTTGATGTCATTTTATAATTTTTATTTTTTGCTGATTTTATTAAGTTTTCCATACTTGTTACTGCATTATGCGGAGCCTTTTTATCTTTTACTCTCCAAAATGTAGTACCATCTTCTGAAATTCCATCAATTTCATCTATACTATACTTTTTTATATCACTTGATGCTTGAGGACTTTCTCCAAAATGAGTATATATTGCATCATTTTCCATTGCATAATCAATAAAATAATGTCTTGCACTTCTTACAGGTCCTATTTTTTCTACATCATCTGCACCTTTAAATAGTGCCATTAATCTTGTTTCTCCACCTTCTACAATTATTTCATATACCATATACGCCCTTTGCAAACCTGCTTGTGGCCATGCATCATCATGGTTATCTATCATAACTGCAATAGGTCTATCATTACCTTTAAAAATTTGTACTTCTTTTTCATCTACTACTGCTGTTAATACATTATTTTCTTCTGCAACTACTTCTTGATTATCTTTATCTTGCATAATTTTATATGCTAAAACTGCCCCAGCAACAATTATTAAAATAACTAATATTGCAATTAAAACCTTTACGCCACCTTTTTGATTCATTCTTCAACTTCCTTTCCTTAGTACCTTGTTTTAAGTCAAAGTAATTTTTCCATTTATATAAAATTTTTTTCGTATTTTCATTATCTTTAATTCAATTTGTTATCTTAAAATACTTAATTTTTCTAATATATTTTCTTCTTTTTTTCTCATGATTTTTTTGTCATTCTCTTCAATATGGTCATATCCCATTAAATGATAAAACCCATGAACTATCATATAACTTAATTCTCTTTCAAAACTATGTCCATATTCTACTGCTTGTTCTTTTACTTTTTCGACAGATACAACAATATCCCCTAGAATATCTTCATTATAAAAGTCATTTTCTTGTATTTTTTTATCTAACTCGTCCTTTTCAAACATAGGAAAAGAAAGTACATCAGTTGCTCTATCTATATTCCTATATTGCTTATTTATTTCCTGAATTGTTTTTGGTGTTGTCAAAGTTACTGTTACACACAATTTAGAATTTTCCAATTTTTCTTCTATAAAGCACTGTGATAATACTTTCTCTATTACATTTTTATATTCTTCTTTTTCATCAATTCCATCATAAACTATCTCGTACATTTCTCGTTTCATCCTTTATTTTTTTGGTTGCGACAACAAGATACAAAAAATATTTAATATATTATTCTAGCTATATAATTACAATATTATGCAACTTGTTTAATTTTTGTATATTTTCCTTGTGATACACAAGAATTTTGAATTTGTCTCATAACTCCATAATCTACTAATTTTCTTTTATAATACTTCATTAACTTTGAAAAATCTGTTTTTCCATCATTTAATTTTTTAATATCATTTCTTATAAACAATATCTCTTTTTGCTTTACATATTCAATAAAATCTGTCTCTTTCAATTTTTTAATTTCTTGATATTGTTTCCAGAATTTCTTATACTCATCTTTTTCCTTTTGAGATTCCCAGTATACTTTTGTTGATAATAGTTTTACATTGTAGTCTTCTATTAAATTTATCAACATTGAATATGCTTTTTCTCTTTTTACTGCCATTTTTGTATCTTGTACTAAAACTCTTGCATCTTTTAATAATTTTTCATAACATTGTTCTGCAACAATCAATGGCAAACTATGTGTAAATAATTTTCTACTAATTCCTAATAATATCATATTTTTTTCGATATTATCTTTTGTATCTAATTTTCCAACTGTGTAACTTTCATATTTTTCATAATCTGAAATAATACTTTTTAAGTTTTCATCTTGATTTTGTTCTAATTTTAAAGACAATATATTTTGTATATAATCTTCCAAAGTATAGAAGATTTTTGTATAAATCCATTCTTTTGTAGAGTCATAATTACTTATATTATCTGCTACTTTTATTGAGTAATTTTTCAAAATAGATTTGTATAATGAATCCATTTTTGAAATATAAAATTTCTCATATTTTTCTTTTACTTTTTCTTTTCCATTAACTTTTATTCCTTCATAGTCCAACTCTAATAGATATTTTTGTTTTCTATATTTATATTCTATGTATTCACTTTCTTTTAAACTTGTAACTTCATAATATTTTGATAATGCATTTTGTTCAAACTCTGACGCAGTATTGTTTTTAACTTTTTTGTAAATTGAATCCATAACATATTTATCTAAAGCCTCTAAATATGCTTCATAACATGAATCGTATTTTTTTTCTAATTCTTCTTTATCATAATTTTCTTCTTGCATATAATTTTCATATGCTTTTATCAAACTATTTCTTTTTATTGATATAAGCATACCATTAATTCCTATTTTTGTGGGTATTAATAATTTTGTTAGTGTATTTGTTATTTTGTTTATAAAACTTTTATCTGCTCCTGTTATTCTAAGGCTTCTTTCTTCCATTGCTATCATCCCTTCAAAATACAATTTTTTCATTTGTCCCTATGTTTTCTAATACTTCATATGTCACATAAACATCTACACTGTCCTCTTTTTCATAGGTATTAATATTTTTATTTACAATCGCTTCTTTATTTTCTATTTCTTGGTTCAATTCTTGCTCTAATTCTTGTATCCCTATATTTTTAGCTTCTTCGATACTATATGTTTTTTGTTTCTCTTCTATTTCTTTATATGTTGTTTTAACTATTGAAACTGGTAAATAAAAATCTGAAAATAACTTCATTTTACTTTCCGTTTCTATTGTATCATAAATTTCGAATTTTGAAAGCCCTTTTGAAAAATTTATTTTAAAATTATTAAATTTTATTGCATATTTTGTTTCTGTATTTCCTGTTTCACTCCTTTCCGTAGCATTATAGCTTACATTTTTATATTTTGTATACCAAACTTTTGCCTCAATTTCACCTTTTGCATGTACATATCTAATTCCTGTATACTTTCCTTCCATCCACCCATTTATTAATGTATCTCCAATATTAACTGTATCTCCGACTTTCACATTTGCTGTTCCTGTTTGTGCATTTATTTTTGTTATTACACCTGCCTTATCAGAAATAATACTGCAATATTCATCATCATCAATAATTTCTGGTTTTTCATCTGCCTTTACCAATTTCACAATTGCATTTGTACCTTTTATTTCTATCCCCATCCATGCAACATCATCTCTTTTTAATCTTATTTCATTAATTATATTTTTTGTATCCACTTTACTTTTTAGCTTACCTATATCTAATCCAGCATTTTTAATATCTTCTTCAATATTTGCAATTTCTAGATTATCTTCTACTTGTATTTCCACATTCCATACAAAATTTGAGGATAAAATTATGAAAAATGCTAATATTATCAACAAAAACAAAAATATTTTTCTTTTTTTATATCTTTGAAATAAAAATGGTAATCCTTTTTTACTTTTTATTTTTAATTTACATTTTGTTTTTTTAGCAATTTTTATTAATTCTCTAAAATCTTGTATTCTTGCTCTAAAAATCAGTTTTATATCTTCTTGCCTTTTTAAATGCCATATTGCTATTCCTTGATTTCTACAAATATTTATATATCTTTCTATATAATATCCTTCTATTTCAATAACCAGATAACCGATTAAATAACTAAGCAATATTTTTATAAACATCTCATTCTCCTTCGTCTATAATCCTCTCAAAATCAAAACTTTCAATTTTTCCTGTAACTTTGATATCATCATCTGTCATATTTTCTAAATTTAATTCATATCCATTTATATTTATAATTCCAATGTAGGTATTAATTCTTACATAAAACTCTTCATATTCTAAAATGCCTTTAAAATTTTCAATTAGCATTTCATCAAAACCTGTTATTATTATTTTTGGAACATCTGAACATACTTCCTTTGGTAATTCTAATAATTTATCTAATTTTCCAAACTGTTGCTTTTTCTTACCTTTCATGATTTTGCCTCCTCTCTTTGGTCAGTTTGGTCACTTTGGGGACAGGTTCGGAGTGACCATTTTGGGTCACTTTAGGGACGCCACTTCGTGTCTCATTTGGACCAGGTACACTTGAGACATTAAACAAATTCATCTAAAGACTTGAATGTATACCCCATGTTTTTAGTTTCTTTAATTACACTATCTAAAATATTTGTGTTTGTTTTTGAATTTCCATGTAACAACATTATTTCTCCATTATGCAAGTTATCTAATATTTTTTGTTTTGATTTTTCTTCATCTGGCTGTTTATCTTCGTTCCAATCTTCATACGCAAATGACCACATTACTGTTTTATATCCTAAGGAATTAGTTATTTTCAATGTTCGTTCACTAAATTCTCCCTTTGGTGGTCTTATATATTTCATTTCATAACCGAATTTTTCATTCATTACTTGATGTAAATCTAATACTTCTTTTCTTATTTCTTCTTCACTTAAACTAGGCATACTTTTATGATTAACTGTATGATTTCCTACTATATGTCCTTCATCTATCATCCTTTTTACTATTTTTTCTTGTGTATTTACATAGTGAGCTGTTAGAAAGAATGTAGCTTTTACATCGTTTTCTTTTAAAATATCTAATATTTGCTCTGTGTATCCTGCTTCATAACCTTCGTCAAAAGTCAAATATACATTTTTTGTTTCTTTATCTCCTAAACAGATTCCACCATTTTCTTCTAATATTTGTTGATAATCTTTTCTTACATCTGGTTGTTCATGGTTATCATTTCTTTTTATTCCCCAGCTTATTTTTTTATTACTTATATTTTCTACACTTGTTTCTATAGTATTTTCTTTTTGCTTCATTGATATAATACTAAGTGTAAATATTATTATTGCTAATAGTATTATTATGAAGATTTTAGTTATAGTTTTGTTTTTTTTCATTACAAATCCTCCACAAATTTTAATAGCTTAATTGCTTTTTTGCCTTTTTCTTTTAATTTTATGATTTTCTTTCTTTTTTATTACTCAAAAAAAGAGATATCTTTTG
>CALXCF010000018.1 GCA_944386755.1 uncultured Clostridia bacterium | reverse complement strand
TTACCATTCAACCATTTACCATTTTAAATTTTCTAAAAAATAAATGGTTTTTTTATATAATTTTTCATTATTTTTTTATTTTCAAAAAATTCCTTGAAGCATTGCTATTACTCTCTTTCGTTGTCTTTTCTACCCATCAACGCACAACACTCCACATGGCTCGTAAAAGGAAACATATCAACAGGCTTAATACTCTCTATTTCATACAACTCCTCAAACTTAGCCAAATCTCTAACCAAGGTTGCAGGATTACAACTAATATAAACCATCTTCTTAGGATGAATTTTCATAATATTATCTATACTCTTATTATCCAATCCTTTTCTTGGAGGGTCAACCATAACCACATCTGGAATTATTCCTTTTTCATTTAGCAAATCATCTAGCGCATCTTCAACGTCACCTGCTAAAAACTCTACATTATCAACACCATTATTCAAAGCATTTTCTTTTGCATCTTTAACTGCATCTTCAACAATTTCTATACCATACACTTTTTTAGCATATTTAGCCATAAATAAAGAAATTGTTCCAATTCCACAATATAAGTCAAAAACGATGTCATTTTTATCTATTTTAGCCGCTTCTACACCTAAATTATATAACTTTTCTGCCTGAACTGGATTTACCTGATAAAATGAAAGTGGAGATATTTTAAATTTATATTCTCCCAAAATGTCTTCAATATATCCATTACCATATAAATTAACATTTTCTTTTCCCATTATCACATTTGTATTTTTTGTATTAATATTTTTTACAATTGTTTTAACCTCTGGGAAGTTTTCTAATATTTCTTTTACTAATCCTTGCTCTTTTGGAATTGTATTTCCATTTATAACTAATACACACATTATTTCATTTGTCTTAATTCCTATTTTAGTAACAATGTGCCTTATAAGTCCTTTTCCTGTTTTTTCATTATATATGCTAATATGATTTTTAACAATCCATTCAAATACAAACTTTGCTAATTTTTCACTTTTCTCATTTTGTATTAAACATTTTTGAATTGGGATAATTTCATGTGTTCTATTAGCAAAAACTCCAATTTGTGGATTTCCATTCTTATCAATTCCAACTGGATATTGTGCCTTATTTCTATAAAAATATGGATTTCCCATCCCAAGTGTTTCTTGTACTTGAATTTTTGTTTTCAAGGTTTTATTTACTAAACTTTGAACTGCATTTTGTTTCATTTTTAATGTTTGTTCATATTTAATATGTCTTAAATTACAGCCTCCACATCTTTTATATGTACTACAATCACTTTCTGTTCGATATTCTGATTTTTTTATAATTTCTAATACTTTTCCAAAAGCATGAGAAGATAATACCTTAACAATTAATACTTTTACTTTTTCTCCTTTTATACTATTGGGAACAAATATTGTAAAATTATCAATCTTGGCAATACCTTCTCCTTCAAATCCGTTGTCTATAATATCAACAATATATTCTTGATTTTTCTTTATTGGTGCTTCCATTATCTCTCCTCATTTTAAACTAATTGTTTTTTCATTTCTAAAGACACTTTTTCTTTTAATTTTTGGGCTCTTTCTTTTGTATTCACTCCATATTCACCTTCAATAGGTTTTAATATTTTTACTGTTACATCCTTTTTAGTTTTAAATATTCTTCTATATCCAGTCGGCTCTCTAAATGTACATACAATAGGAATAATTGGAACGCCATTCCTTACTGCTAAATCAAATGCTCCATTTTTAAATTTTCTAATTTTATTGCAATATGGCCATAATGCCGCTTCTGGATAAACGTGAATTATATTTCCTTCTTTTAATGTTTTATCCATTTCTTTTATAAAATATTTTAGATTCTCAATACTTTTTGGTATTGGAATTGCTCTCAAATACTTAATCAATTTTCTTACAAAAGGAATTTTAAAACTCTCTTCTTGTGTTGTATAATATACTTTTCTCTTTCCAAAAGCTAACCCAACCATTGCACAATCTAAGAAAAGTACATGGTTTGAAACACTTATTGCTCCGCCTTTAATGTTTTCTATATTTTCTTTTCCTTCTATTCTTAAGTCATATACAATCTTCAATAAAACTTTTAAAATAGGATATGCAATTCCATAATATATTAGATTTGAAACCATTGAAAATATTTTGCTTTTAGATATGTATTCATAGTTCTTATCTATATTAAATTCAAGTGGTTGCCACAAATCAATTATATTTTCATTTTCGAACTCTACAAAATTTTCAAATTCTTCAAGTTCTTCGAACTTTTTAATTCCTTCACTACTTCTCATACTCTTTCCCTACTTTATTTCCTTAATAACAATTTCTGATATTTTGTCACAAGTATCTTGACTAATGTATTTCTCTTGATTTTTAACCATTTCTTCTTGTAATTCTTTATTGTTTATCAATTCTTTGGTATTTTTTACTACTTTATCAATTGAATCACAACTTATTGACATTTTTCTTTTCTCAAAAAATTGTGCATTATAATTTTCACATCCAGGTATTGGCATTGTATGAATAAAAGGTTTTCTTAATGTTGCAATTTCTGTTGTTGTTAGTCCCCCTGGCTTTGTTAATATTATTTCACTACTTTTCATATATTCACTTATTTTATCTGTAAAAGGTAGTATAATAACATTATCAAAGTTTTTATATTTTTCTTCTAATACTTTTTGCAATTTAGAATTATGCCCTGTAGAAACTATAAAAGTTACGTCTTTTATGTTTTTTAATAATTCTTTTAGCATTTCTGTCACATTTCCAAATCCCATACTTCCTGTTAATATAAGGACATATTGCTTTGAATTATCTAATCCTAAATTCTTTTTTACTTCTTCTTTATTATATTTCTCCCTATATGCTTTAGCTGTTGGTATTCCATATGGTAATAATTTTTCTTGCTTTATTCCTTTTTCTATAAAATCTTTTTCTAATTCCTCGTGTGGTACTATAAAATAATCTGGATTTGTTTCTTCCCAAAATGGTATACACACATAGTCTGTTGCAACTTGCATAAATTTGATATCATGTTCTTTTTTTATAGCTGTTAATGCCTGTGCAGCAAAAAGATGTGTTGTTATAATATATTTATACTCATTTTCTACTATATATTGATACAATCTTTTTTTATTTAAAAAGTTTAATGCATATACTGGTGATTTTAAATTTGTTTTTTGGTACATTTCACCTAATTTATACACTACTTTAAATATTTTTCCGTTTCCTTTGGTTGTTTTTATATATAAATTATTTACTTCTTTTCTAATTCTAGGGTTAACAATATCTAAATATTCTACAAAATCAACATTTAGTCCTTTTTCTTCTAGACTTTCTTTTATTGCTTTTGCAGCTGAATTGTGTCCTCCTCCTGTTCCACAAGATAATATTAATACTTTACTAGACATATACTTCTCCTCTATCAATATTATACTATTTTCGTCATTTTTATACAAGTACATAGTAAAATTTATTTTTGACATTTCATACATATTATGTTATATTAGTACTTAACCTTAGCCATCTAGGTGGTGTGTTGAGGAGTAGTAATACTCTTTGTTTCAGCTTATGTATAAGCAGAAAGGACAGGTATTATGGAAGAAAAATATACCTATTCAATTCACACAAGTGGTTATATCACCGTCAAAAATCTTTTGCAGGAAACTGTTGCCGTTATTGATTATGACGAACGGCTCAGTTTTACAAAAAAAGCTACCCCAGTAGTGAAAAAAGAAGTTAAAGATTTTCTTAACATGCATGATATACCCTATTTCTTGTAAACCACAAGAGAAAAAGAGCTAGAAAGCAAATGCCTTCTGGCTCTTTTTTAATCAATCTCAATTGCTCCAGTATAAAGTCCATAATATGTACCTTTTTGAGCAATCAACTCATTATGATTTCCTCTTTCAATAATTCTACCATGGTCTAGTACCATAATTAAATCAGAGTTTTTAATTGTTGAAAGTCTATGAGCAATTACAAAAACTGTTCTTCCTTTCATTAATTTATCCATTCCATCTTGAACAATCTTTTCTGTTCTTGTATCTATACTTGATGTTGCCTCATCTAATATTAAAACTGGTGGATTATTTAATGCTGCTCTTGCGATTGAAAGAAGCTGTCTTTGTCCTTGTGATAAGCCTTCCCCATTTCCTGTAATCATTGTGTCATATCCATGTGGAAGATGCTTTATAAATTTATCTGCATTTGAAAGTTTTGCTGCTTCTTCTACTTCTTCATCTGTTGCGTCTAATTTTCCATATCTAATATTATCTCTTATTGTTCCTGTAAATAGACTTGTATCTTGTAAAACCATCCCTAAAGACCTTCTTAGGTCATCTTTTTTAATCTTTCTAATATTTATTCTATCATATCTAATTTTTCCTTCTTGGATATCATAAAATCTATTTATTAGATTTGTAATTGTTGTCTTTCCAGCTCCTGTTGCTCCAACAAAAGATACTTTTTGACCTTCTTTTGCAACAAGTGATATGTCATGTAATATTCTTTTATGCTCTTCATATCCAAATTGTACATTTTCAAATTCTACTTGACCACGAAGTCTTGTATATGTTATTCTTCCATCTTTATGTGGATGTTTCCATGCCCACATTCCTGTTCTTTCTTTGCTTTCTACAATTTTTCCATTTTCCATTTTTGCATTAACTAATGTAACATATCCTTCATCTTGTTCTGGTTCTTCATCTAATAATTCGAATATTCTTTCAGCACCTGCTAATGCCATAATTATTGAATTCATTTGTTGTGATACTTGACCTAATGGGTTTGTAAATGCTTTTACATATTGTAAAAATGCTGCTATACTTCCAATTGTTAATATTCCATTTACTGATAAGATACCACCAATTACTGCAACTAATACATATCCTAAGTTTCCAATATTTGCTATACATGGCATTAAAATATTTGCATACATATTAGCTTTTGTCATACTATCACATAATTGTTCATTTAAGTCGTCAAATCTTTGCTTAGATTGCTCTTCATAATTAAATACTTTAACAACTTTTTGACCTTCCATCATTTCTTCTATATATCCATTTACTTTTCCTATATCTTCTTGTTGTTTAACGAAAAATCTTGAACTGTTTCCACCTAAATATCTTGATACAAATACCATCAACACTACCATTGCAAGTACAACTAATGTTAGATATATATTTGTAGCAAACATAGCTACTAAAACTGATATCATTGAAATACATGCTGAAAATACTTGTGGAATACTTTGACTAAGCATTTGTCTTAATGTGTCAACATCATTTGTATATGTACTCATTATTTCACCATGTGAACGACTATCAAAATATCTTATTGGAAGTTTTTGCATATGGTCAAACATTTCACCACGGATTTTATTTAATACTCCTTGTGAGATATTTACCATTAATCTGTTATATGTATATGTTGCAATTACTCCAACTAAATATATTACTCCCATTGCCATTATTACATTTAATAATGCTGTAAAGTCTGGATTTTTCTCACCCAAAAGTGGTGTGATGAAGTCATCTATTAGGTATTTTATGAATTGTACTCCTAGAACTCCAGCTAATGCACTTATTATAATGCTTACTAATACTACAACTAATTGGAATTTATATCCTTTTGTTACATATTTTAAAAGTCTTTTTATTGTTTTTGCTTTCCCTGCTTTTTTATTCTGCATCTTCATCTCCTCCTTTCGTTTGTGACTCATATACTTCTCTATATATTTCGTTTGTTTTTAATAATTCTTCTGATGTACCTATTCCATCAATTTTTCCATCATTTAAAACGATTATTTGGTCAGCATCTTCAATTGATGAAACTCTTTGTGCAATTATTATTTTTGTTGTATTTGGTATTTTTTCTCTAAATGCTTTTCTAATTAAGGCATCTGTTTTTGTATCTACTGCACTTGTTGAGTCATCTAGTATTAAGATTTTTGGCTGTTTTAATATTGCTCTTGCAATACAAATTCTTTGTTTTTGTCCTCCTGATACATTTGTTCCACCTTGGTCTAATACTGTATCATATTTGCTTGGGAATTCCTTTATAAATCCATCTGCTTGAGCTAGTTTACATGCTTCTTCTAACTCTTCTTGGTCAGCATCTTGTTTTCCCCATCTTAAGTTTTCAGCAATAGTTCCTGAGAACAATACATTTTTCTGTAATACCATTGCAACTTCTTCTCTTAAAGTTTCAATATCATAATCTCTTACATCAACTCCACCAACTTTAACTGAACCTTTTGTTACATCATAAAGTCTTGGTATCAGTTGAACTAAGCTAGATTTAGAACTTCCTGTTCCTCCGATTATTCCTATTGTTTCACCTGGTTTAATATCTAAATTGATATTTTCCAAAGCATAGGTATTCTCGTCTTGTTCATCACTATATCTAAAGCTTACATTTTCAAATTTTATTGAACCATCTTTCACTTCTTTAACTGTTTTTTCTTTATTTTTCAATGTTGGTTCTTCTTCTATAACCTCTAAAATTCTTTCTGCTGATGATTGTGCCATAATTATCATAACAAATACAAATGATAACATCATAAGACTTGATAATATTTGCCATGCGTATGTGATAATACTAGATAGCTCTCCTGTTCCCATTGCTCCACCAACAATTAGTTGTGAACCTATCCATGAAATTAATAATATACAAGTATATATTGTAAATTGCATAACTGGTCCATTAAATGCTATAATTTTTTCTGCTTTTTTGAAATATGAATATACTTCTCCATTTACTTCTTTAAATTTTTCTTTTTCATGGTCTTCTCTTACATATGCTTTTACTACTCTTATTGCACTTACATTTTCTTGTACTACTCTGTTTAACTTATCATATTTTTTGAATACTTTTTCAAAATTAGGATGTGCTTTTCTTGCTATATAAAATAGGATGAAACCTAAAACAGGTATTGCTACAAAAAATACTAATGATAATTTTGCACTTATTGATATTACCATTAATAGCGCAAATATCATCATTATTGGCCCTCTTACTAATATTCTTATAATCATTTGAAAAGCCATTTGCACATTTGTTACATCTGTTGTCATACGTGTTACTAAACTTGATGTAGAAAATTTGTCTATATTTTCAAAAGAATAATCTTGCACTTTATGAAACATTTCTTTTCTTAGATTTTTTGCATATCCTGCTGATGCTTTTGCTGCAAATCTACCTGATAACATACCAAATGTTAATGATAATATTGCAGATACTATTAGCAGTCCTCCTATTTCTAGAATGTACTTAACATCACCATTTTGTATTCCAACATCTATAATTTGAGCCATTAATAATGGAATTATTACTTCCATTACTACTTCTAAAACTACAAATATTGGTGTTAAAATAGCCGATTTTTTGTATTCTTTAACGTATTTTGCTAATTTTTTAAACATCTATCTTTCTCCTTTCTTTTGTCCTATTGGGGACGTTTCTCTTGCGACATTTTGTCCGTTTGGGGACGTTTCCGTTTGGACATTTTTGTCCACTTTGGGACACATCTTTCTTTTCCCCTATAAAAAACTCTGTTTCTATATTATTTTTTGAATCTAATTTTGTGATAAATTTCTTGACAATTTATCTAGGGTTTTTAAAAAGTTTTCTCTTTCTTCTTTTGACATATTTTTTTCTAATCTTTTTTCTAGTTCTGCAATACTAGAATCCACATTATTTATTATTTCTAATGCTTTTTTTGTTATTGTTATTTCTTTTAATCTTGCATCACTACCTTCTGCTTTTCTTGTTATTAATTTATTTTGCTCTAGTAACTGCAAAATTCCCGCAATTGTTGCTCTTCTCATGTCAAATTCACTTTCTATGTCTTTTGCATATACTTTTCCTTCTCGTGATTTGTCATTTATGAATTTCAACATAATTGCTTGGACTCCTGTTATTCCATAACTTACAAATGCTTCATCTAATTTTCTTTTGATTTTCCTTGACAACATGTGTATTTGAGCACCTATTTCATATTCTTTTTTCATTTTGTTAGCCTCCTAACCAATTTTCTATTTTAATATAATTTTTTTGTGTTGTCAAGTGATTTTGGGCAAAAAAATTCAAATATAATTCAAACAAAAAAGAGCAGACCTAAATCTACTCTTCGAATTATGGTATGGTGGCTTCAACTGGAATCGAACCAGTGACACAAGGATTTTCAGTCCTCTGCTCTACCAACTGAGCTATGAAGCCATTTTTCTTTATAATAAAAAAATGGCGACCCGGAACGGGCTCGAACCGTCGACCTCTAGCGTGACAGGCTAGCGTTCTAACCAACTGAACTACCGGGCCGTAAAAACATGGTGGTCGCTACAGGGCTCGAACCTGTGACCCCCTGCTTGTAAGGCAGATGCTCTCCCAGCTGAGCTAAGCGACCATGTCCTTTCGACGAGATTTATTATACTAACTTTTTTATCACTTGTCAAGCATATTTTTAAATTTTTTTATTTTTTTACTAAAAAATGTTGTAATATCTTCGTTTTGTGTTAAAATAAGAACATAAAAAAGGAGTGGATTAACATATGAAGAAAAAAATATCTTTAATTCTATTTACATTTATTACATTAATATTACTAATTACAAATCTATCTTTAGCTTCTTACAGTACAGTAACTATGACTGTTGTTGAAGAACCTGTTTGTACAATTGAATTAGGTGAAAATTCTAAATTTGAAAAAAGATTAATTGAAAAAAATTTAAATAACAAAGAAGTAACATTACAATTACAAGTAACTAATAATGAAATATCAAGTAAACCTACTGGCGAGATAATGCTAGTTCTTGATAATTCTGATAGTATGTTAAATGCTACAACATCAGGTGAAATAAGAAAGGATTTAGTTTTTGAATCTGCACAAGCATTAGTTTCTAATTTATTAGAAGATAACACTCAATTACAAATCGGAATTGTTAGTTTTTCTAGTAATACGGACCAATCTCAAGAAGGTAAAATTGAAGATGCAAATGTAGTTTCCTCACTAAGTAATAGTGCAACTGAACTAAATAATGCAATCTCTAATATAGAAGCAAATGGTCCTAGAACTAATTTGCAAGCCGGATTATTATTAGCAAGTCAACAATTTTCTGAAGAAAATAATAACAAATATATGATAGTTTTAACAGACGGTGTACCAAATCTTGCTATTGATTCAATAAGACCATATTATTCAGATACTACTATAACTCAAACAAAAGAGCAATTACAATCATTAGAAGATGACGGAATCCAAATTATTACCATGTTAACAGGTATTGATGATGAATCTTATACACCAAGTGGTGTAGACAAAAATTTCGGACAAATAATAGAAGAAATATTTGGAACATCAGAAAATCCAACTGCTGGAAATTTCTATTATATAACAGATGACGAAATTGAAACTACAATCACTGAAGATATTTACAATGATTTACTTCCAATTGATAAAACTTTAACAAACATCGTTATTAAAGATTATTTTCCTGAAGAAATTATAGATAACTTTGATTTTGCATATGTAAGTGATGCAAACATTGGAGAAATTTCTGCTGAAGTAGATACTTCTGATAATTCTATTACTTGGACTATTCCACAACTTGCAAGTGGTCAAACTGCAACAGTCCAATATACATTAAAATTAAAAGAAGATTTTGATAGTAGTATAGTTGGTAAAATATTAGATACAAATGAAAAAGTTGATATAACTTATAACGATTTTGATGGCGCTGAGCAAAGTAAAACATCTGATGTTACACCAAAGCTAAGATTAACAGAACCACCTGTAGAATTACCAAAAGCAGGAACTACATTATTAATTGGTTTTGGAGTTTTAGCTATTGGATTATTGATTTTCTCATTCATTAAATTAAAAACTCTAAATAATAAGATGAAATATTAAAATAAAAAATAGAACTTTATATTATAACAAATAATATATAAGTTCTATTTTTTTGCATTATTAAGCCAATAGACTATTTAAAATTTTCTTCTATTCTTAGAAGTCTATTATATTTTACTACTCTATCAGTTCTGCAAGGTGCTCCAGTTTTTATCTGCCCAGCATTTGTTGCAACAGCAATATCTGCAATTGTAGTATCTTCAGTTTCTCCAGAACGGTGAGAAATAACTGTTCTATACCCATGTTTTTTGGCTAATTCAATTGTGTCCAAAGTTTCTGTTAAAGTTCCAATTTGATTAGGCTTAATTAATATTGCATTTGCTACATTTTTCTCTATCCCCCTACCTAACCTTTGCATATTTGTAACAAATAAATCATCACCTACTAATTGGATTTTATCACCTAACTTTTCAGTTAAAACTTTCCATGTATCCCAGTCCTCTTCTGCTAGTCCATCTTCTATTGAAGTAATTGGATATTTATTGCATAACTCTACTAAATATTCTACCATTTCATCTTTTGTTTTCATATGCTTTGTTTTCCAGAAATAATAACCACTTTCTCCTATTTTTTTGGCTTCATCATACATTTCTGTACTTGCAATATCTAAAGCCAAAACAATATCTTTCTTAGGCTCATAACCTGCTTTTTTTATTGCTTCAATTATTACGTCTAATGCCTGTTCTTCATTTTCCAAATTTGGTGCAAATCCACCTTCATCTCCTACACCTACACTAAATCCTTTTTCTTTCAAAACAGATTTCAATGTATGATATATTTCCGCTCCTCTACGTAATCTTTCAGCAAATGTTATATCTCCAATTGGCATAATCATAAATTCTTGAATACTTATATTGTTATCAGAATGTTTTCCTCCATTTAAAATATTCATCATAGGCACTGGCAATTCTTTTGCTTGCTTTCCACCTATATATTCATATAAATCCATGCCTAACGATTCTGCTGCAGCCTTTGCAACAGCAAGGGATACTCCTAATATTGCATTTGCTCCTAAATTTGATTTGTTTGGTGTATCATCTAATTTTATCATTGTTTCATCTATATTTTTTTGTTCATATACATTCATTCCTATTATTTCTTTTGATATTTTTCTATTTACATTTTCTACTGCTTTTTGAACCCCTTTTCCTTTATATCTGTTTTTATCTCCATCTCTTAATTCAACAGCTTCAAAACTTCCTGTTGATGCACCTGATGGAACTGATGCTACTCCTATAAATCCACCCTCTGTCTCAACTTCTACTTGGACTGTTGGATTTCCTCTTGAGTCTAAAATTTCTAATGCTTTAACATTTTCAATAGCTAAAAATTCTTTCATTTTCTATTCACAACCTCCTTTGCTTTTATCCTCTACTTTATATCATGTTTCTTTGCCTTTTTCTATTGTTTATGACTTTTTGTTTATGAAATCGCCATTTTCATTTATGTCGCATTGGGGACGTTTCTTAATGAGACATTTTGTCCTTTTGGGGACGTTTCTGTTTGGACATTTTTGTCCATTTGGGGACACATCTAGAATAAATAAAGTGAATAGATGAAGTGAATAAAATTGTTATTATAAAAAATGTGACAGTTTTGTAAAATATTTTTGAAGGTTTGTGTAACAAATTGAAAAATTATGTAAAATATGTTATAATTAAATTTGTAACTAGTTAAACTAGAAGGCACAAAAGAAGTGGAATGTATTCCACTAGAAAAGAAGGAGGAGCATAAATATGTGTGTAGACTTAAAAAAAGAAGATTACATGGGGTTGTATTACAAATTCGATGAGCGGATAAGGTATTATCTCATGGAACATGATGAAAATTACACTAAGCCTGCAACTGTTCGACAGATGCCAGGTTATGAAATGCTTAGAATAGCATGGATTGCACTGAAAGTTGACAATAGTTTAACTGAAGAGAACATGCTAGAAACTGTTGAAAAAAATCTTTCTCTTAGAACTGCAAAGGTTCAGGTAGAAGATGAAAAAAACAGTAGAGACCCTATTCTTCAGAAAATGATTGAAGTTATCAGGTCTCTTGGAGAAGATGTTTCTCCTTTAAAATTTGTTAGAGAGCTTTAAATAGCTCTCTATTTTTTTATAGATGTGTCTCAAAATGGACAAAAATGTCCAAACGGAAACGTCCCCAAATGGACAAAATGTCGCATGAGAAACGTCCCCATTGCGACATCAGATTTCTATCCTTTTCATAAATTTATCTTTTATTAAATCTTTTAAAAGTCTATTCTCTTGTTTTTCTAATTTTGGATCTTCATTTATAATTTTGATTGCTAAAGACTGTACGGATTTTAAAATAGGCATATCTTCAAATAAATTTGCTATTTTAAATTCTGGTAATCCATGTTGCATTGTACCAAAAAAGTCTCCTGAGCCTCTTAGCTCTAAATCCTTTTCTGATATTATAAATCCATCATTTGTCTCACACATTACCTTCATTCTTTTTCTAACTGTTTCGCCTTTTCCTTCATATTTTAATATACAATATGATTGGTATTCGCCTCTTCCTACTCTTCCTCTTAATTGATGCAGTTGTGCTAAACCAAACCTTTCTGCATTTTCAATCACCATTATATTTGCATTTGGTACATCAACACCTACTTCAATTACTGTTGTAGAAATTAATATATCAATATCACCTTTTTTAAATTTTTCCATTATGCTATCTTTATCTTTTTGTTTCATTTTTCCATGTATGTACTCAACTCTATATTGAGGAAATATTTCTGTTTTATATGTCTCATACAATTTTTCTACTGATTTTAAATCTAACTCCTCATTTTCTTCTACAAGTGGACAAACTATATATGCTTGTCTTCCTTCTTGCACTTGTTTTTGTATAAATCTATTCACTCTTTCAGTCATATTTTTTTGAACTGCAAATGTTTCAATCTTCTTTCTATTTGGCGGTAATTCATCTATTATAGATATGTCTAGGTCTCCATATAATATCAATGCTAAAGTTCTTGGAATTGGAGTTGCTGTCATTACTAACACATCTGGATTTTGTCCTTTTTCAGCTATCTTGGTTCTTTGTTTTACTCCAAAACGATGTTGTTCATCTGTTACTACTAATCCTAAGTTTTTAAATATTACATTATCTTCTATAATAGCATGTGTACCAATTAAAATGTCTATATCTCCATTTTTAAGTCTTTCTAAAATATCTTCTTTCTTCTTTTTTGTGATTCCAGATATTAAAAGCTCACATTTTATATCTAACTCTTCTAATAAGTTTTTAAAATTCTCAAAGTGTTGTGTTGCTAAAATCGCTGTCGGAGCCATTATTGCAGCTTGATATCCTGATTTTACTGCCTTATATGCTGCACACATTGCAACAACTGTCTTTCCGTGAACCTACATCTCCTTGCAACAATCTATTCATTGATTTTTCAGATTCCATGTTATTATCTATTTCTTCTAATACTCTAAGCTGTGCTTTTGTTAATTGAAATGGTAGTTTATTTATAACATCTGACATTTTTGCATTTTTATCAAATTTGGTTCCTTTTTCTTCAGTATTATAGCTATTTTTAAGTTCTAATAAAGCAAGTTGAGTTGAAAGTAATTCTTCAAATACTAATCTATATCTTGCTTTTTCAAATTCCTTAAAATCTTTTGGAAAATGGATTTGATTTATTGCTTCATTTATTTCATCTAACTTATATTCTTTAATTAAATAATCTGGTAATGTTTCACTTAAATTTCCATCAACTTCTTTTAGTCCAGCTTCTATAATCTTTCGTAAAACATTTTGTGATAGTTGATATGTTAATGGATAAATTGGAATTATTTTTCCTGTATTATTACTTTTTCCATCCTCATCAAAAACTGGTGATGTCATATTAATTCTTCCAAAAGTATTTGATATTTTTCCGTAAAATTGATATTTTTCCCCTGGCTTGAATATGTTTTTCAAATAGCTTTGGTTAAACCATGTAATTGTAACTGATGCTGTTTCATCTCGTACTATTAATCTTTGCATAGTTTTACCTTTTAACCTTACATCAGTCATTCTATTACATACAATTCCCTCTATTAAAGCTTCTTCACCATCTATACATTCAATTATATCCTTTGGCTTGCTTCTATCTTCATATGTTCTTGGATAATAACTTATTAAATCTTTTAAAGTAAAAATACCCAGTTTATTTAATAACAGTACTCTATTTGGTCCAACACCTTTTACATATTTGACATCTTTATTTAAATCCATATACTTTCACCTTTCAAAAAACAGGGATTTTAGCTCCGTCCCCTAATCCCTGATTCTCAACAATTTAAAATCTAGTCCATCTGCACTTACTAATTTAAACTCTATTCCATCATATTCTCCTTCTACCGCTTCTTTAATGGAAATTCCATGCAAATGTCCATAATAGCACCTTTTTATATTATACTCTTTCATTATCTTAACAAAGTTATTTACTTCGCATATTTCTTTATCCATCTTTGCACATTCTTCTATTTGACTGTTTGTAATTGGTGGATAATGCATAAAAACTATGATTTCTTTTTTATTGCCTATGTTTTCTTCTCCCACGCAACTTCTTTCCAATAGTTCATTTGCTTGTTTTAATGATAGTTCCAATCTTGAAGCCTCTCTTTGTAACATTTTCTCATTTGCTTCTTCCTGAGATTGACTCCATCCTCTTGTTCCTGCAAATATATAGTTTTCAAATTCATATGCTGTGTTATATAGAAAGTCAATATCATCAAATCTATTCTCTTTTAAAAAATCTCTCATACTTTTCAAAGTTGTCCACCAATAATCATGATTTCCTTTTAAAAGAAGTTTCTTTCCTGGCAAAGAATGTAGATAACTAAAGTCCTCATATGTATCTTTTAAATATGTAGACCATGAAAAATCACCTGGTAATATTACTAGGTCATTTTCTGTTACTTTTTCTATCCAATCTTTTTTTATTTTTTCTTCATGTCCTTTCCAATTATCTCCAAATATATCCATTGGTTTACTTTCATGGAAAGATAAATGAAGATCACCAATTGTAAATATAGCCATATATAACTCCTTTTATTAATTCATAATTATTGATTTTCTACTACATTCATATCTATTCCATTCATTGTTGCTTCTCTTTGTTCTTTAATTTCTGCTGTCAACTTTTTACCACAAAAATTACATCTATCAGTTTTTTCAGCACAATCATCACAAATATCTTCTCTCATAGATGAGTCTTGAAACTCTTTTCCACATATTTTACAATTATGTACTACTAAATCTCTTGTTGCAATGTGTAAAACAGCATCACAATATTCATCTCCAAATTCTTGACTTGCTCTCTTTTCTAAATCATTACTATTATTTACGATTATAGCTATTGAAACTCCAACCACTATTATCACTATTATTCCAACAATTAAAATAATCTTCATCGTTTTTGACATTTTATTGAACCCCTTTTTATATATTTAATACTTTCACATATACTATAATATTTGTACCAAAACTTCTACTATATTTAATTTAATTTCAAATTTGGTATTGCATTTAAATGCATATTATCTCTTTTTCCATCTATAAAGTTATAATACCCAGCTGATGCTATCATTGCTGCATTATCTGTACACAATTTTAAATCTGGCATATATATTTTTATTCCATTTTTTTCTAAATTCATAAATTCTTTTCTTATATAACTATTTGCAGAAACTCCACCAGCTAATGCAACAGTATTTATTTTAGTTCTTTTAATTGCTTTTTCTACATTAGTCATTAAAGTCTCTGTAACATTTTTTTGAAAACTTGCACATAAATCAGCTTTGTTTATATTTGGATTTTTATGATGCAAATTAATTACTGCTGTTTTAATTCCACTAAAGCTAAAATCCAAAGTATCACCATCAAAATGAGTTTTAGGTAATTCAATATTAGGTTCACCCTGTTTTGCCAAATTATCTACTTTTGGTCCACCTGGATAACCTAACCCAACAACTCTCGCTACCTTGTCAAAAGCCTCTCCAATTGCATCATCACGAGTTTTTCCGCAAGACTTCAAATTTAGTATAATCCTTTACATGAATTATTTGTGTATTTCCTCCAGACATCATTACACATAGAAATGGAGGTTTTAATTCTGGATATGTTATATAATTTGCTGCAATATGTCCTTGAATATGATTTACACCTACTAATGGTATATTTTGCACAAATGCTAATGCTTTTGCATATGAGACTCCTACAAGCAATGCTCCTACTAACCCTGGCCCATATGTTGGTGTAATTGCATCAATTTGCTCTAGTTTAATATCTGCATCTTTTAATGCTTTTTTCATTACTCGTGAAATAGCCTCTATATGATTTCTAGAGGCTATTTCTGGTACTACTCCACCATATTTTTCATGTATTGGAATTTGTGTATCTATTACATTTGAAAGAACCTCTCTACCATTTTTTACAATAGCTACAGAGGTTTCGTCACAACTTGATTCAATTCCTAAAGTGTATATATCTTTTTCCATTTATTATTTCATTTCCTTCCAATATTCGCTACCTGTTGGAAAAGAATTAAATTTTGGCTAGGAAAACAAATTTGAAATTTATGAGACGTACTTTTTGTACGTTGATTAAATTTCAAATGAAGTTTGACGACACCAAAATTGTAATTATTTTTCAACAGTTTTAAAGTCCAAACATCAATTGTACAAGACTCATAATTCCACTACTTATCCAACTAATTGCTGGAGAAATAATCATACCTGCAATACCTGTAATCCAAATTACTACAAATACTATATAAAAGATATATTCGTTATTTCTAAACCATTGTTTTGCATTATATGGTAAAAAAGGCATAATGATTTTTGAACCATCTAATGGTGGTAATGGTATTAAGTTAAAAACTCCTAATCCTATATTAATAGATATTGTAGCAGCTATTAATTGAATTATTATCTGTCCTACTGTTGAAACAATAAAAGCAAGTCCTGCAAATTTATATATTGCAGCATAAATAATTGCAAATATAAATGCTAAAATAATATTCATTAGTGGACCTGCAAGTGATACTATTGCTTCTCCTTTTTCCATTGAAATTCTTCTAGTATAATTTGTTGGATTTACATGTACAGGTTTTCCCCATCCAAATCCTGCAAATAAAAGCATTAATGTTCCTATTGGGTCTAAGTGATCTAATGGATTTAGACTTAATCTTCCTTCATTTTTTGCTGTATTATCTCCTAATTTATATGCTGCAAATCCATGTGCAAATTCATGGAATGTTATTGCAATTAACACTCCTGGTATACTAACTAGTAATCCATATAATGCTCCCGGGTTTGTAGCATATTGTACTACTGTTGATAATACCATTATTGCAATTATTATATAGATAATCCTTTTATCAAATGAAAAATTAAACATAAAAACTCCTTACTTCCCCTTTTCTCTAGTTATCCTTTTATTATTAAGATGTGTCCCAGAATGGACAAAAATGTCCAAACGGAAACGTCCCCAAATGGACATCACTAATTAACTAGTGGCTTCATTGTAGGGAATAATAATGCATCTCTAATTGAACTACAATCTGTTAATAACATTACTAAACGGTCTACACCTATTCCAAGTCCTCCTGTTGGTGGTAATCCAATCTCTAATGCTTGAATGTAATCTTCATCCATCATTCCAGCTTCTTCGTCCCCTGCTTCTCTTGCTTCAACTTGCTTTTTAAATCTTTCATATTGGTCTATTGGGTCATTTAATTCTGAGAAAGCATTTCCATATTCTCTTCCACCAATAAATGCTTCGAACCTTTCTGTTAATCTTGGGTCTTTTACTGATTTTTTAGCAAGTGGTGATATTTCTACTGGATAATCATATACAAATGTTGGTTGTATTAATGTTTTTTCTACATATTCATCAAAGAATAAACTGATTACATCTCCTCTTGTTTCCTTTGTTTTGTCTGGTATTTCAATGTTTCTTTCTTTTGCTAAGTGAACTGCCTCTTCGTCTGTTTTTATTTCGTTAAAGTCTATTCCTGTTACCTCTTTTATAGAATCTATCATTGATATCCTCTTCCAACCTGGAGCTAAGTCAATATCTTGTCCTTGATAATTTATTTTTGTTGTTCCTAATACTTCTTTAGCTGTTCTTGAGAATATTTCTTCTGTTATATCCATCATGTCATGATAATCTTGATATGATGCATATAATTCAAGCATTGTAAATTCTGGATTGTGTCTTATATCCATTCCTTCATTTCTAAATACTCTACCTAATTCATATACTTTGTCAAATCCACCAACTATTAATCTTTTTAGGTTTAACTCTAATGCAATTCTTAAATACATATCAATATTTAATGCATTGTGGTGTGTTATAAATGGTTTTGCTGTTGCTCCACCTGATATTGTATTTAATATTGGTGTTTCAACTTCTAAATATCCTTTTTCATTTAATATTTCTCTTATTTTACTAATTATTTTACTTCTTAATATGAAAGTTTCTTTAACTTCTGGATTTACTATTAAATCTGTATATCTTTGACGATACCTTAAGTCTGGGTCTTTTAAACCATGGAATTTTTCTGGTAATGGTCTTAATGATTTAGATAATAATGTTACTTCTTTAGCATGTACTGATATTTCTTCTGTTCTTGTTTTAAATACAAATCCAGTAATACCAATAATATCTCCAATATCCCAAGTTTTAAATGCTTTGTAGCTTTCTTCTCCTAAATCATTTATACTTACATAACTTTGGATTTTTTCATCACAGTCTTGTATTGTACAAAATGATGCTTTTCCCATGATTCTTTTTGCTATTATTCTTCCTGCAACTGTTACATCTTTTTGTTCAAAAACCTCATAATTTGCTTTTATTTCTCCTGCTGTGTTTGTTCTATCAAATTTTGTTATTTGATATGGGTCTTTTCCTTGTTCTTGTAATTCTTTTAGTTTATCTCTTCTTATTTGCATTAAGTGATTTATATCTAATTCTTGTTCTTGTGTATTGTTTTGGTTGTTTTGATTTTCTGACATTAATCTCTCTCCTTTATTGTTAATATATTTTGATTTACATATTATATACCATTTTATGTAAAAAGTAAAGTTTTAATATATAACTATAGTTGGACGAAATGAAGTACGTAAACTACGAGCGCCATTTGAACCTGAAAAATAAAATATTCCTGAACTATTTTGGTAGAATGGTCCTCCACGCAATAAGCAAGGTTTACTTGAATAAGGACAGCCACTATAATTTCCATTCCATGAATCTCCCCCAGTATAGTTACTTGAGGTTTCATAAATTGCATCTCCATATATTATTTCCATTTTCTCATAATTTTTTTGTTGACTATCATTTCCAGTTGTTGCTTCCTCATCTGTTAATGTTATTGCCTCATAAACTTGCTTATGCTTATCTGGTGCATTTATTAATTGTTCATAATCTTCCAAAGTTCCATATCCATTATCTACATATGCTGCTACTTTTTCCCATGATCCACCACTTAGATCATATATACCAGTTATATTTCCTGTTGTACTTGCTAATATCCCTTCTTTTGTATTATAATAATACACATTTGTTGGCGCTATTTCACTATCTTCTGGATTAGTTGCAGACGTTCCATCTCCAGCATATCCAGTATAAATATATTTATCATTATCATATCCATTAGAGTTTGATGTTACTTCATTTCCATTTCTTCCATAACTACTTTGTGTTAAATATGCAACTGCTCCCCATTCGCTATTTTTCATTAAATGTGGATCTATTTTACTATTATTAGTTGAAATCCCATAATATTTTCCATTTATATCACTGTTCATATCAACACAGTTTACATAACTATTTTCTATTGTTATATTTCTCCAAGATTGCTTTCCTGGTAATACTTTTATATTTAAATTAGTTATATTTCCTCCACCATAGTCCTCATCAGGTGTTGTAGTTGTACTACTTGCTTCAAATTTTGCTATCCATATTCCCGGTATTATTACATCACCATAAGTAAATGCCGGATGTTCATTCCAATTTCCTTGTCCACTTTCATTTACTAATTTTTCTCTGCCTATATTCCCTTGACTTGCATAACATATTTCAGCTCCAGTATTATATGAATTTGTTCCATTTAAGAATGCTATATCAATCTTTCCCGCCGTATTTGAATGATATCCACTTTCTATTGAATATGCAAATCTTGGTATCCATACAAACATACTTCCCAAATCTGCTTCTTCTACTAGTTGTCCTACTGTTGCTACTTGTTTATTTGTTGTATCTATTCCAATACTATTTTGTGCATAATATTTTCCATCTGATAACATTACATTTGCCCATTTACTTGTTCCGTCTACGCCGCTTGCTTGGTCTATATAGTTATACCATTCTGGGTCATTTTCTGAACATATTACCCACTTTGATTGGCTATCATCCCATTTTATAGGTATCATTCCTTCAGATAACTCAGGTTCATTTACATCATTTATAAATAACTGTTGTGACTCAGATTCTACATTTCCATTTAGTATTTTTATATTGTATATCCATGATTTAGATACTACAAAACTCATATCCTCTGTTGAATTCCAGTAATTAGCTCCATCTTCTTGATATTGTACTGTCCATTTATCTATATATCCATCATATTGAATATTAGATACTGTAACTCTCCATTTATTTTCTCCTATTTCTTCATAACTCACATCAAAAGTTGGGTCTCCTGCTTGTTGTGGATCATAATCCACATTATACAAACCTTGTGGCACTTGATCTAAAGTATAATATGTGACTCCTTCATATGTATATCCTTCATAACTCACTACGCTTCTTGTTTTTATATTAATAAAAAACTCACGTGTTATACTTTCTATTCTTAAATTTTGTAACGTCTCTTGATCAAAATATTTATAATTTGATAAATCCGCAATATTACTTGCTAAACCTAATGTTTCTACCAATACTGTATTTGCTTGTTCTTGTACTGTCGAATTGTATGTTAAATCTTTTCCAATTGTACTATTATCAGACACATTTGTTATTGTTCCATTTGTATCATCTATTTTTATATTTCCACTTTTCCATTGGTCATATAGACTATTTACTTGTGTTTGCATTATTTTTAATTCTGTTATAAATGTTGTAAATTGTGATGATCGTATTACTCCCACACCACTATATGTTGCAACAGAAGCTAATATTAGTAATACTATTATAGTGATTACCAATGCAATTAATGTTACACCTTTTGAATTACCAATCTTATTTTTCATTTGTTACCTCCAATAAAAATATGGCTGGGGTACTGTGATTCGAACACAGGAATGTCGGAGTCAGAGTCCGATGCCTTACCGCTTGGCGATACCCCAATATATATACATACATATATTATCACTTTTTTTTAGTTTTGTCGATATTTTTTAAATAAAAAAACACATCAAAAAATATTTTTTCGATAATTTTTAGATGTGTTTCTCTTTTTAGGTTTTCTTATGTTTTTTATTTTATTTTTTAGGTTTTTTTATGTCAGTTTTTATACATTATTTTTTAATTCAAACTCTTTGAACAATTTTATATATTTAGCAACACCTCCTCACATTTTTTATAATTTGGTTGATATTTTTCTATCATTTTATAAAACGCTTTTGAATGTGTTTTATGTTTTAAATGACAATATTGATGTAATACTATATAATCAATTACTTCTCTTCTATATTTAACAACCTCTGGATTTATAGATATTTTACTATTTTCACATTTTCCTAATATTTTCATTTTCTTAATTTCATATTCCTCTGGAGCAAAGCCTAACATTATTCTAGTTTTTTCCATAGCTCTTTCTATTTCAACTTTTGCTATTTGTTCGTACATTTTATCTATTGCTAAATCCAAAATTTCTGTGTTTGCCATTTTTTTATATCTGTTTGGAAGTGATATAATTATGTTCGTATTTTCAACATCTAATTCAGTTATTCTAATATTTTTATAAGTTATTTTTACCCTATAATCTTTACCTAAAATTGGTACTGGATGTTTCTCTAACTCAGTCTTTAAAAGGCTTTTTCTAATTGTTTGTTTTTTAACTATATTCATAAATATCACTCCTTTTTGATTTTGTTCGAATTTTTGTTTTTCGAATTGTTGTTCGCTTTTGTTGTTCTCATTTTATATTTTATTTTTATATTTGTCAATACCTTTTTTAAAAAAATTTATTTTTTATTTATTTTTTTTATTTTTTGTAATATAATTTAAAAATAGAATGGAATGTAATTACATTTTTTTCGCTATATATAACACTTTTAGGAAGTGATTTTTAATGAAAAAAGTTTTATTCAAAGGCTGTGGAACAGCTATTAGTACACCTTTTAATGAAAACGGTGTAAACTTAAAAGAATTTGAAAGACTTATCCAAAATCAAATTCAAAACAAAGTAGATGCAATAATTATATGTGGTACAACTGGAGAATCATCTACTATGACTACTGAAGAAAAAAAACAAGCAATCGAATGTGCTGTAAAGACTGCAAGTGGAAGAATTCCTATTATTGCAGGTACTGGTGGAAACAATACTAAACAAGTTATTGAAAATTCAAAATTAGCTGAAAGTTTGGGGGTTGATGGACTTTTAATTGTTACTCCATATTACAACAAATGCACACAAAAAGGATTAATTGAACATTATAAAGTAATTGCACAAAGTGTTTCTCTACCTATCATTTTATATAGTGTACCTAGTAGAACCGGAGTTAATATCGAACCTAAAACTTGTTTAGAACTTTCAAAAATCGAAAATATTGTTGCAATCAAAGAAGCAAGTGGAAATATATCACAAGTAGCTGAAATTGCTCATCTTTGTGGTGATAATCTACATATTTATTCTGGTAATGATGACCAAATTCTACCAATTTTATCACTTGGTGGTTTAGGTGTTATTTCTGTTTTATCTAATGTAAAACCAGAATACACTCACAATATTGTTCAAAATTTCTTTGATGGAAATATTGAAATAGCAACAAAAATGCAATTAGATGCTTTACCTTTAATTAAGGCTTTATTTTCAGAGGTAAACCCTATTCCTGTTAAAGCTGCTCTTAATATTCAAGGATATAACTTTGGAATACCAAGACTTCCACTTACTCCAATGACTACTGAAAAAATGGAAGTTTTGAAAAAGGAATTAAATAATTTAAATTAGTTTTATCCATTTTATTTATTATAAATTTTATTTTTTGACTTATAAGGATTTAATAATATACATTATACAAGAAAAGGAGAATTAATTATGTTAGAAGTTTTAGTAAATGGTTGCAATGGAAAGATGGGACAAGTGGTTTGTGATTTAGTTGAGCAAAATGAAAATTTAGTTTTAAAAGCTGGATTTGATAAAAATATCACAGGCGAATTTGCTTTTCCTGTTTTTGATAAAATCGAGGACATAAAAGAAAGACCAGATGTTATTATAGATTTTTCTATTCCTATTGCAACTTTAAATATATTAGAATATGCAAGTAAAAATAATGTACCAATTGTAATAGCAACTACTGGATTTACAAAAGAACAAGAAGAAAAAATTGAAGAATATAGTAAAATAATACCAATATTCAAATCTGCTAACATGTCTTTTGATATTATGATTATGAAAAAATTAGTTTTTTGGCTTGCACCTTTAATGAAAGATACTGATATAGAAATTATAGAAGCTCATCATAATAGAAAAATTGATAGTCCAAGTGGTACTGCTCAAATGTTAGCAAATTCTATAAATTCTGCATTAGGAAATACTCTTCATTGTGAATATAATAGACATGATAAACATGAAAAAAGAGATAAAAATGAAATTGGAATGTCTTCAATTCGTGGTGGCAATATCGTTGGAGAACATACTGTTCAATTTATTGGTGATTTTGAAACTTTTGAAATAAAACATACCAGCTACTCTAGAAATGTTTTTGCAGAAGGTAGTTTAAAGGCTGCTAACTTTATTGTTAATCAAAAACCTGGCCTTTATTGCATGGAAGATATGTCTCATTAGGGACGTTTCTCAATGAGACATTTTGTCCCAAACAGAAACGTCCCCAAATAGACAAAATGTCTATTTGGGGACACATCTTTATTTTTATTCAGCTTTTTTATCTGCTTTTTCAGCTTCTTCTTTAACTTCTTCAACTGGTTCTTCTTTTACTGTATCAACAGTTTCTTGAACTTCAACGTTTTCAGTTTTAATAGCTGGTGCTTCTTCTGGAGCTTCTGCTACTTCATCTGCTTTTTCTTCAACTGTTGGAGTTTCTTTTACCTCTTCAACTTTTTCTTCAACAGTTTCTGTTGCAGGTGCTTCATTAACATTTTCTGCCTCTTCTTGTGCAGGTTCTTCAGTTAAATCTTCTTTTACAACTATTTCTCTATCTTCGATTCTTGCTCCAACTTGTTCTTTAGTTTTTGCAGCTTTACCTACTCTATCTCTTAGATAGAATAATTTAGCTCTTCTTGCTTTACCAACTCTTACAAGTTCTACTTTTTCTACTAATGGTGAATGTACTAAGAATGTTTTTTCAACACCTACACCATATGAGATTTTTCTAACTGTAAATGTTTGGTTTACTCCTCCTCCTTGTACTTTTATGATTATTCCTTCAAATACTTGGATTCTTTCTTTGTTTCCTTCTTTTATTCTTACGTGTACTCTTACTGTGTTACCAACTTTTAATTCTGGTATTTTGTTTTTCAATTGTTCATGTTCAATTGATTTTATAATATCCATTTTAGAATTTCCTCCTTCTTTCTTTTTTTGTCAGGGGACACACCTTTACCTTTTGGTCATCTCCACTTTGGTTCAAGGAATGTCCCCTCCCCTTGTGAATTAATGATAACCATTGCTTAAATTCTGTCCTCTTTTTTTAATAGATCTGGTCTTTTTTGTTTTGTTATTTTTAATGCTTGCTCTTTTCTCCACTTTTCTATATTTTCATGATGGCCTGATAATAATATTTCTGGAACTTTTTCTCCTTCAAATACTTCTGGTCTTGTATATTGTGGATACTCAAGCAAACCTTCTGAAAAACTTTCTTCTTTTATTGATTCTTGACTTAAAACTCCATCTATGTATCTACTAACAGTGTCAATTAACACCATTGCTGGTATTTCTCCACCTGTCAATACATAATCACCTATTGAAATTTCTTCATCAACAATCTTATCTATTAGTCTTTGATCTATTCCTTCATAATGACCACATAATAAAATTAGATGTTTTTCCTTACTTAATTCTTCAACTTTTTTTTGGTTTAATGTTTTCCCTTGTGGTGATAAATATATTACTTTTGCATTTTCTCTATATACTGATTTATATGCATCATATACTACATCTGGTTTCATAACCATTCCTGCACCACCACCATATGGTGTATCATCTACTTTTTTGTGTTTGTCTTTTGAAAAGTCTCTAATGTTTACCAATTTTAGTTTTATTTTTTCATTTTCGATTGCTTTTCCCAAAATGCTTTGTTTGATTGGTTCAAACATTTCTGGAAAAAGTGTTAAAACATCAAATTGCACTTTAATTCTCCTTTCAATAGCACGAATCACAAGTAGTTTAAATTACTTTAAATAATTAATTTTGGCAATTCACCATGATTTTAAACTATTAAACCTGGTATTAGATGAACTGTTATTCTTCCTTTTTCTAAATCCACATTTTTTAAAACATCTGGAATTCCTGGTAAAAGGATTTGTTTTCCCATTTCATCTTTTACTACATATATATCATTACTTCCAGTATTAAAAATATCATCTACTTTTCCAAGTAATTTGTTATCGTCTGTATAAACCTCTAATCCTAATAAATCTACTATATAGTAAACACCTTCTTCTAAAGGTTCCTCATCTGCTCTATCTACTAATAAATAGCTTTGACGTAATAAATCAGCTTGTTCTAGTGTATCAATACCTTTTAATTTCATCAATACCATATTTTTATGATATTTCACTTCTTGTATTTGATATTCTTTTTTCCCATTCTTGTTTGATATATATATTTTTTTTAGTCTATCAAATCTATTAATATCATCTGTAAATGGTTTTATTTTTACCATTCCTTTAATTCCAAATGTATTAACAATTTGACCTATTTCTAAATACTTTGTCATTAACATTTCCTTTCAAATTTATCCAATAAATTCTACTGAAACTTTTTTGTGTTCTTTTCCAACTACTGATTTCATGACTGTTCTTATTGATCTTGCAAGTCTGCCTTGTCTTCCAATAATTTTTCCCATATCAGTATCTGCAACTTTTACTTCAAATATAATAGATTTTTCGCCATCTACTTCTTTTATTTCAACAGCATCTTTGTTATCTACTAAATTTAAAATAATTGTCTCTAAAATTTCTTTCATCTTAACGCCTCCACTTTAATCGTAATTTCATACGTTAATTTAATAATGTTTTCTAACACTTACACTAATCAACATTTATTATTTCTTTTCAATTAAAGCTTTAACTGTGTCTGTTGGTTTTGCACCATTTTTAATCCATTTTTCTACTTTTTCTTTATCTAAAACAATAGTTGCTGGAGTTGTCATTGGGTCATATGTACCTAATTGCTCAATTATTTTACCATCTCTTGGGCTTCTTGAATCTGCTACAACAATATGATAAAATGGAGCTTTTTTCTTTCCTTGTCTTTGTAATCTAATTTTTACCATTTATTTCACCTCCTGAAATTTGTGAACGGGATTTAGGGACGGTCCTTAAAATCCCTGCTTTTAGGGAATTAGGGACACTCCTTTATTTGTCACCGCATCAACTTAAATATTTATAAAATTAAAAAATTTAATAACAATTTAATAACTAAAAAATTTTCTAGAATATTACCAAAAATTTCTAGTAACAGGGATTTTTAGGACCGTCCCCTAAATCCCTTTAAAGTTTTTCAAAGAATTCATATCAATGCCATTCATCAATTTTTTCATTCCACCTTTGTTATTTTTCAACTGCTTCATCATTTTTTGTGTCATTTCAAAAGACTTAATAAATTTATTGATGTCTTGTACTGAAGTTCCACTTCCGTCTAGCTATTCTTTGTCTACGACTAGCATTTAAAAGTCTTGTATCTCTTTTTTCTTCTTTTGTCATTGAACAAATAATAGCTTCAATTTTTACAAATTCTTTATCATCAACTTTTAAATCTTTTATCTGATTCATTCCCGGAATCAATTTCAATAATGAAGAAAATGATCCCATTTTTTTAACTTGTCTTAGTTGTGCTAAATAGTCATCTAAGTCTAGTTCTTTCTTTTTAAGCTGTTTTTCCAATTTTTCCGCCTGCTCTAAATCAAATGCTTCTTCTGCTTTTTCTATAACAGATAAAATATCACCCATTCCTAAAATTCTTTGTGCCATTCTATCTGGATGGAAAACTTCTATATCACTCAATTTTTCACCAGTTGCTGCAAATTTTATAGGCTTTCCTGTAACTTTTTTTACTGATAAAGCTGCTCCACCACGAGTATCACCATCAAGTTTTGTAAGTACGACTCCATCAATTCCTACTTCTTCATTGAATTGTGTTGCAACATTTACTGCATCTTGACCTGTCATACTATCTACAACTAAAAGTATTTCATGTGGTTTTACACTACTTTTCAAGTTTTTAAGTTCAGTCATTAATGCTTCATCTATGTGCAATCTACCTGCAGTATCTAGTATTATTACATCATTTAATTTTGATATGGCAGTAGATATAGCTTGTTTTGCTATATGAACAACATCTTTTGAATTTTCATTAGCAAATACTGGTATATTTAGTTGTTTTCCAACTACTTGCAATTGTTTTATAGCTGCTGGTCTATACACGTCACATGCTACTAGCAATGGCTTTTTACCTTGTTTTCTAAATAGATTTGCTAATTTTCCAGCTGTTGTTGTTTTACCTGAACCTTGCAATCCTACTAGCATTATTATTGTTGGTGGATTTGGTGTAAAGTTTACTTTGCTTTCAGTTCCACCTAGTAATTCGACTAATTCGTCTTTTACTATTTTTACAACTTGTTGTCCTGGTGTTAGTGATTTTAATACATCTTGACCTAGTGCTTTTTCTTGAATGGTTGCAATGAATTCTTTTACTATTTTATAGTTTACGTCAGCTTCTAAAAGTGCAAGTTTTACCTCTCTTAACATTTCTTTTAAATCAGATTCTGTAATTCTTGCTTTTCCTCTGATTTTTCTTGTTATTTCTTGTAATCTAGAAGATAATCCTTCAAAAGCCATATTTCACAACTCCATTCTTTTTTATTTTTTTCTTTTAGCATTTATTTTAAAACATATCACACTAGCTTATTTTGTTAGCTAAATTAGACAATTTAATTCTTTTTTTATGTTTTCTAAGACACTTGCTACTTGTTTGTCTGAGTAGTCTTTTTGAATTTTTGTCAATTCAGCTAAAACTTTTGTAATTTTCTTTTCTTGATTTAACGTCCTTTTCATAAAATTCAACTTTTCTTCATACTCGAAAAGTTTCTTTTCCCCTTTCTTTAAAATGTCTCTAACAGCTTGTCTGGTAATTTCACTATTTTGCGCTATTTCTGATAACGACAAGTCATTATTATAGTAGTCATTTAGGATTTCATATTGTTTTTCTGTTAATAGTTTGCCATATAATTGACATAGTATGCTTATTTTTACGTTCTTTTCCATTTGACTACCTCTTTCTTTTTGTAATGCTAATATACTTTACACTATTTTTTTTGATTTGTCAAGCATTTTATTCAAATTTTGTGATATTTCAAGTATTTCATCATAAAATTAAATGTAGTTTTTAATATTTTTATCAAAATTCGTCTCTTTTCGAATAAAATTTACATAAAAGTATTTCTTTTTTTCCAAAACTATGATATAATAGTAATAGTTGGAATTCAAAGGAGGAAATTTAATATGTGGCAAATTTGGTTAGTTATTGCAGGAGTATGCTTAGTAATAGAAATAATGACAACAGGATTTTTAGTATTCTGGCTTGCAATAGGAGCATTAATATCTATGATAGTTAGTCTATTTACTGATAGTATACTAATTCAAACAGCAGTGTTTGTTATATCATCTGCAATATTAATTTTTGCAACAAAACCATTTGTTAAGAAATTTGCAAAAACAAAAAACGTAAAAACAAATGCATTTTCAATCATTGGACAAAATGGAATTGTTACAAAAGAAATTGACTCAATAAATGCAAAGGGTCAAGTAAAAATAGACGGAGAAACATGGAGTGCAGTAGGAAAAGACGATATCGATATTCCAAAAGGAACTGAAGTTGAAGTATTAGAAATTAAAGGTGTTAAAGCAGTTGTCACACCTATTAAAAAATAGATTTATATTTTTTAAATTGTTAAAAAGTAATCAAATTATAAACCAATATTTAAGGAGGATAAAATTATGTGGTTTTTATTAGTTTTACTTGTTATTATTTTAATAATAGCATTCATGTCAATCAAAATCGTTAAACAATCTGAGGTATATATAATTGAAAGATTAGGTAAATTCTATAAAGTAGCTGATGCAGGTCTTACAATTATAATTCCATTTTTAGACCATGTTAGAAGTGTAGTTAGCTTAAAACAACAAACAATGGACGTACCACCTCAAGGAGTTATTACTAAAGATAATGTTACAATTACAATAGACACTGTTGTTTTCTATCAAATAACAGACCCAGCAAAAGCAGTATATGAAATTCAAAGTTTGAAAAAAGGTATCGAATACTTAGCTATTACAACAATACGTGATATAATTGGTAAAATGGACTTAGATGAAACATTTAGTTCAAGAGATGGTATCAATAATCAATTAAGGGTTGTATTAGATGAAGCAACTGATAGATGGGGATGTAAAATAGACAGAGTTGAAATCAAAGACATTACACCACCAGCAGACATCAGAGATGCAATGGAAAAAGAAATGAATGCAGAAAGAAATAAAAGAGCTATGATTCTAGAATCTGAAGCTCAAAGACAATCAGCAATCACTATTGCAGAAGGTAAGAAACAAGCTGCTATCTTAGAGGCTGAAGCTGATAAAGAAGCTCAAATAAGAAGAGCAACTGGTGAGGCTCAAGCAATTAGAGAAGTAGCAGAAGCTAAAGCCAAAGAAATTCAAATGGTTTATGATGCTATTAAGAAGGCTAACCCTGATGATAAATTAGTTCAATTAAAATCTTTAGAAGCTTTAGAGGAAGTTGCTAAAGGTGATGCAAATAAAGTATTTATTCCTTTTGAAGCAACAAGTGCTTTGGGTGCATTAGGAGCTATGAAAGAAGTTGTAAGCGAAAAAGATATAAATAAGAAAAAAGAATAACGTCCATTTGGGGACGTTTCTTTTTGGCCAAAAATGTCCATCTTGGGACACATCTCTTATTTAATATTAAACATCTGTCCCAAAATGGACAAAATGTCTCATTAAGAAACGTCCCCAATGCGACATGCTTTTACTAATCCAACAAATAATGGTGCTGGCTTATTTGGTCTTGATTTTAATTCTGGGTGGAATTGCCCTGCTATAAAATATGGATGTGTTTTTTTATCTAATTCTACCATCTCAACTAATAATCCATCAGGTGATGTTCCTGAAATTTTCATTCCTGCTTTTTCTATTTGTTCTCTATAATCATTATTAAATTCATAACGATGTCTATGTCTTTCTGAAATCTCATCTAGCTCATAAATTTCCTTAGCTAAAGTATTATCTTTTATAATACATGGATATGCTCCTAAACGCATTGTTCCACCTTTTTTCTTGATTTCTTTTTGTTCTTCCATTATATGAATTACTTGGTTTGGAGTTTCTTTATTAAATTCTTCTGAATCTGCATCTTTAATACCTAAAACATCTCTTGCAAATTCAACAACTGCCATTTGCATTCCTAAACATATTCCTAAAAACGGAATTTTGTTTTCTCTAACATATTTAACAGTTTCTATCATACCATTGATTCCTCTATCTCCAAATCCACCTGGTATTACAACTCCGTCAATTCCTTGTAATTGTTCTTTTACATTATCTCTTGTTATTTTTTCAGAGTCAATTAATTTTACTTTTACCTTAACATGGTTTGCAAATCCTGCATGATATAGACTTTCTATAACAGAAATATATGAATCTTCTAATTTTACATATTTTCCAACTAATCCAATTGTAACAACCTTATCTTCTTCTATACTTCTGATATCTTCTATCATTTTTTCCCATTGTGAATTATCTGGAATATAATTATCTAATTTCAAATGATTACATACTTCTCTTGCTAATCCCTCTTTTTCAAGCATCAATGGTACTGCATATAGACAATCTGCTGTTTTATTTTGGATTACACTTGTTTTTCTAACATTACAAAATAGTGATAATTTTTCCCTAATATTTTCTGGTATATCTTGTTCTGTTCTACAAACTAAAATATTAGGTTTTATACCTAAACTCTGCAATTCTTTTACAGAATGTTGTGTTGGTTTAGATTTTATCTCATTTGAACCAAATATATATGGTAATAATGTTACATGAATATATAAAACATCTTCTGGATTTTTTTCAAGTCCAACTTGTCTAATTGCTTCGATAATTGATAATCCTTCAATATCTCCTACTGTTCCTCCAACCTCTGTTATTACAATATCTGTATCTGTTTCCTCAAATCCGTATATTTTTTCTTTTATTTCATTTGTAATATGAGGAATTACTTGTACTGTTTTTCCTAAATAATCTCCTCTTCTTTCTTTTTCAATTACACTTTGATATATTTTTCCCATTGTGACACTTGAGTTATGTGTTAGATTTTCATCTATAAATCTTTCATAATGTCCTAAATCCAAGTCTGTTTCTGCTCCATCATCTGTTACAAATACTTCTCCATGTTCATATGGATTCATTGTTCCTGGATCTACATTGATATATGGATCAAATTTTTGTATTGTTACTTTATATCCTCTATTTTTTAGTAGTCTTCCTAATGATGCCGCTGTTATTCCTTTTCCTAGTCCTGATACTACTCCTCCTGTTACAAATATGTACTTTGTATTCATTTTTTCCTCCTATTCCAAAAAACAAAAAAGATTTAAAAAATTCAAACCCGAAAAGTTTGGTTTTTTTTAAATCTACTAATAGTTTATCACTTTTTTTGATGTTTTACAATAGATTAGCTAAAAATATTCAAAATTTTGTGCACATTAAATTCAATTTGTATTTTAAGATTTTTGTGGTATACTAACATTATAAATAAAATTTTGTTAATAAAAAATATAAAGGAGGAATTTAAATGCCAACACCACATAATGAAGCAAAATTAGGAGAAATTGCAAAAACTGTAATAATGCCAGGAGACCCACTTAGAGCAAAATATATAGCTGAGAATTTTTTAGAAAATGCAAAATTAGTAAATCAAGTTAGAGGAATTTTTGCATATACTGGAACATACAAAGGAAATGAAGTTACTGTAATGGCTTCTGGAATGGGTATGCCAAGTATGGGAATTTATTGCTATGAATTATATAAGTTTTATGATGTTGAAAATATAATTAGAATTGGCTCTTGTGGAGCATATAAACCTGAATTAAAATTATTTGATATTATTCTTGCAGATAAAGTATACAGTGAATCAAATTTTGCATTGGCACTAAATAATGAAGTTTGTCATATTGTTAATTCAAATAATGATTTAAATAATGCAATAAAACTTGCATCTGAAAAAAGTGCAATACCTATTACAAGTGGGAATACAATTTGTACTGATTTCTTTGATGTATATATGGAAGATTTTGATAAATTTCTTAATAGAATACCTAAAGATATTAATCCAATTGCTGCTGAAATGGAGGCTTTCTCACTATTTTATGTTGCTAAATATTTAAATAGGAAAGCAGCTTGTTTAATGTCAGTTGTCGATGTTGCAAATTCTAGTAGCGAAAAGGCTTCTGCAACTGCTGAAGAACGTGAAACCGGTCTTAATAAAATGATTACTCTTGCTTTGGAAAGTCTAGAGAATTTGTAAAGTTTACTTTTTTTTAATTCATTTACCATAGACTTTCATTTATGTTATAAAATGCTCCAAAAGATTAGTATCTAATTAAATCTTTTGGAGCTATTTTATTTTGCTATTTGATTTAAAATATGAATTTAAACATCTATATTCTAACATATAATTTTGTAAATTACAATATTTTCCATTATTTTTATTGAAAATATACGTTTTTGAAATAAAAACGCTTTTTATCCAAAAAATCCACGTTTCTTAATTGGAGGTTGTTCATTCATAGTCTTAGCCAGTTGAACTAACAATTCACGTTGTTCTTTTGTTAGTTTCTTAGGAGTTTGTACCTTAACAGTAAATACAAAATCACCTGTACTACTTGAATTTACAGATTTAAATCCCTTATTTCTAATTACAAACTTAGTTCCTGTTTGAGTTCCATCAGGTATTTTGTAAACTACTTTTGTTCCATCTACCATTGGTATCTCTAAATCTGCACCTAATGTTGCTTGTGTAATTGTAATCGGCACTTCACATGTAACATTATTTCCACTTCTCGCAAAGATACTATGTCTCTTTATTCTAACCGTAATATATAAATCACCTTTTGGTCCACCTTTTTCTCCAGGTTCACCTTCTCCTCTTAATACTACTGTTTGATTATCATCAATACCTGCTGGTATTTTCACTTTAATTCTTGGTTGTTTACGTACTGTACCATTACCATGACAAACTTCACAAGGTTCTTTTATTATTTCACCTGTACCATGGCAAACTGTACAAGTTCTTCTGGTTTGCATTTGTCCAAGTATTGTATTTTGAACTTGAGTAACTTGACCTGTACCATTACATGTTGTACATTTTGTAACTGATGTACCTGGCTTTGCTCCTGTACCATGACAATTATCGCAAGTTTCGTTTCTAGTTACGATTATTTCCTTTTCAACACCTAAAAATGCTTGTTCAAAAGTAATTTCCATTCTGAAGTTTAAATCTGCACCTTTTCTAGGTCCATTTTTCTTTCTTCCAGAACTTCTACCTCCAAAACCTCCTCCAAAAAATGATGAAAAGATATCACCTAAGTCTCCAAAATCGTCAAATCCATTAAATCCTGAACTACTATATGAATAATATCCGCCTTGACCAAATGGTCCTTGGCCTCCACCAAATCCTTGTGGTCCATCAGCACCAAATTGGTCATACATCCTTCTTTTTTGTGGGTCAGATAATGTTTCATATGCTTCATTTACTTCTTTGAATTTTTCCTCTGCTTCTTTTTTATTATCTGGATTTGCATCTGGATGATATTTTTTTGCAAGTTTACGATATGCTTTTTTTAATTCATCATCAGTTGCATTTTTATTTACTCCTAAAACTTCATAATAGTCTCTTTTTGCCATTTTTTCCTCCTACTAAAATGTCTTTTTATTATATTTTTCCTTATTATCTTTTTCATAATTCCTTTTCATATTAATATTATGCTTCTCTATATAAGCATTTGAATATTCTTCTGGAGTTATTTTCAATCTATTTAAAATTTCTATATAATAATTTTGTACATCTGTTATTTCTTCTAAAAATCTACTTCTTACATCTGAATCTTGCATTATCGCATTAATTCCTTTTTTCTTTATAATTGAAATACATTCTCCAATTTCTTCAATCATATATAACATGTGACTTTTAGCAGCCTTTGGTTCCATATCATCCCATTTATCTTTGTTTTGTTCATATAAATCAAGTTGCATTTTTTGCATTTCTGAAATACTTAAATCTTTTTTTGACATATGTCGCTCCTCTTATATTTTTACTAAATTTTGAGGCTGGAACTTTGCATTATGCCTCCAACCTCACTTTTAGTCTTATTCTATTTTTTATCTCCGTCGTCTTCTACTTTGTAATCTGCATCATATACATTTCCATCATTTCCATTTGCATTATTGTCTGTTCCTTCTTGTGCATTATTTGCTGCATTTGGATCAACTCCTGCTCCTTGAGCACCATTTGGATTTGCATTTTTATATAATTGTTCTGACATATCATAGAATACTTTTGTTAGTTTTTCTGTTGCTTCTTTGATTTTTGCTGTATCGTTTGTTTCTAATGCTTTTTTAGTATTATCTATTTCAGTTTCAACTTTTGCTTTTTCTTCTCCGCTTATTTTATCTCCTAAGTCTTTTAAAGTTTTTTCACTGTTATAGATTAAACTTTCAGCATTATTTTTAACTTCGATTTCTTCTTTTCTCTTTTTATCTTCTTCTGCATGTGCTTCAGCGTCTTTTACTGCCTTATCTATATCTTCATCTGTAAGGTTAGTTGAAGCTGTAATTGAAACATTTTGTTCATTTCCTGTTGCCATATCTTTTGCAGATACGTGAACAATTCCGTTTGCGTCTATATCAAATGTTACTTCGATTTGAGGTACTCCTCTTGGTGCTGCTGGAATTCCTGTTAATTGGAATCTTCCTAATGTTTTATTATATGCAGCCATTTCTCTTTCACCTTGTAATACGTGAACTTCAACTGATGTTTGACCATCTGCTGCTGTTGAGAA
>CALXCF010000017.1 GCA_944386755.1 uncultured Clostridia bacterium | reverse complement strand
TCCTTTATATTTTCCTACTACTGTATTTTCAAATTTTGTATTTGAAAAATATACATTCATCTTTCTATTTTCTGATATATTTCTACTGTCTCCTGATTCTATCTCAAAATAGTATTCTTTACTTGTGTCTATTCCTTCTATATATCTATCAAAGTAATATGTGTTTGTTCCTGTTGCTGTTACAAACACTTCCATATCTATTGTTCCATCTGTACTTTTAAACCTCATCTTTGGCACAACTTCTGGCACTGTAGATTTTCCATCTATCCATTCTACTACCACTATTTCTCCACTTACATATGTTGAATTATTTACTCCTATTCCTACATTAAATTGTTTTAGTTCACTATTTATATTTCCTACATATGTATCTGCTTCAAATGTTATTTCTTGTCCTTTTAATCTTATTCTCTTGTCCTTATACTTCCCTACTACTGCATTTTCAAATTTTGTATTTGAAAAATATACATTCATCTTTCTATTTTCTGATACATTATTGCTATCTCCTGATTCTATTTCGAAATAGTATTGTTTACTTGTATCTATTCCCTCTATATATCTATCAAAGTAGTATGTATTTGTTCCTGTTGGTGTCACAAATACCTCCATATCTATTATTTCATCTATGCTTTTAAATCTCATCTTTGGTGCTACTTCTGGTACTGTAGATACTCCATTTACCCATTCTACTACCACTATTTCTCCACTTACATATGTTGAATTATTTAATCCTATTCCTACATTAAATTGTTTTAGTTCTGTATTTAATTTTCCTACATATTCATTTTGATTGACCAATACTTGATTATCATAAATTAAATTTACACCTCTATCTTGGAATACTTTTATTGCTCGCTCGTTTTTTTCTTTACTAATGTTTATATTATTATATGACAAGTCGATACCCTCAAAAGCAAAAAGTGATTCTATTATTTGACCATTATCTTCATATTCATAACAATAAAAGTCATAATCTTTTAATGGAGATATATCATTAATTTTATTATGTGATAAATCAAGTTTTGCTATTCTTCTTATTCCTTTTATCACATCTATATTTGATATGTCATTATATGATAAATCAATTTTTATCATTCTTTCCTTTGAGTAATTTCCGCCTATTGTCCAATCATACCATCCATATAAACCCGCATTATATCCCAATTTATCCAATGATGATATATCAGTTATATTATTATTAGATAGATTTAGTTCTATTAAAAATCCTTTATTTATTAATGTATCAACATTTATTATCTTATTGTTAGATAAATTTAATTTTCTTACATTTTTTATATGTACTATCGGTGTTAAATCTGTAAGATTATTATGTGATAAATCTAATTCAGAAATACAATTCAAATAGCCCAAACATTCAATATCTTTATCTGTCAGCCCCATATTAGATAAATCTATTTTGCACTCATTAAATATACCTTTTTCATCCATAATTTTCTCTGAATTAAAATCATTTAATTCTCCTTTTGTTATTTGCCTATTACCATTTTTATCCACTCCGTATTCAATAAGTTTTTGTTTCAAATTATTCTTTACATCTAACACATCATTTCTTTCATCTGGTGAACCATATTTTTGCGACAATTCATATGCGTCTATTCTATAGTTTAAATTATTTATATCTAATAATTTTTCTTCTAATACTTTCCTATTTTCAGTTCCTTCAGATATGTCTATATAATTTCCAGAAAAATCTATCAAATTAAATATATCAGTTTTCAAATCCTTAAGTGGTGTTATATCTTGTATATAATTATTTGTAAAGTCACATCTTTCTTCAATCTTCTCTTTATTAGATAAAGGTGATATATCTTTTATTTTATTGTTTCTGAAATTTAAATACTTCAAATTTTCTAAATTTCTTAATGGTTCTATATCTACTATATTATTATTTTCAGCATGTATTTTTCCTAAGTCATAAAAATTTTCTAAACCTTCTATACTTGATATACCTAAATTACTTATATCTATCTCCCACAAACTATTAGCATCATTATCTGTGATTCTATTATCACCGTCACTATCATAATTTTCTAACAAATATTTTTTCAACTTTTCATCTTTTATATTAATATCTATGAATGCAGGAGATTGAGATTGAATATCTAGTCTTATTCCTTTATCCTTAAATTTTTTTATTGTTTGCTTATTTCCTTCTACATTTTGATTTATTTTATTTACAGAAAAATCTATTTCTTCAAACATTTCAATCATTTCAAATACTTGTCCATCTTCTTCATAACAATAAAAATCATAATCTTTTAATGGAGCTATATCAGTAATTTCATTATTTGACAAATCCAGCTTTGAAATTCGCCTTATATTTTTTATTGCACTTATATCGCTTATGTTATTATTTGCTAAATATATTTTTATATTTCTTTTTTCTAATTCATTTTCTACACTCCATTCATAATATTCTCTTGAATCATATTCTAATTTGTCTAATATCGATATATCTGATATATTATTACCTGATAAATTCAATACTGCTAGATATCTTTTATCTGCTAATGTATTAATATCTACATTATTATTTGACAAGTTCAATTTTCTTATATTATTCATCCCAGCTATGTTTGATACATCATTTAAATTATTTCCAGATAAATCTAATTCAGTAATATTAGTTAAATAGCTTATAAATTTAATATCATCATCATTTAAATCCATATCAGAAAAATCCATTTTATACTCTACATAAAAATCACTTAATTCGCCTTTTGTTATTTTGCCATCTTCATCTTTATCCATATTAAAATCATAACTCATCAGTTTTTCTTTTATATTGTCTTTTAAATCTAAAATGTCATTTCTTTCTTCAGGAGAACCATATTTTTGGCTTAGTTCTATTTTGCTTATTCTATATGCTAAAATTTTTTGATCTATTATTGTTTGCTCTAATGCTTTTCTATTTTCTGTCCCCTCAGAAATATCTATATAATTTCCTGTAAGATCTATCAAGTTATATAAATCACTTTTAGAATCTTTAAATGGTGTTATATCTTCTATATAATTATTTGATAGTCTACCTTTAATTTCTCTATCTTTTTGATTAACTAATGGAGTTATATCTCTTATTTGATTATTATCAAAATCAATATACTCTAATTTTTGTAAATTTTCTATAGGTGTTATATCTGCTATTTTGTTATTCACTGCATAAAGATTTTTTAAATTCACAAAATTTTCTATACCTTCTATACTAGATATCTCTGCATTACTTATATCTAATGTTTCTATATTTATTATTTCGTTTTCTGTTATTTTTTCATCTTTATTCACGTCATAGTATTGCCATAAATATGTTTCAAAATGAGGATCTTTTATTTCTATTTCTCGATTTGCTTCAGTAGTTTCTTCCCTAAACTCCATTATCACTTGCATTCCTAAACTCTCTGATATTAACACTTGAATAAAGAATATTAACAATAAAATAATTGACATTATTTTTCTTTTCACACTTCATCCCCCTATTTCTTATAAAAATCTTCTTATAATTTTTTCTCAAACAGTATTTTTTGCCCTAGCAGTCTTATATTATAATCATAATATTTTCCTACAACTATATTTTCAAATTTTGTATTTGAGAAATATACATTCATCTTTCTATTTTCTGATATATTTCTACTGTCTCCTGATTCTATCTCAAAATAGTATTCTTTACTTGTGTCTATTCCTTCTATATATCTATCAAAGTAATATGTGTTTGTTCCTGTTGCTGTTACAAACACTTCCATATCTATTGTTCCATCTGTACTTTTAAACCTCATCTTTGGAGCAACTTCTGGTACTGTAGATACTCCATCTACCCATTCTACTACTACTATTTCTCCACTTACATATGTTGAGTTATTTACTCCTATTCCTACATTAAATTGCTTTAATTCACTATTTATATTTCCTACATATGTATCTTTCTCAAAAGTTATCTCTTGTCCTTTTAACCTTATTCTTTGTCCTTTATATTTTCCTACTACTGTATTTTCAAATTTTGTATTTGAAAAATATACATTCATCTTTCTATTTTCTGATACATTATTGCTATCTCCTGATTCTATTTCGAAATAGTATTTTTTATTTGTATCTATTCCTTCTATATATCTATCAAAGTAGTATGTATTTGTTCCTGTTGCTGTTACAAATACTTCCATATCTATTGTTCCATCTGTACTTTTGAATCTCATTCTTGGTGCTACTTCTGGTACTGTAGATACTCCATCTACCCATTCTACTACTATTACTTCTCCACTTACATATGTTGCATTTGCTGTTCCTATTCCTACATCAAATTGTTTTAGTTCACTATTTATATTGCCTACATATGTATAATCTTCAAATATTAATTTTCCATTTCTAATCTTTAATATTTTTTCGCTTTGACATTTCCCAATAGTTTCTGGCAATTTATCAAAGTTAATTAATTGCTCTTTATTTTCAGAAACATTACTTTCATTTGCAGAAACTATTTCTAAAATATATTCTTTTGATAAATCAATATTTTTTATAGATTTATCAAAATAATATGTATTTCCATTTTCTTGCTTCACAAAACACTCTTTGCTAATTTCTCCATCTGTTGATTTCAATTTTATTACTGGTGTTTCTCTAGGTATATTAGATTCTCCATCTATCCACTCAACTGCTATTATTTCACCTTGTATATAGTAATCATCATTTGATACTTTTGATGTTTTCAAAGATATTATTTCAGAGTTTAAATCTCCAATATACTCTTTTGTTTCTATATTTATTGCATTATCTTTTATTGAATAATAATATGTATTATCTTCTCCAATTCCTTTTGATGTTCCTAAATTAGGAATTACTGTATAATGTACTGGTACATTAACCTTGTCTGTTGTTGATACTTCTATTTTATACTGTTTACTACTATCCAATTCATTAAGCCATATGTCAAAATAATATGTATTACCCCATACTTGTGATACAAAACAATTTACTGTTGATTTACCATCTGTAGAAACTAATTTTATATTTGGTAACCCACTTGGTACAGTCTGCATTCCATTAACCCAATCTATTATTATTGCTTCACCTGTCAAATGTGTTTTATCTGAATTAATTTCTAATTTTGAAATTTCACTATTTGTAAAATTATCTTCTCTATTGATTCTAAAAAGTTCTTTATTTGCTATAATTGCCTTTGCATCTGCTTCAGCCATTTGATTAATTTTAACATCATTTAAGTAATTTGTTCTATCAAACGGATTACTTATATAGCAATGTTCTATTATCATTCCGGGTATTCCGAAATACATTGGTTCTCTAATTATTCCATACCAGTCTGCCAAAAATCCATCTGAATAATATCTATTTTCTTCTGTATACTTTCTTATTGGTCTATAAATATGATAATGGACACCAACATTTGCTAAATTAGTTAATACTGCTTGTCCTAAAGTGTTTGACGCTTGATAAAATCTTTTTGAATTAGTATTTGCAGTAATATAAACTTCAGAACCACTTACACTAGAATTAGTACTTGAATTTATATGAAAACTAACTAGCAAATCTGCCCCATTATTTTTAGCTACTTGTGCCCTTTCAGCTAAAGTTGGACATTCATTTTCATTTCTTGATAATATTCCTGTTATTCCTGGTTCCGCATCTAGAATTTCTTTTACCCTTGTTGCTATTTTCCAGTTAACATCTTTTTCTTGTATTCCACCTGCTACTGCACCTACATCATATCCACCATGACCTGGATCTAATACCACTATAATGTCATCTGCTGCATATATATTTGAACTAAATATTATTCCGATAAAAATTATGAATAAAATTAAAATGTGCTTAATTTTTGTGCTTTTCATTAGAAAATTCCCCCTTATTTTTTATTTTGAAATTTAAAATTTTAAATAAAAAAATAAATGATAAGCGCCTATTTATACTTTATCATTTATTTAATAAATTTACAATAATTTTATCATTTTTTATATTATATTTTTTTACAATTCTTTTACAATTTCCAATCATCATTATTTAATATTAGGAAAACTTTATTTTAGTCATAGCTATACCTGGCACATACAAAATTGAAAATAATATTTTATTTTTTATATTTCTAATTTTGCTCAAATTTCTCTTGGATTTAGTTAAATAACTAAAAAGTATATAATGTTTTATAGCATATAACCTTTTATTAAAAGTTACCCCTTTAAAATCCTTTTGTAAAATTTCTTCAAAAAATTTATAATATCCATATGGATTATTTTTAAACTCATTTATAATATTTTTTGTATATCCATCATTTTGGTATTCACATATCATAATTGGTTCGTTTATACAGATAAGTTTATATTTTTCATCCATTTTAAAGAACATTCGAGCTTCTGTAACAAATTTTTCTCCGTGCTCAAGTTCATGTTTATATTTTTTCCTAATATCACTTTTAAATAAGATTGCTTTTTCTCCATCTTCTCCTTCTTTAAAATATAAATCAAACATAGTAGTTTTCTTATTTTCAAATTTATTTCCCATATTGTTTCCATTTTGGTCAAATTTCAAAAAACAAAGACCATAAATATCTTTTTCATCTTTGCAGGTTTCTATACTTTTTTTCATTATTTCAAAAGCATTATTAGTAAAATAGTCGTCTGAATCACAATCCATAATATAATCACCAGTTGCCTTTTCTACTAATTTATTAATTGCAGCCATTTTACCTTGATTTTCTTGATTAAAATATTTAATTTCCAAATTATTTTTATTATCTTTAATTAACATTTGTTTTGCTAGTTCATTTTGAAAATTTTGCACAATTTCTTTTGTTTCGTCTGTTGAACCGTCGTCCATTATTAGCCATTCTATATCCAGTCCAAATTTTATATTTTTTAAAATTGAATTATATAAATTTTTCAAAAGCTCAGCTCTATTATATGTTGCAGTTAAAACAGATACCTTCATATTTTCACTACCTTTATTAGATTATTTGTTTAATTTTTTCTATTATGTCTTGATTATCATAAGTTTTATTATTATTTGACTTTTTTAGCAATTCATTACTATTTTCTATTATTTCTTTCATTCCTTCATAAATATCATTTTCATTATTATCTAATATGACACTTTTATCATATTGTTCTATAACTTCTCTTGATGCTGTATTTGTAATAATTATAAATTTCTCCAATATTTTAGCTTCTTCCAACACCATTGGGTAACCCTCAAACCTTGATAATAAACAAAAATATGTTGCATTTTTTATATATGGATATGGATTTTCTTTTTTACCCAATAACACAAATGTCTCATTAACACTATTTACCTTTACTAAATTTTCTAACTTTTCTCTTTCTGGTCCATCACCAACAACATAAATTTTATGATAATATCCATTATCTATAAGTTTTTTATGCACCTTAATTAATCTATCTATTGCCTTTGGCTCAACTAATCTTGTAACTGTTACAAAATTTATTACATTTTTATCAAATTCTATCTCTTGTCCTTCTTGTGCTTTTTTTAAAACTTTTTCTTTATCTATATAATTATTTATTACTTGTTCGTCAACTTTAACATTTGGATATATCTCATCAAATCTTTCCATATTATCCTTACTTACAAAAATCAACTTATTATATTTTGAATATATTTTTTTATCCAGTAATCTTTTAATTTTAGATTTAAATCCATTTCCGAAAATTTGTGATATATCACTATGTATCCATGCAATTTTTTTAACATTTTTATTTTTATAGCTAAAAATCCTAGTAATAGGTCCTTCTAAAAAAGCTATTTCAACATCATACTTTTCCTTTAACTGTTTTTTAGCTATACTATTTTTGAGTAATAAAACTTTTAATGGCATACTAATATTTCGTTGAAACTTATTTAGTTGTAAAAATGATTTATTACACAGTGTTTGCAATTTTACTTTTGATGATAGTTCCTTTTCAAGTTCACCATTTAAATATATCGTAAATATTGTTATATCATAATCATCACTCAATTTATTTACTATATCAACTAATACTCTTTCTGCTCCACCGAATAGTTAAACTTGTTATTCCAAATACTACTTTTTTCATTTTTTTCTATCTTTCCTTTCAAAGTAAAATTGTAGCTATTTTTCACTTTTATTATTTTTTAATTCTCTCATCTTACAGATTAATAGTGTATTTATTATAACTATTATAATCATTGATGATGCATTAAAAAATGTATATCCTGTCAAAAATGAAAGTGCAAATACAAATCCTGCTCCTAAAATCAACATCATATATTCTTGGTCTATTTTCTTCATATTTTTTATTCCTATATATAAGCAGTATACAAATATTAATAAAAATGGTACAAAATACAAAGTAAATCCTAATAATCCAAAATTAAATAAAAATGACGGTATTTCCATTTCCATTAATAATTCACTAAAATTGTTAAAATAACCATTACCAAAAATAATTGCTATTAAATCTTTTTGATTTTTAACTAGCATAGCATTATATATAAGTTGTTGACTTCTTAGGTCATTATTTGTTATTTCCATTTTATTGCATATATCATATAACTCTAAAATACTTTCCTTTTCCGCATCACTCATATAGTTCTCTTCTAATGTTCCATCAATTATTTGATTTCTTAATCGCAATATATTTGCTGTCACATGTGATTCAGAATTTATGTTTTCATCTATAGTATTTCCTTCAATACATGCTAAATGCCTTCTTCTTTGAAGTGTAGTTGAACCAATTGTTATTGTAACAAGAATTATTGTGCATATTCCAAAAGTACATATTGCAATTGTTTTTTTATTTATTTTAGCATTCACAATTAATTTATAAACTATTTCTACAACAATATATAAAATTAAAACTAAAATAAATCCAAATAATCCAACTCTTGTACCTAAAAGCATTGTTAAATATATTCCTAATAAAATTATAAGTGGTATTAAAACTTTTCTATACTTATTATTTGTTAATAATGGAATATATATAAATAACGATAATATCATTATTGATCCAATACTATTACCTGTTGCAAACCAACCTTTTTCTCCAATTCCTTCTATATATGTACTTGATGATGTATTTGTCAATATAGCTAGATAAATTGAAATTATATAAATATACATAGATATTATTACACTATTTTTTAATTTTTTTGTATCTTTATCTTTAAATAGATATATAAACAAAAATAAATTCAAAATCATAAATGAATAATTCACAACATATTGTGCTTCATGTATTACATTACTATAACTAATCCCTGTTTTTAATTTTTCAAATATATACAAATGTATCAAACCATATACCAAATATATAATTCCTACACCTATTGTATATATTTTAAATTTTTTATCTTTTTTAAAAAATAAATATATCATCACGCCAATTGGAATTATTGGTCTTAAAATAGTTGATGGTGAAATACTTGTCTCAAAAGTATTTCTAAATATAAAACTCACTATATCTAGAACTGGACAAATAATTATTAATAAACACAAAAAATCTTCTACTTCTATTTTTCTTTTTACAATTACATTCATCTTTTCATCCTTTTTTCTATCTATTTATTTAGTACCTACTTTATATTAGCTAATGATATATTTATATATTTTGAAGTATATTGGGGGGACCTTTCTAGAAAATGTTTGAACGTATGTGAATTACATTTTCTTGAATGGGGATTACGGAAAAATATATAAATATATCATTAGCCTATCTGCATTATATTAATCCAAGAATTGTACAATAAATTTTATAAGTAGTTTTATTTATAGTTTTCAAATAGAAATCCTTCAAAGATTTATTCCTCTTTAACACTGGATTTTGCTTCCAATTTGGAAATTTAGTATTCACATTATCCCAAGTCTTATCCAGTAATTGTTGTTGCAAATTTTCATCTTGTATCTTTACAATTCGAAGTAAAGAACTACAAAAAGCATATCTCACATAAACATATTCTAATTCATTTTTAAACTTATCATAAATACCATTTTCTTTGTAAAATTCAATTACATGTTCTAAAACATCAAAAATCTCTTCATTTCTTTCATTTTGGGTATTAGATATAGAACCATCTCTTTGCACATAATGTACACATGGCTTTTTCAAAAATGATACTTTATTTAAAAATGGTACTAATTTATATGTAAATTCCACATCTTCATATCTAAAACCTTTTGGAAATTCAATTTTAGTTTTATCTAATATTTCTCTTTTGATTAATTTATTCCATGCTACAACTCTAACTTTTTCAACCATTTCATTTTGACCATAATATATTACTCCTGTATCTATTTTTTTCTTATCGGGATACTCCCAATAAAAATCACATTCTACCATATCACTATTTTCTTTTTTAGCTATTTCATACATTTTTTCATACATATCTTTTTCTACATAATCATCTGAATCTAAGAAAGCAACATATTCGCCTTTTGCATATGGCAAAGCATAATTTCTACTATCAGAAAGCCCACCATTTTCTTTTTCAAGATATACCATTTTTTCAGGATATTTTTCTAAAAATTTTTTTACAATTAATATTGAATTATCTTGTGAACCATCATTTACAAGTATTATTTCTATATCTTGTAATGTTTGATTTACTAATGCATCTAAACATTTTTCTATATAACCTTCAACATTGTAAAAAGGAACAATGACACTTACTTTTGGCATATCTAATACTCCTTTCCTAGATAACTTTTAAACTCTATTTTTCTTTTATTAACTTTCTTTCGATATTAATAAAACTATTTATATATAGTGCAATAGAAATATATGCAAATGGTAATACACATAAAGATGTCCTCATAAATTCTGCATTTGTCCCTACAAAAGTTGTAAATAATGTCGTAAACATGAATGCAAATAGTCCTAAATCTATCCAAGGCACTTTCTTATATCTAATCCATTTATATAATCCAATAACCAACTGTATAAAAGTTATTATATATACATGTATCATTTTCAATATTAAAAATGATTGAGAAGCAGCATATGTTAATGTAACTTTACTATTAGGCACAAAAAGATGATAAGCATTATAATTTTCGTTAGAGTTTTCTGTTATGGTATTTATTATATATTGTTTATATTCTGCACTATTTTTTTCTTTACACTCATTTGTTAACTCTTGAATTTTCGCACTTTTAAAATAAAATAGTGTTTGTTTCATTCCTGCCCAGATTTCTCCTTGTTCTTGTAATGAGTTTTCTAAATGCTCCACAAATTCTCTATTGCTACTATCTTTATACCAATCTTGGTCAGCACAAATAAATAACTGTTGTCTAGGAACTGCATCTGATATTGAAAATATACCATATTGTGTATAAAAAATAGCTGCATAAATTACTGTTATTATTATTGTTATTACAGATGATATTAAACATTTTATATCAATTTTTCTAGTTTCTTTGTTAAGTATTAATCTTATTATGAAAAATACAAATAAAATACCCATAAATCCTAGAGCTGATGGTCTTAAAAATGTTAGTATAAATATCAAAATTGTTGATGTTATTCCATATCTTAATATTCCTGTTTTTAAATATTTGATTACTAGATATATGAAAATAGTAGTTCCAGATAATGCAAATGATTCTGTTAATATACAAGTATCCCATCCTATTACAGCTAAACTAATTCCAAATAATATAGTTATAAAAGAAATTAGTATTTCTCTTTTTATTAATAGTTTTAAAGTTTTATATAGATATATAACTGAAATAAAACTTATTATCATTTGTATATATACAACAAAATTTATAAAATACTGTGTTCCAAATATAATTTTACAAAATGAAATTATAATTGGATATACTGGCGTCCTTCCTCTCAAATTCAAATGCATTAATTCCAAAATATAACTACTATCCATATATGAATCAGAATCTGGAAATAGTACATATGGTTGTAATAAACCATAAAATGCAATTCTAGTTATTCCAATTATAGCTAAAACTGGTAATAACAATGATTTCTTTTTCTTATAAGTATAATAACTTGCCACACAAAAAATATATGCTAAAACAGTCAAAATACAAAATGATACGATTGCCCTTACAATAGAAAAGAAACTCATAATCTTATTAGATTGCACTTCATATCTTTGTAATTTATCTGTAAAAGAATATAAATCTTGTTTTTCTTCTTGTTCTCCATCTTTTATATTAACAAATCCACTATGGTCATTTTTATCAAAAATTATTTCTATATTTTTAGCTTTTGCAAAAGATAATATTAATGGTTCACTATTTGGTGTTGAACAATTAATTAAACCAGTATTTTCATCATAACTCCATCCATTAGTGAAATTTATTTCTCCAAGATTTTGTACTACATTATCAATAGTAATTTGTCTTATTGTTACATTGTTTCCCTTTGCAGTTTGATTCTTCTCATCTAAATTAGTTATCACTACAGTGGTATCTATATATTTCTTTGCAAAGAAATCAAAATTTGTCACTAATATTCCTAAAGATATAATTAATGATATCAAAAATATAATTTTTAATTTTTTTATTTCTATATTTTGATATTTTATTTTTTTTACAAAAATCCTAAGTAGTAATACACTTACTATTACAAAAAACATTGTAATAATTATATTTATTCTATTGCCAAAAGAATTTACTCTTATAATTAAATATGATATATATAGAGAAATTATAATACATATTACATAACTTAAAATTTTTTTTACTTTTTTATTTTTTAAAATTTCTTTCATTTACTATTCCCCTTAAATCTTTCCATAATTACTTCGTGATTTTTTCTATTGATTCTACAATATATTTTTGTTTTTTGAATATTAAATCTATCAATATTGATAAATATTTTATTATTATAGTCAAAATCGTAAAAATACCAAAAAATGAAAAAGATAATAATAGCATTGTTGTTGTCCAACCACTTATTGGATTTTGGCATATAAAAATATATAATGTATAAATTCCTGTTGCAATTGCAACTATCATCATTAAAATAGATATAAATATAGAAATTTTATATGCTACATCTGTAAATAAAATTAAAGAATCTACAGCTAAATCTTTCCTTTGATTTTTTATTTTTTTATCCTTTATTATACTCGTTTTTCTTATTGTTTCATACTTGATGTTACTTAATTTCAACCCACAATTTGCATATACTGCTTTTCTATATGGAATTGTTTTATTTATAGATTGAACTCTATTTATTGCACGTCTTGATAAAATTCTAAAACTTTCTGTTTCTAATTCATACATATTATTTGCATTTTTATTAAAAACTTTATAAAAAAGTTTTGACGAAATTGATTTATTTTTATCTGGTGAAGCACTTACAATATCAAAACCTTCTAATGATTTCCTATAAACATCTATTACAACATCCATTTTATAATCCATATAAATATTATCAAATTCATAAACAAAATCACCTATTGATAAATCTACTCCTGCATTCATTGATAATTCTAAACCTTGATAATAACTCATATTAAGTATTGTAACAATAGAATCTGAAACATTATTCGCAAATTCATTAATTCTATTTACACTATTATCTGTGGATGCATCGTTTACACATATTATTTCATATTTATTAAAATTTGTATTTAACACTTCATTTAACTTTTCTAAAAATTTTTTTATTTCATTTTCACAATTATGTACATAAATAACTGCAGATATAAAATTTTTTTCTTTATTACTTATCATTATTTCAACACCTCATCTAAATCATATACTGTATTTATTTTACCAGATAGAACACTAATAAAAGTTGGATTCTCGGAAAATTGCTTTATAACAGTTGGTCTCGAGTCGTCTATTTCAGATGCTTTAATTATTGGTTTCATTGAGAATAAAGATTTGACATATTCAAATTCATATTCTTCTTTTAAATATTTTCTAGCTAAATTTGACATATATCCCCATGCTGTTTTTGGTTTAGCTGGACAGTCATTGCAATTTCCTAATTTTTCTTTTGTACAAAAACCTTTGCTTTCTTTTTGACAATCAAATGTTGGAAGATTATCGTAACTAGTCTTATGTGGTGTAAATGTTACAGATGTCAATGAGTGATATCCCGTTTTTCCAAATGGCATTATGGAGAAAAATGGTCCATCCATAACTGTTATTCCTACATTTCTAAGTTTTTCATTCACTTTACACAAAATTATCTCACATAACTCATATTTTATTTTAAAAGGCTCATATCCTAAAATGTTTAAAATTTGATTAACAGATGCATATGTTGCATTTAAAACAAATTCACTTTCAAAAATTTCACTTAAATTATTCAATCCTATTTCAAATTTATTACCCTTTTTTGTTATTCTCTTTATGTCTACATTATATTTAATCTCAACATTATCTAACTTTTTTATTTCATTTAAAAAATACTCTTTTAGTATTTGTGCATCATATGTATATTCCTTAGTTAAAAATGCTCCGTCACACATACTCTGCTTAAAATATTTTGAAGTTGGTAATTCATCACATTTTATATTTGTATTCTTACAAAATTGCTTAAATTGCTCTGCGTTTGTCCATGAAAAATTTGTTGATGTAGCATAAACTTGGTCAAATTCTGATAAAATTGAGAATCCATAATCTTTATTAAATCTATCAAAATAGCCAGCTGATTTTATAGCAGTAGAATATGACCTTGGATAATGATATCCCATATGTACTCTTGCTTGGTTTATATATGTTGCTCTTTTAAATGCTGCATTATCTTTTTCTAGCACAAGTATTTTTTGGTTTCTTTTTCCGCAAAATAAAGCTGAATAAAGTCCATATAATCCTGCACCAATAATAATCTTATCATATTTCATCTTGTATTTTCCCCTTTACATCATATTTATGTGCTAAATTTTTAAATAATATTTTTAATAATTCACTATTACCTTTAAAAAATGATATTTTAGTTGGAGTCTTTCCTTTCTTAGGATATTCTCTTTTTACTGGTATTTCACATGTTTTCAATTTTAATTGATCTGCTTTTACAGAAAGATATGCTAATAATTCATAAGTCATAAAAATATCTCTTAATGGTTGTACATCTGGATGTGTCAAATATTTTTTTGAATATGCTCTATACGCATTTGTTGTATCTGTATACCACTTTCTAGCTGTTAATGAAATAACAGGTGCATGCAATAACCTTACTGAAATATATCTTACTAATGGTGTATTTATAGCTTGTCCACCTTTTATAAATCTTGAACCTTGAACAAAGTCATATCCTTCTTCTAATTTTTGAATAAATTTTGGTATATCTTCAATACTATCTTTGTTATTTCCATCAATTGTTATAATTCCTTCATATCCTCTCTCTAAAGCCCACCATATACCCATTCTAAGCTGAGCAGCTTGCTTTCCAATATCTTGCTTAATTAATATAGTATTTACCCCTAATTTCTTTAACAAATTCTCATCAGTTGAACCATCTGTTGAACCTGCGTCACAAATTATTATATCTGCTTGCTTATCTATACAATTTTTTTGAGCTCTTTCTAACTCCTTTTTTATTCTTTCACCTTCATTTATTACTGGTATACATACACAATATTTCGTTCTTTTACTATCTAATTCTTTTGCAATAAATTTTGGAACTCCTTTTATATTCTCATATATCATTTAAATATCCCCTTTACATATTCTATTACACTTTTTACATTTTCCAAATTTTCTTTATTTTTCATTTCAATAGAAACAAACCTATCATATTTACTTTCTATTAAAATATTTTTCAAATCCTTGTGTAAATCCCTTTTTTCAATAATTTCCAAATTAGGCTCGCTTATATGAATATGATTAATAAATTTTATATTATTGACTAATTCGAAAATATTTTCTTTATTTTGAATAACAGTTCCTATGTCCACATTAACCTTCAAGCCTTTAGAATTAATTTTTTGTGCTAGTTCAAAAGCCTCATGTGTTGTATTAATAAAATTAGTACCATATATGGTTGGATTAGGCTCTATCGCAATTATTGTTCCTCTTTTTTCCGCATATTCACTAATTTCTTTGAAGAATTCATTTGATATTTTCTCTACACATATATCCCTTTCTTCTATATTTCTATTTTTAGGACAACCAAACACTAAATTATTACATTTTATTTCACTTGCAAAGTCTATAGCTTTTTTTGTATATTCTATTAAGGTCTTTCTTTCTTCAGTTGAATTAAATATATTTTCTTTTCGCCCAAACCAAATAGATTGCATAGATGAAATTTCTAAATTATATTCTTCTTTTAAATGTTTTGCAAATTCTTTAGCCTCTTTCAATTTGTCATATGGATTTTCTGAAAAAATTCTAGTTGGTGCTATTTCAATCCCTTCTATTTGGTTTTTATAAAGAAATTGATACATTTCCTTATCATATTTATCTGACCATGCAATATTAGATATAGATAATTTCACTTTATTTTTCTCCTTTTCAAAATACATTATTTTAAATCATTCTCACTTTTTTTTACAAATTCGAATATATCTTTTAAAATAAATTCTTTATCAAAAATATACCCATCTTTTCCACCAAATAACTCTGCAAATTTTGTTCTGAAATTATAATTTGGTATATTATCTACTAAAATTTCATTTTTAAAATTCTCATTTTTTATATATTTATAAATTTCAGAGATTTGTACTGGTTCTGTTGCAAGATTTAAAATTTTCAAATTATTTTTTCTTGCAATTTCAATATGTTCCCACAAATACTTTAAATTATAAAACTGATATTTTCCTCTACTATCAGTAAAATTAAGTGCGCTAAATCCTATATTATTAAAATAATCTTTCAAAATTTTCTTATCTTCATTATCTAAATTTTTTACTTTATAAAATCCATTATCCTGTTTTTCATAATATTTTTCTAATGTATTATCTTTTTGTTTTAATTCCTCATATTTATCATCTGTAAGCATTGATGGTATCAAATTAATTAAATCATATATAAAGTTTTTCTTTATATTTTTACCATATAAACCTGGTAAATGTACAACCAAATGATTTTCTATGTTATCTTTTACCCATTGTTCTAAATAATATCTATTATATCCATATGGGTGCAAATTTTTTGTGTCTATTATTGTTTCTTCATCTACATTTACAGGATTTTTATAAACATCTATTGTTGATATTAAAACTATTTCTTTTGGATTAATTTGTTTTATATTATTTATTGCATTCTTTATTATTTCAAAATCTTTTTCAGGCTCTTTATTTGCTAAAAATTTTTGAGCTGGTACACCTGAATATACTAACAAATCTGGATTTTTCCCAAATGATTCTTTAACATTTTTAGAGTCATATAATCCATTAAATTTATGCATATCATTTATATTTGAACCTACAAATCCAGTATAACCAACTAACATTTCCATCTTCTATTCCTCCATCATTTTACAAATTTTATATATAATCTTATATTAAACTTTAAAATAATTCTTTTTATAGTTTGTTTTAAATCACTTGGTATTATGTTTTTATAAATTTTTCTTCTTTGTATCTCTTTTATATATTGTCTTAGTTCTATTCCTTTTAAATCTTTTGCTTTTAAAATTACAGTATTCGTATAATATCTTTTTACTAAATCTTTAGATTTTTTAGTAATATTATATGCTTCAATATTTTTTATCATATTATCATAATGTATTAACAGATCTTTTGCCTTTTTTATTTCCTTATCATAATTAACTTCTCTTGTAATACTACTATTTGATTGTACATAATAATAACCATATTCACCAGTTGACACAAATTTTTTAGCATTTAATATAATTAAAGAAGTTAATCCAAAATCTTCATGAAAAGTTCCTCTTTCATATTTAAAATTATTTTCTTTAAAAAATTTTGTTTTATATAAGTATATACACGCTGGATCTAAAAATTTGTCACTTGTACATAATTTTTCGTATCCATCCTCTCCTGTACATTCTCCAAATATTGGACCTTCTAATTTTTCTAATATATTTCCGTTTTCATCTACTTTCTGCATTTTGAATTTTATTAAATCAAAGTCATCATCCATATATTTTTCGAGATTACTATATAAATCTTCACTTATATAATCATCTGAATCTACAAATGAAATATATTTTCCATGAACATATGGAATAGCAAAATTTCTACTATCTGATAAGCCTCCATTTTGTTTTTTTAAATATTGTATATCTAAATTTTTGTTTTCTTTAATAAAATTTTGTATTTTCGATTCAGAATTATCTGTTGAACCATCATTTACTACTATAATTTCTATATCTTTCATTTTTTGTTCTACTATTGATTTTAAACATTTTTCTACATACTTTTCAGTATTATATACTGGAACAATTACACTTATTTTTGGCATTTTTACCTCTTTTCAATTATTTTTTTCCTTTTATTTTTTCTCTTAATTTCCACCATCTAGAATTTTTTATAGCTTCATTTTCCGCTTTATATTTTTCTAATTTTTTAACTGCTTCTTCAAATTCTTTTTTATAGTATTCCATTTTCTCTTCTTTTTTTCTTATCTCTTTTTTATCTATTTCATTTTCTTCTTCTAATACTCTTGCTTTTTCATTCTTTTTTTGTATCACATATTGATATTCAGCTAATAATCCTTGATATGCTAATTCCATATTTTTTATTTTTTTATTTAATTCTTTTATCTCCTTATCCATTAGAACCTCCAATAAATTTTTAATTACAATTTTTGTTTTTTAAATTATAATCAAAAAACTCTTTAAATTGCATAGAAATAACATCATATGTGCATTCCTTTGATTTTTCTAGATTTTCTTCTGATAAATCTTTAAACTTTTCTTTATTATTTAATAAATATTTTATTTTTTCTTTTAAATTATCTTTACTTCTTTCAAACATAAATTCTTTCTCTTTTGGTCCTAGCACATCTTCAACAATTCCAACATTAGTCGAAATTATTGGTACTCCACTACACATTGATTCAAGTATTGGATTTGGTCCCCCTTCGGTTTGTGATGCACAAACATAAATATCTATGCTATTATAAAATTCTTTCATTTCATCAATAGGAATAATCTTATCTTTTTTATCAGCTAACTTTAATTCTACATTATATCCTTCTTCTTTTAATTCTTTTATTGCAGGCTTAAGTATTGTATAAACACCTTTTGAATCTTCAAGCTTTTCCCAATCTCCCCATTCACTATTTCCAGCCCAACCTATCGTTATTTGCCTATCTTGTAAATTTTCTACATTAAATCTCTCCAAATTTTCTGGTATAAAAAATTTATCATTAACTCCATTAATTATAAACCTTTGTGGTTTTTTACATCCTAAATTACTATATATATCAAATAATTTACTTGATAATGTATAATATCCATCTACCAAATTTAATACTTTTTTTGTTTTTTCAAGATTTTTTTCATCAAGCAAAGCCTGGTCAGGTATACATGTGGTTTTTACTATTTTAGTGAATTTTTCCTTTATAAATTCATCTACATCAAGATTGTTTCTCTTAAATATTACATTTTCGTTATCCAACGAAAATAATAATCCTCTCCAAAAGAAATGGACTAAATCACAATCTTGTACTAATAATATAGTTTGTAAAACATTTTCTTGAAGAGCTGTTGTTGCCGGTATAATTTTAAAATCGTAATAATCCTTTAATTTTTCTGATAGTACAACTGCTCTATTGTAAAAAGCCCAGTTATCTGTATCTGTTATAAATGCAATTTTTGGTTTCATATATCACATACCTCCAAACAATTTAAATAATATTACTTTTTTCTTCATGATATTCTTTTTCAGTATTTACATTCCATATATTAGTTCTATCTTTTATACCCTCTCTAATATTCTTTGCAGTTTCAATTGCTGTAACCATAGAATGGTCCATATTATTATAACGATGCTGTCCATTTCTTCCTATACAATATAAATTATCAATTTGATTTATATAATCAATTAATTTATCAATATCTTTATATGAATCAAAATATGCTGGGTAAGCTTTTTTTATTCTCTCGCAATGTGAGTCTTCAACTTGGTCTTTACTAATTATATTCATTGATATTAATTCATCAATCGCAAAATCAATAAATTCCTTATCAGACATATTCCAATACTTATCCCCCTCATCACAAGTATATTCTAGACCTATCCATACTTTATGTTCTGCATCTTTTACTAAATATGGTGACCAATTATTAAATATTTGTATTCGACACATTTTTACTCTTGGATCTTGCACATAAATCCAACAATCTGGGACAATATTTCCTAATGTCTTTATATCTGTTTTGTTTTCTAGATTTAGCTTGTCTACTAATAGTCCTACAGTTATAAAGTCACGGAAAGGTAAATTCTTAGCAATGTCTTTAATATTCTCAGGTACATCTATTCCAGAAAATCCTGCAATCAAATCATTCATAGGCATAGATGAAACAAATATATCTCCTTCAATTGTTTCAATCTTTCCATCTATTTCACATTCTACTGATATTATTTTTCCATCTTTAAAGTTTAATTTCTTTACACTATATCCTTTTTTAATTTTGGCACCTTGCTCAGAAAGTTTATTTGCTAATGTTTCCCACAAATGTCCTGGTCCGAATTTTGGATACCAAAATTCTTCTATTAAAGAGGTTTCTGTATTTTCTTTATTTTTGTTTCCAAAAGACTTATGGAACATATCTTTTATAACTGCTGTAATAGAAATCCCCTTTACACGTTGTGCTCCCCAATTAGCAGATATTTCTCGAGGATGCCTACCCCATAATTTTTCAGTATATTTTTCAAAAAACATACTATATAAAACTTTCCCAAAACGATTTATAAAAAAATTCTCCAAAGATATTTCTGGCTTTTTTACAAATACTGATTTTAAGTAACTAAATCCTGCTTTAATCGTTCTTTTAAATCCTAAATTTTTAAAAGTATCTAGTTTCATACTAACAGGATAATCAAAAAACTTATCTGCGTAGTAAATTCTTGAAACTCTATGTCTAATAAGCATAACATTATCTTCTTTTTCTGGATCTGGTCCACCTTCTACTAATGGTTTTTGTCTTCCCAACTTTTCATCATCAAATGAGTTTTTACCTTGTATAGGCATTAATTCACTCCAAAATTTCATTACTCTATCATCTTTAGAGAAAAATCTATGTCCACCTATATCCATTCGATTTCCATTATATTTTACAGTTTTAGAGATTCCTCCTATATCTTGTGATTCTTCTAAAATTTTAACAGTATATTTTTCATTTCCTTTTTCTTTTAACAATTCATATGCCATTGTAAGTCCTGCAGGACCAGCACCTATTATAACTACATCTTTCTTTTTCATTATTTTCCCTTATTTATTTATAATTTAACAAATTCATTTACCCAATTATTGCACTTTGTATCAAAATCTTTTTTCCATTCTCTATATAATTTCATAATCTCATCTTTATGTTCAATACAATTTACAATTCTATCTTTTAAATATTCTGCGTCATCTTCTTTTGTTAAAATAACATATTCACCCAGCTTTGTTCCCACAAAATAATCATTATTATTTCCAATCAAGCATGGTACTCCCATTTCAAAACTTTCTAACGGAAACATTGGTGCATTTTCAGTAAATGTTGGATATATATTTACCTCATTTTGTTGAATTCTTTTTAGTAATTCTTCTGTTGGAATATAGTCATTTATACTTGTAGTTTCCAACTGCAATATTTCTGTGAATTTTTTAGCACCTTCATTTATTGGCACTACATCTGCAACCGCATTTGGTACTAATTTAATTGCACTTAATGATGTATATATATTTTTCAATTCCCTTGTATCTGCATTATATATTCCAATTTTTCTTTTATCACTTGATACTTTTTTTATTCTTTCAATATTTTCTAGATGTACATTGTTTTGTAAATAATAACTTTTAAATCCTACTTTTTTGTAGAATTCATACATTATACTTCTAACAAATCCAAAACTATCAATTTTATTTTCTTTATATAAATTCATTACTTCCTTATTTAAATTCCAAGTAAAATCTGAAAAATATTCATAACAATTTCCATGCCATATTACTTTAATAATTATATTTTTATTTTTATCCTTTATTTTCTTAATCGTTTCTGTCCAACCATCACAAATCTGGCTAAATATAACAGATTTTATATTATTTTCTATAATTGCATTTCCTAATTTATCAATGTCTTTTTTACTATATACATGTTCTAATGGCACAATATTTTCAAATAACCCCTTTGTTGAATTAGCAACTCCAAGCCATGTTGGATTATAAAACACTATATAATCTTTATCTTTATAATACTGCTTAATTTTTTCAATTGCTTTTTCTACTTGTTCGGAATAATGCTTTTGCTCTTCTTTTATTTTTTTGTTATTAGTTATTTTATATTTAATTGTACTTAATACATGATATATTTTTCTAATAATTCTATATAAAAAGCCATCTTTTTTTACAAATCTTTTTATTAGATTTTTTAACTTCTGCATACAACCCTCCGCTTTTTCTATTTCTCTAAAAACTTTTCTATGCTTTTACTTGCCAATTTATTATATTCTTTTTTCCAGTTTCTATATAATTCCATTATTTGTTCCTTATTATCTATACAATTCTTTGCCATTTTTGAATTAATAATGCTATTATCTTCTGCAAGTGTCACAAGATATTGTTTTAATTCTTTATCTTCTTCTTTTTCAAAGAAATCTGCTGTATTACCTATAATACATGGAATTCCCTGTTCCATACTAATCCAAAAAACTGTATGAAAATACTCTGTAAACGATGTTGCAACATTAATGTCATTTTTAACCACTTTTTCTTGTACATGTTTTGCATCAATTGTTTCTATCTTATCAGATGTAGCTTTTATATCCATAGTGTTCACAAAATCGTCCATTCTTTCATCTATTTTATTATAATTTAAATTTGAATTTTCTATATATTTAGGTATACACAATTGATTAAAAATATTTTTGTCCCAAGTATAATTTAAAGGATATATTCCTATATCTATCACATCATTAGGTTCTTTTATTTTTAACTTTTTATCATCTTCCAAAATATAATTTTCTCTTAAAAATGAACATTTATATCCTAAGCTTTTATAGACTTCATATTGTCCCTTTCTTAAAAAAGCTATATTATCTATTATATTATCTTTTGATAACTCTAGTAAATTGAAGAAATTTTGCCTTTCATAATCATAATATAATAGACTATCTAATGTATTGCAAATCACTTTAATTTTTAACTCAGGATACTTTTGTTTCATATCTTTTATTAACTTGTTCCATCCAATTTCTAGGCCTGAAAATATAATTTGAGATATTCCTTTTTCAACTATTTCATCAATTGTTTTAATATTTTTATTATAGTCAAAATCTGTCCAACCCAAATTTATTTGCTGATTATTTGAAAACATATTTGTGATACAAATATTATCTTCTGGTTTTTTATCTCCATATAATAATATATATTCTTCCTGCATTTAATATACATTCCTTTCTATTCTTTTCCAAGCACTTTTCTTGCCAATGATTTAGCGCCAGTTAGTGCATTCATGTATCCTATGTCATTATAAATCACAAATGCCTCTTTCCATAATTCTTTTCTTAATATATTTCTACATTTAAATATATTTAATTTTTGCATTGTCGTTAATTTATCATCTTTCTCTACATATTCAGCTGTTCCAAATGTATCATTAAATACCATACTATAATATGCTTCTACTAATTCTTTGCTTGGATTTGTTTTTGTTTTTCTAATTAAATCATATACATATCCTTTTGTTTCAACTGCTTCATAAGGATGATATTTCATATATTCATTAATTATCTTTGCAGCTTCAAACATTCCATCTTGTAATGGTTTTATATATTCTTTTACTATGTCTGTTTCTTCTGATTTTGCTTTTCTTATGGCTTCTCCTTGTTTATATTCTACAACACTACCTGTTCCTGGATTATAAATCCATTCTAGTAATGTTATCATACAAGCTACTTCATTATTTCTTATATTTTTATCATCTATAAAACTTAATTTATATGTATTTTTTGGTTGCAAATTATAAAAATCATACAATGTTAAATAATATCCACCTATTTGTTTATTTGTAAATATGTGTGCTAAATTATCTTGAATTGTTCCTCTCCATCCGATATCTACCATAAACATAGGTTCTTTATTATTTGTTATACCTTTTTTATTTTCAAAATATTCTAATAATTCACTTCTTTTTCTATTTAATTCTACTTGAATTTTATCTGTAAATTCTTTATCAGCACATAAATTTTGTACCCTTAGATCAAACCATGGGTCAATTATATTTTCCTCTGGAACTAAATCATATTTGCCTAAGTATTGTTTATATGACTCAATATCTATTGCTAACGTTTTAAATAATGCTTTCATGCTTTGTACTCTATATTGTGACCATAAACGCATCAATTCCACTACTGAAAATTCTTTTAGTGATGCTGAAAATGTTGCCATTCTACTTACTTCGATGATATCAAATTCTGGTATATCTACTCCGAATGGATTATTTTTCTTTATCAATTCATGTATTTTTATAAAAGTTTCACCTTCTCTTGTTGCATAATACACTTTATTAATATTATTCTTTATGGAATATTCTACTATACTGTATCCATAAAAATATAATAATGGTGCTAAATCAACTCCACTATTAAATAATTTATCATATTTAGTCTTTTCCTCTTTTTTTACATATGATAAATCAAAATTGAATTTTCTTCCTTTTTCAGGCACAAAATCAAACTCTGTTTTTGTAGTTTTTATTGTTTCTATTCCCAAACTATTTGCCATTTCAATATCTGAATATTGATTATCTCCAACATGTATATGTTCTTCTGGTTTTATACCTAGCTCTTCTTCAGCTTTTTTATATAGATTTCCGCTTCTTTTATTTAATAAATAATCTGCTGAACTATATATTTTTTCTATTTTTACCGGCAACTTCAAATAATTCAACAATTCTTTTAAACTCTCTGCTCCCATATAAAAATCAGAAATACAATACATTTTTAAATCCTTATATTTTTCAAAGATAGGAACAATTTCAGGATTTATAAAAATAACCCTTTTTTCTTGTTCTATTTCTTCTTTTAATAATTCTTCTGAAATATCTGCTATTTCTTCTTTAAAAATCTCTTTTTGCAAGATTTTGAAAACATCTAAAATTCTACATTCATCATCATGCCCATCATCTTTATTTCTTTTACATTCTTCCGCTTCTATTTCATCTCTTTTTTTCAATATTTCATAAATATTATTATATTTATCTTTTAATTTTTTTTCATATTTTAAAACTATATATCTTGCTGTTGCAAGTTTCACTTCTTCTGGATGACATTTTCTTTTTATTATTGTATCCCAGATATCAAAACTAATTATTTTTGCCATTTTGTTTACATCCTTTCTTTTTATCTCTTAAGTTTGTTTTTTATACTAACTTTTCTTTACTTTCAAGTCTGATTTTATCATTTATTTCTTACATTATCAAGATTTATGTCAAAATTTTTAATTATTTAAAATATTAAATTCACAATTCACAATTTAATATACAAATAACATATAAAATTTGCCCCACTATAAAAGGGCACATTATATAACGTCCCCCTTTTATATTTACCTTTTAAATTACATCCATCATTGTTTCGATAATTTCTTGATTAGTTAATTTATTTCTCTGATTACTATTTAAAAATATAATAGACTTGTTTGCATCTTTATATCCAGCATATTCATAAATTTGATATGGATCCATAGCTTCAAATTCATTTTTTATAATATCTCCTGTAACCACATCAACCATATAATTAATTCCTGTCATATCAACAATAACCAATTTATTCTGTCGTTTTATTCCATCTATCTTATCAGCATACTTACTGTTAGCCTCAGATTTTATTTTTAGATATCCATTTTCATCAATTTCATATGAGTTTTCAACACTATTAATACAACTCAAAAATATATTTCTACTTGATGGCGAAATCCAAATACCAGCATCATTTGGTTCTCCTATAACTCTTTGGTTATTTATTTCAGTATATGTTGGCATTCTTTGTTCTAAACTGCCTATTAATCCTGTTCTATATGCAATACTTTGTTTTATAGATAGTTCATTATTACTTTCTTCATATAATTCATTATCACCAGTAAATCCATATTGCTCTTTCACACTATTTATTCTCTCATTTTCTTGTTCTGTATTATTTTCATTTATTGTATTTTGCTCAGTTTCGTTTACTATTTCTTCTTTTGTACTATTATTTATATTATTTTCTATTAAATTATTTTCATCTTCTTCATTTTTTTTAGAATTCACATAAAAAGCTATCACTACTATTATAAATACTACAATAATAATTGGTATTAAAATTTTTTTATTTAGTTTCATTAACAACTCCATTCTATCTTCCAAATGCACTATATAAAAACACTTGAAGAATTCTTTACTATTTTTATGCTTTATTCTTAATTATTCATGTCCTAACATATTTAATGTAGCATTAATATATTTACCTGCAAAATTTTGACTTACAACATCTGCATGGCTCCATACTGTTGCTGGCATTTCAACTAATGTAGATCTACAATTTCTTAAACTTGCTCTTGCCCAATTAACTAAATATCCTGTGCCATATGAATTAATATGATTACTCATTCCAAATTGATTTCTATAGTATGCTCCTAATCCAGAATCTCCTATTGTTTCATTTAACCAACCATGTAAATCAACTAGTATATTTCTTCCATTAGTTGATTGATGAGAAGTTAAAAAATTCTTTAATTCTACTGCCTCATTTGCTTGAAATCCTGCTGTTCCATTATAATTTCTTCCACTGTATGTTTGATATTTGGTTCCACTTATATGCCAACATCTATTTAAATCTATACCTGCATTTCCCGGTGCAGTACTATGCAATGTTAATCTTCCTGGGCCATTATTTGACCATCCATAATATGCTCCATCTGGATTAACTGATGGCAATATATATATTGTCCATTTGTTTTCCACATTCATATCTTGTGCTTGAACTAATCTATTTTTGAATTCTTCTGCTATATATGTCAATTCTTGACCATCATAATTCCACTGGTCTTCAAACCCATGTACAGAGAAAACTGCAAACATCACATTTGGACCTTTTCCTATTTTATAATATTTTAAATCTTGTCCTCTTGAATCTCCTATTGTTTTTAATCCACTTATTCCATATGTTCCTATTTCATAATTTATTTTCTGAAATTTTATAACATTATTTTGTGTATCACCTCTAAATTTAGGTACTGCTCCTAAATATTTATCAAATAAATTTACTCTTACAACTTTAGTTTGTACTGTATTTCGTAAATCTCCCGTTTCAGCTTCTAAATAATATTGTTTATTCACATCTATATTGCTCACATCAATATCAAAATAATATGTATTTCCCCAATCTTGTTTTACATACATTGCATTTGAATATGTTCCATCTGTTGATTTAATTCTTACTATTGGAGTAAATTCTGGTACTGTGGATATTCCGTTTACCCACTCAACATATATTACTGTTCCGGCAAGATATGGATGTCCACTTACAGATGTTGTTAAATAAATGTCATTTAATTGTGTAACAATATTCCCTTCATATTTTTGAACTTTAAGTGAAATGATATTTTCATTATCAATGTTTATAGTATATTTAAAATTTTTATATTGCCCTTTTTGGGTAGAAAAATTCACTTTTGTAACTTTATTTTCTGATTGATTCCTAAAATCTCCTGATTCCATTTCTAAATAATATTGCTTATCTACATCTATTCCTTCTATATAACCATCAAAATAATATGTATTTCCAACCAATTGACTAACAAACATTTCTTTTTCATATGTTCCATCAATTGATTTTAATTTCATTTTTGGAATATATTCTGGTACCGTAGATTTACCATCTATCCATTCTATATATACAACATTTCCATACAAAAAACTATATCCTTTATCATTATTTGTCAAGCTAAGTTGTGTAATTTCGTTTGTTGCATCACCATAATACACAATTTTTTCTATTTTCAAGGTATTCTCTGAATACAAATAAACATTATATGCATAATCACTATATTTTCCTATTTTTGAAGAAAAGTTTAAAGTTGCTTTTTTGTTTTCTGAAATATTTTTGTTATCACCAGACGTTGTTTTTATATAATATTTTTCGTCTTTTTTAATATCAATTCCATCTATATATCCATCAAAATAATATGTATTTCCACTTATTTGTTTTATAAATAATGTTTTAACAACTTTTCCATCTTCTGTTTCTAATGTTACTATTGGATTTTTCTCAGGCACTGTAGATTTTCCATTTACCCATTCTACATATACCAAATTACCATAGATGTATGTATTACCTTTATCTATATTATTAATTCCAAAACTTATTAATTCACTTAAAGCATCTCCCACATAAGTGATTTTCTTGAAAGATAACTCATTTTTTTCAATTAATACGTTATAATCCTCATATTCACCTAAGTTTTGGTTATTTACTTTCATATTTGACTTTTTATATTCAGATACATTATTCTCATTTCCTGATGTAACTTCAAAATTATACTTTTTATTAAAGTCTTTTCCATCTAAGAATATGTCAAAGTAATATGTATTCCCCCACTCTTGTTTAACAAAACATTCATGACTTTCGCTATTATCTTCACTTTTTAGTGTTACAGTAGGATTTTTAGTTGGTACAGTAGATACTCCATCTATCCACTCTATAAAAACAAACTTCCCATAAACATATCCTTTTCCACTACTATTTTTAGCCAAATGAATTTCTAATAATTGATGAGTTGTATCACCAACATATGTACTAGATTTTTGCATAGAATTGGCTTCAACTACATCAATATCTTCTTGTTTTTCTATTATATTTGTTTTATTTTCTTGCTTATTATCATTTTCATGTTCATCAAATATATAATTTCCTTCACTTCTTTGTCCAATAACACTGTTTTCAGTTGATTTTTCATTTAATACATTCTGACTTAATGCATTACTGATATTTGATGTATGGATTAATAGAAATAAAACTATAACTACTAACAAAAAAATTTTTAAGAATTTTTTCAATTTAAATCCCCCTTATATATTTTTATCACATTTTTATAATAACACATTTTCAAAAAATTTTAAAGATTTTTTCTTATTTATATTGATTATCTATTTCTTTCAAAATAACATCATGAGCGCTACCTTCTGAAATACTAACATCAGAAACAAGTGTTAGTCTTGCTTTTTCATGCAATTCTGGAATTGTAATACTTCCACAATTACACATTGTAGACTTAATTTTAGCAACAGTTATAGCCAAATTATCTTTTAATCTTCCTGCATATGGAATGTATGAATCAACACCTTCTTCAAAAGAAAGTTTTTTATCTCCTCCCATATCATATCTTTGCCAGTTTCTTGCACGATTTGAACCTTCTCCCCAATACTCTTTAACATATCCATTTCCTCTTTTTATTACTCTTGTTGGACTCTCATCAAACCTTGCAAAATATCTTCCTAGCATTACAAAATCTGCTCCTAGTGCTAAAGCAATTGTAATATGGTGGTCATGTACAATTCCGCCATCCAAACATAAAGGTATATATACCCCAGTCTCTTTAAGATATTCATCACGTGCTGCAACAACATCTATCAATGCTGATGCATTTCCACGTCCTATTCCTTTTGTTTCACGAGTTATACAAATAGAGCCTCCTCCTACTCCTATTTTTATGAAGTCTGCTCCTGCTTCTGCTAAATATCTAAATCCTTCTTTATCAACTACATTTCCTGCACCGATTTTTACGCTATCTCCATATTTTTCTCTTACAAAATCAATTGTTCTTTTTTGCCATACTGAATAACCATCTGAAGAATCCATACAAATTAAATCTACTCCAGCGTCTACTAATGCTGGAATCCTTTCTTCATAATCTCTTGTATTGATTCCTGCTCCAACTATGTATCTTTTATTTTCATCCAATAAAGAATTTGGATTATTTTTTCTTTCTTCATAATCCTTTCTGAACACTAAATATTTTAAGTTTTCTTGTTTATCTAGGATTGGTAAACATGCAATTTTATTTTCCCAAATCACGTCATTTGCTTCTGCAAGACTGATTCCTTCATATGCCCATACTGTCTTATCTTTTGGAGTCATGAAATTATCTATTGGAGCATTTCTATCATCTCTTGAAAGTCTATAATCCTTATCTGTAACAAGTCCTATAAATTTTCCATTTGCTGTTCCATCTTCTGTAATCATTACTGTTGAATGTCCTGTTTCTTCTACTAATTCTATAACATCTTTTAAAGGTGTTCCTGATTTTACGTTTGAGTCACTTATAATAAATCCTGCTTTATGTTTTTTTACATGTCTAACCATTGCAGCTTGTGATTCAATTGATTGTGAACCATAAATAAATGCAACTCCACCTTCACGAGCAAGTGCAATTCCCATTTCTTCCCCAGAAACTGCTTGCATTATTGCAGATACCATTGGTACATTTGCATAATATTTTGGTTCTTCTCCTTTTTTGTATTTTACTAAAGGTGTTTTTAATGATACATTATTTGGTATACACCTTTCATCTGTTAAGTTTGGTAATAATAAGTACTCATTTAATGTTCTTGAAATATCTTCTAATATTTTTGCCATTTTTGTTTCTCCTCCCTTTGTCGCAGTGGGGACGTTTCTCATGCGACATTTTATATTTTTAAATTATTAACTCAAATTATATCCCATATTAAATTTATTGTAAATAATTTTAATCTAAATAAATTAAGAAATTTAAACCTATTATGATTATTTAAATAAGGATTATAATTAAAAAATACGTAGAATATCTCTTTTCTACGCATTTTTATGTAAGTAACTCCTTATCCTTCTACTGGATAAACACTTACTTGTTTTTTATCTTTACCTTTTCTTTCAAATTTAACATTTCCATCTACTAATGCATAAAGTGTATCATCACAACCTTTTCCAACATTAGTTCCTGGATGAACTTTAGTTCCTCTTTGTCTTACTAAGATATTTCCTGCTAAAACAAATTGACCATCAGCTCTTTTTACACCAAGTCTTTTAGACTCGCTCTCTCTACCGTTGTGGCTGCTACCTTGACCTTTTTTATGAGCCATTCTTTCTCACTCCCTTCGGTTTGTTTGATTTTTATCTCATATATAAAATTAAGCTTCTACTTTTTCTTTAACTTCAGCTTTTTCATCTGCTTTTGCTGTTTTTGTTTCTGCTTTTTTAGCAGCTGTTTTAATAGATGTAATTTCTACTTTTGTATATGGTTGTCTATGTCCTTGTTTTCTTCTATAATTCTTTTTAGGTTTCATTTTGAAAACAATGATTTTTTTACCTTTACCATGTAAAATTACTTTTCCTTCAACTTTTACTCCTTTAACATAAGGATTTCCTACTTGTACTTTTCCTTCATCAGATACTAAAACAACTTTATCAAAAGTTACTTTTTTACCTTCCTCTGCATCTAATTTTTCAAAAAATACAACATCTCCTTCTGCTACTTTGTATTGTTTTCCACAGCTTTCGATAATTGCGTACATTTAAAATGCACCTCCCTTATTTGTATACTCGCTAATCCTTTTTTAAAGGTAATTAAACTTAATTAATCTTTTTGAACCTTGACTAAGCGGATTACAGTTAAATATTTTATCATAAAGATGCATTTCTGTCAATTGTTTTGCCAAATTTTCTTATTTTACATTTTTTACCAATAATTTGTTTTCATATCTACTCAAGATTTATTCGCCAATATTTTTCAAATTCCGATTTTTCTAATGGTCTTGAATAATAATACCCTTGCAATAAATCTACTTCTAATCCCTTTAATCTTTGCACTTGTTCACTTGTTTCAATACCTTCTGCTACTGTCTCTAAATTCATATTTTTAGCTAACTTCATAATTACTTCAAGTATTTGAGGTTGATTTATAAAAGATTTATCAATTTTAATTACATCTATTGGCATATTTTGTAACATGCTTAATGAAGAATATCCTGTTCCAAAATCATCTATTGAAATTTTAAAACCAGTTTCTTTTATTTTTTGGAAAATATTAAACATATCAAAATCTTCATCTACCATTGCACTTTCTGTAATTTCCAGTTCAATTTCTTCTGGTTTTATATTTTTCTTACTAGCTATTTTTAAATATTCTTCTATAAAATCTTCTTGCAATAAATGTTCTTTTGAAACATTAACTGAAACTTTTATTTCTTTATTAAATCTATCTTTCCACTCTTTAATATCTTCACACACTTTTTCAAAAATATATTTATCTAATTTTATGATAAACTTGTTCTTCTCAAATATCGGTATAAACTCATTTGGTGGAATTAATCTATCTTCTCTTTGCCATCTAACAAGAGCTTCTGCTCCATCTACTTTTCCAGTTTTAGAATTTATTTTTGGTTGATAAAAAACTTTAAATTCTTTCTTTTCTATCCCTTCTTCCATTATCATTTCTATGTCATGTTCTTTTATCATTTTTTCTTCTATTTTATCATCATATATAAAATATCTTTTGTTATAATTTCCTTTTGACATATTATGTGCTATTAACGCTTTATCCAATATTTCAAAAATATCATTATCTTCATCTTTTATTTTATATATACCTATTGACAATAGCATTTTATATTCATTCTCATCTACTTCTATATTTGATATTTCACCATTAATTTTTCCAACTATATCATCTATGTCTTTTTGATTAAGAAAAATAATGCCGAAAATATCATTTGCAAGTCTTGTAATTATCCCATCTTCCCCTATAATTTCTTTTAATTTTATTGCGATTGCTTTTAATACTTTATCTCCTTTTTTCCTACCATATTTCTTATTGAATGTTTTAAATTTATCTATATCAATTATCATTAAATAATGTGGCTTATTTTGTTTCTTTAAAATTTCCGTTCCTTTTTCTATAAAATAATTTTTGTTGCCCACTCCTGTTATTGAATCTACATATGCTAATTGATATAGCTGCCTTTTTTTCCTTTTATTTGAAACTATAATATATATTGCAATTAGTATTGCTAACATGTTTATTATTATTGCAACAAAAAAAGTTATCTTCAAACTTTTATTATATTCTTCAGCTATCACACTTCCTTTAGTAATAATCACCAAATTCCAATCATTTATATCTAAATAATTGTATGATGTGTAATAATACGTCCCTTTAACATTATATTTTACTTGCCCATCTTGATTTCTTTTTATTTGTTCTTTCATATTATTTAATTTTTGTTGATTATTTTTATCCTCTAATGTGTTTATAATATTATATAAGTTGTATCCATTTTCTCTATTAACTGAATTTGCTACTACTTCTCCCTTGCTATTTATTATATATTCATATCCTTCTCCATTATATAAGGATTCAGCAAATATTCCTTCAAATTCTTCATTGTTTATATTTTCTTCATTTATTATTTTTCTGATTCTTGCAACTTCTTGCTTGGTTAGTTCTGATAGGTTTTTTAGTGTGTTTTCGTCTGTTAGTTTTTGAATATATACTAGATATGATATTGACAGGATTATGAATATTATTGTTACTAAAGCAATTATAATTATTGGAATTATTTGTTTTTCTTTTTGGCTTTGTTCCATTCTTTTCCCTTCTTTTTTATTTTTTTGCATTTATACCATATTGTTTTAATTTTTGATAATTCCCTTTTTATTATTTTGGCTAGTTTATTGGGAATTATTTATTTTGGACTTAATATTTTTTAATTGATTCAGAGAAAATTAATTCTTGACTAAAAATAATATTTTCTAAGCATTTCAAAAGCTGAATTAAATTTTAAATTTCGAGTTTTTCTTGACTTTTTAGTACTAAATAGTTTATGATGAACTTAACAAAACATTAGTGTCCATAGCTTTTTGCTAAGTAAATCATTAATTTAGGAGAAAATCTGAAATATTGATTTTCTCCTTATTTTCAACTCTGTCACATCTCTGTCATCACTCTGTCAATTTATATTTTTTATTTGGTGATTTGTAATGGCTATCAGTAGTTTCAATTCTTTTATCTTGAAGAAACTTCCTTAAACTTCTTCTAACCGTACTATCTGATAAATTTGTTTGTTCAATAATATCTTTCGCTCCAATAATAACATTTCTTTTTATACATTCTAATACTTTTAATTCACTTTCAGAAAGTAATAATATAGACTTATCTTTCATTTCCTTTGAATTATTTAATTCATCTATTGTATTATCAATCATTTTTAGCATAAACTCTATAAATTCAGTTGATTCTCTAGCATTATTACAATTTTGAATAACAGTATAATATTCTTCTTGATTTTTCTTTATCATACTTTCAATAGGTAAATAAGTAAATGCTTTTTCCCAATGTGAAAGAATTACAGTTTGCCATAATCTTGCAGTTCTACCATTTCCATCATGAAATGGGTGTATAAACACAAATTCATAATGAAATACCGAAGATAAAATAAGTGGGTTTATTTTATCTTTAACTTCATTCATCCAATTAAATAAGTTATCCATCAAACTAGGTACTAATTTATGTGGTGGACATGTAAAAATACATATATCTCCATCATAAACGCCTTCGCCATAATTTCTAAATTTACCTGCATCTTTTTCAATTAAAAAAGTTAATATTCCATGTATTTTCTTTAAATCTTCTATAGAATATGGATTTATATTATCAATTTCTTCATAAGCTTTATAAGCATTTTTAACTTCTTGAATATCTTTTTGTTTCCCAATTACCGGCTTTCCATTTATTACATCTTCAACTTGAAATAATGATAATTGATTATTTTCAATAGCTAATGAAGAGTGTATAGACCTAATTCTTGTTTTTCGTCTTAATTCAGGAAACCTATTTAAACTTTCAAAATAATTTGCTTCCCCTATTTTTTTCATTATATCTGATACATAATTTAACATCTTATCAGTAATAGAATATGGTGGATATTTTTCCATACATTACACCTTCTTTACTTACACTTTTATATTCTATAATATTATTATCATATAATCACATTTAAAATAAAATATATTTATAAACAAAAAAAATGCTACAACTGAATTTTTTGGAAATTCAGTTGTAGCATTTGGTGCCAACGAAGTAGTTATCTACAACTTTTTTGGCTCTCTTGACAATTGATACAAATATCAATCAATTTATTAAAGTATATCATATTTTTTATGAATTGCAATAAAAATATCTATTTTTCTAAATATTTTATAATATTATTATATTTGTAAAAAGCAATGGCTTCACACTTTTAGTGTGAAGCCTACTGGTCTTCTAATTCCAAAAATCATCTGGCATTTTTTCAAATCGTGACAAATCCAATTTGTAAGCATTCCATTCTACCAATATGATTACCTCCTTTAAATTATTTAAAAGATTTCGCTGACTTGACCATTGTCAATTTAAAACACTTGTGTTTAGACTTAATAAATTACTGGGATATCCGACAAATTTCTTAATCTTACTGCTGCATAAATTGCTTTACGCTCCGACATATCTGTAAAACATCCTACTATAATTTCATGTGGCGGAATTTTATAGAGATATGCAGCTGTCTTGATTACATCATCTAGCCAATTATAGTCAAGATAATTATAGAAGTTAAGGTTAGGATTTTCTCCGTAGAGAATATCATATCCTCTCTCCACAAACTCTCGCGTTAATTTAGCCATATTTGAATTATTTTCAAGTGGATATCTTTCTTTTATTTCTTCATTTGTAAGTAGCCGTGCATTATGCAAAAACATTCCTCCATAACTGGATTCCCATTCAGCCATTTTATTTTTCCTCCTTTACAATAATTATTGTTAAAAGTTACTATATATAAAACTTGCGATTGCAAGATAATTAAATTATGAAAATAGTATACCATACAATGTTGAAATATTCAATATTTTGAGTAACCTATTTCAATAT
>CALXCF010000016.1 GCA_944386755.1 uncultured Clostridia bacterium | reverse complement strand
ATTTACTAAATTGTTCGTAGGAGGAAACCTTTGCTATTACTACACTTTAATTTTTCGTCATAAGAGAATAAAATTGTGATCACAAGTGCTATTAATGTAATACCATTAGCATTTTTCAAATTTTTTAATCTGTTTTCTTTTTGTTTTTTAGTATTTCTCATACACTTCATTTCCTCCTTTGAATATTATTACCATTTTTCTTTTATGTATTCTTAGCATACATATTTTACTATAATATTCATAATATGAAAATGAAGTTAAAACCGACAAATGTGGTTTATATCCACATTTTTTTTATTTCTTTATCTCGCCTTGAACTTCAGAACTCTCTCCTGTTTCATAATTAATTGTAACTCCAGGCTGTACATTATATACAAAAACATTAAAACTAACACCTTGTCCATTATCTTCAACAGAATACGCTTCCATTTCCACGCCATTAGCCAAAAGATTATCACCTTCAAATATAGGAGTTACCCTGTATAAAACATGATTATTTGGATTTTGTTCAATATATTCAGCCACTTTATTTTCAAATGGTAACATTCCTTCTACATTAAAATATCTAGTACCTGTAATTAAATTTTTTTCATTTGCATTTTCTGCTGACAATTGATATCCAATCAAATGACATCTATTATATAAATACTCTCCATCATACTTTGCTTGAATCCAACCTGTTGGTTTTACATTACTAATACTTTCTCTTTCTTCTCCATCAACTGGCATTGTCTCTTTGCAAATATTTGCATATGCCACTCCACATCTGCCTAATTCATCCAATTCGCTATATTTCTCAAAACTTTCAGTTGTATATTCACTTTCTTCAAAATATGGAACATTATTATTTATCTCAACATATATATCTCCAGCATATTCTGGAATATTCTCAATACTAAGATTTATATTACTTTGAGTCAATTCACTTGTAGAACTTGTCGAAACAGCATTATTCTCTACTGCATTATTTGTTACATTTGTTGTGCCAAGTATATCTTCTCCAAAATATATACCAATTCCTAAACAAATTGCAATTATTATTCCTATAAATTGTTTTATCAATTTACTCTGACTTCTACCTCTGCTCATTTTATCAACTCCAAATTATATAATCTTTACTTTTAACATTTACATTCTAACATAATTTTTATAATTGCAAAAGATAAAGATGCTTCATTTATATTTTATTTTGTAAATTTTACGTGAATTTACATTTTTTTATTGTATCTAAAAATTATATATGGTAAAATATGGTAACAGTTTAATCTGGCTCATATATTGTTTAATTTTAAATCTTTTATTTTCTTATTATTTTTTTCGATTTTAAATTTCAATATATCTAAATTTAACTGTAAATAAATTTATTTCAAGGAGGCTTGCCTATGCAAGAAAATCAGATTATTAAATCTACTAAAGATAAAAAAACTAAACATTCTATTCTTTCTCCAAAGCTGGATGTTGTTTTTCAAATTCTTTTTGGAGAAGTTGGAAGTGAAGAAATTACAAAAGATTTATTAAGTGCTATACTTGATGAACAAATTAATACGGTTGATTTAAATCAAAATATAGTACTGAGAAGAAAAAATCCTAAAGATAAAATGGGTATTGTGGATGTCCTTGCTAAAATTAATGATAATGAATATTGCAATATTGAGATGCAAGTATCAGATGATAAAGACATTATAAAAAGAATATTGTATTATTGGTCTAAACAATATTCAAAAGAACTACAAAAAGGTCACCCTTATATAGATTTAAAAAGGACTATAAATGTATTAATTGCTAATTTTAAAATAGACATATTAAAAAACTTAGAATTTCACACTCAATGGAAGATAATTGAAGAAAACGGCAGAAAAACAGTCTTGACAGATGACTTAGAATTACATATAATTGAATTACCTAAAATGAGAAATAATACAGCTAATGGAAAAGATAAAAAACTAGTGGAATGGCTTAGTTTTTTGAATAATCCAGAAAGTAAAGAGGTGGCAAATTATATGAAAAATAATGAAAGTATGAAAAAGGCAAAAGAAAAATTAAATATCATGAGTGAAGATGAAAGAATAAGAAGATTAGCAGAACTAAGAGAAAAAGCTATTTTAGATGAATTAGAGGTTAAAGCATATAATTATAGAAAAGGAAAAAATGAAGGACTTGAACAAAAAAATAAAGAAATTGCCAAAAAACTAAAAGAAAAAGGATTAAGCATTGATTTTATAATCGAGATAACTAATTTAACTAAAGAAGAAATAGAAAAATTATAAATTAAACACTATTCATAATCATATTATACCATAGTAGGCTAATGATATATTATTAGCTTCATTAATTATTATCTAAGTATATTTTATTAATTTTCCATTAATTCACTTTAAAAACACATTCTTTTAGTATATAATATCTAAAAACAATTAATACAAACGAACAAATAGAAACGGTGATTGTTATGAAGATATTTAGAAAAATATTACTGATAGTTCTAATCTTAATGATAGTTGCTTGTGGTCTAATGTTTATACTAGGATATAGTGCATACTCTTCTGCTTTAAAAGAAAAGCCATTGCTTACTAAAATAGAAGAGGTAACAAGTGATGAACATTACACAAGTTTTGATAATTTATCAGAAGATTATAGAAATGCAGTTGTTGCAGTTGAAGACCATAGATTTTACGACCATGGCGCAATTGATCCAATTGGAATTGCAAGAGCATTATGGGTTAATATTACAAACTGGGAATTACAAGAAGGTGGTAGCACCATAACACAACAAGTTGCAAAAAACGTTGTATTTTCACAAGAAGAAACATTTTCAAGAAAGTTAGGAGAAATCTTAGCTGCATATGATATTGAAAAAAATTATAGTAAAAATGAAATTTTAGCATTATATGTTAATACTTGTTACTTTGGTGAAGGATACTATGGAATCTATGATGCAAGTATGGGATATTATAATAAAGAACCAAAAGACTTAAATTTGGATGAAGCTTCAATGCTTGCTGGAGTTCCTAATGCTCCATCAGTTTATGCTCCAACTGTAAATCCTGATTTAGCAAAAAAAAGACAGCAACATGTCTTAGAAAAAATGGTAGAAAACGGATATATTTCACAATCAGAAGCTAGTGCAGTGGAGACGGCCTCATAATGCATTAAATAACACGTCCCATTGCACTTTATCTCTCATTTAAACTATTTTTTCTCCAATCTTTTTTCATTTCTCGTTCTTCTCTTTCATCTACTTTATCTTGTTCAACATCAATTAAATATACTCTATTATAAAATCCACCTTTTTGTTCTCTTTTAAGTGCTTGTACCTTTTTTAGTTCTTCATAACTAATATTTTTTGCTCTCATAATACTTTGTATTACTTCCATAATATCTGCTAATTCTTCAACAGCATTTTCTTCTATAAATTCATGTGCTTCTTCTAATAATTTCTTATTTAATTCTTTTATATATTCTTCGTTATCCATTATTCTCCAGTTTGCTTTTCTACCTTCCATACTATCAATACTTGCTGGAATCTTATCTCTTACCAATTTATTATATTTATATTTCATTTGCAACATCTCCTTAGCAAAATGTTGTTTGTATTTTATCATCTATATATCATAAAGTCAATGAAATATACATAATTTATAAAATTGTATTTTTTCTTTTTATCTTCATATACTTTACTATACTGGAGGTATTATGAAATTTATTATTATAAAAAGAAAAAATATTATTATCACTTTAATCTTCTTTATTGCAGTATTCGCTATAATATTTCTCTTACTAAATTTTAATAACAATTCAGCAGATAAAAATTCTAATATGAATAATAGTAGTAAATCTACTCAAACCAGTACCAATGAACTAGAAGATTTTTATAGCAAAATACAAAATCTAACTAATCAAAAAGAAAAAATCGCATATCTAACTTTTGATGATGGTCCTACTTTAAAATCTACAAATAAAATCCTTGATATATTAAATGAAGAAAATGTAAAAGCTAGTTTTTTTGTTATTGGAAAACATGTAAAAGAACATCCTGAATTAGTAAAACGAGCATATGAAGAAGGACATTATATTGCAAATCATGGTTACAGTCATAATAATAGCAAATTATATTCAAGTGCAGATGCTTTTATAAATGAAATCACATATACTGATATAGAAATTGGAAAAGCTATTGGGGTTAACGATTATTGCTCTCACATATTTCGCTTTCCTAATGGATATATGTCATCTGTTTATAAATCAAAGAAAGAAGAATATGTTACTCTTCTTTCTAATATTGATTATACATATATTGATTGGAATTGCTTAAATAAAGACTCTGAGAAAAAATATAGTAATCAAGAGTTATTAAATAACTTAAAGCAATCTGCTAAAAATAAAGGTACTCTAGTTATTTTGATGCATGATACTTCTGATGTTAATCAAACTGATTTAGTTTTAAAAGATTCAATTGATTACTTAAAGCAACAAGGATACACATTTAAAAATTTTTACGAATAGGGATTTAGGGGACGGTCCTAAATCCCTAAATCCTCACTTCAATCTCATATTCATTTCTACTTCCGTCTAGTTTAATGTGATTTTCAACCTCATTTCCATTTAAAGTAACTTTGCTAGTACCACTTTCAAAAATATTTTTACCATCAGGATTTTTAACAGTTATTTTATAAATACTATTTTGCCACTTGTATTGCATCTGATATTCTTTCCAATTTTTTGGTATACATGGCAATATTGATAAATATCCATTTTCAACTTTTAATCCCAATATATATTCTATTCCAGCTTTATAATACCAACTTGATGAGCCTGTATACCAAGTCCAGCCACCTCTTCCTGCTAAGTTGTTTGCTCCATATATATCTGCTGGAATTACATATGGTTCTACTTTATATTTGTTACATGCATCTTTTGTTCTTGAATGTTCTATTGGATTTATCATTCTATACCACTCTAGTGCCTTATCTCCAAAGCCTAACATACTTTCAGCTATTATTACCCAACATGAGCTATGAGTATATTGTCCCCCATTTTCTCTAACTCCTGGCAAGTATGATTTTATATATCCAGGCTCTAATTTGCTTTTTTCAAATGGTGGATCTAATAGTTTGATTATTCCATTTTCTTTATCTACTAAATGATTTTCTAGACTCTCCATTGATATATATTTTTTGTCATTATCTCCTGCATTTGAAATGATACTCCAACTTTGTGCTATACTGTCTATTCTACATTCTTCATTTTCCATACTTCCTAGCACATTTCCATCATCCATAAATGCCCTTTTATACCATCTTCCGTCCCAACCATTTGTATTTAATGCTCTTTTTAACTCATTTTTTATTCTCTCATATTTTTCAACCTCTTCTTTTTCTTTCACTATTTCAATAAACCCATCTAAAATAGTATATAAGAAAAATCCAAGCCACACACTTTCGCCTTTACCTTTATTTCCAACTGTACTAAATCCATCATTCCAATCACCAGAGCCAATCTTAGGCAATCCATTTTCTCCAAAATTGAAACTTTTTTCAATAGCTTTTATACAATGTTCATAAATCGTTCCTTTTTCTTTACTTTCTGGATATTTATCATACCTTTCATCTTGACCTTCTTCTAGTTCTTTTCCTTCAATATATGGTGTTTCTATTTCTAAAATACTCTCATCACCTGTAAATTTGATATATTCTAACACTAAATATGGCAACCATAGCAAATCATCTGAAAATCTTGTTCTAATACCTCTGCCTGTTTCATCATGCCACCAATGTTCTACATCTCCTTCTATAAATTGATGTTTGCTGTGTTTGATTATTTGATTTTTCAAGAATTCTGGATTTATATATTTTAAAGCTAAAGTATCTTGAAGCTGGTCTCTAAATCCAAAAGCTCCTCCAGACTGATAATATCCACTTCTACCTAACAATCTACTTGTAATTGTTTGATAAACAAGCCATCCATTTAATAATATATTTGTTGATTCTAGTGGTGTATAAACTTGCAACCTATTTAATCTTTCTTTCCATTGATTTTTTACATCTGTTAATTCCTGCTTACAATTTGCAATTTTTTGATATTTATATGCTGTATTTTTACAATCAATTAATTTCTCATCTGAACCTAGAACAAATGAAATTTCTTTTGCACTATAACTTTCTAATTCAACTTCTACTTCATATGCAATACAAGCCTGCTTTCCAATAGAATTTTCTCTATTTAGGCTAACTTTATTTAATCCTTGCGGATTATCTAGTCCTCCCTTTCCTAAGAAAAATTTTTTATCACCTGTATATGAATTTATTTTCTCACTACTTGATACATAATTTATCATGTATGATGATTCTTCCGCATATCTGTTTCTTGCATATAGTACATTATTATTTTTATCAAATTGTAAATCAATATATCCTTCTGTTTTCAAGTCATCTTCACCAATTGTTGGCTTCATATAATAATACAATTTCAATTTTTTCCTATTTGGTGTTGTATTTTTTAAAGTCAACATTTGAATTTTACAAGCATCTTCATTTGGAACAAATACTTCTAACTCTTGTTCTAGTCCATCACTCTTATGAATATATTTTGCATATCCAAAGCCATAAACTACATTATAGTTTTTATTATCTGACATAGGATTTAGACCTAAAGACCATTTTCTAGAATTCTCTAAATCCTTTAAATAGATGACTTCTGAAGGAATATCATAATTTGGATTATTCTCCCAAGTTGATACTCTATTTAGTCTGCTATTTTTATACCAGCTATATCCACCCATATTTTCTGTTATTACTGTTCCAAACTTTTCATTTGCTAAAATATGACTCCAAACTGTTGGCAATCTATTATCTTTGTTTAATTTTATGATATATTCTTTTCCATCTGGAGAAAAAGCACCATATTCATTATAGTATTTCAAATTCTCCCTATTTTCCAATAAATCTATATCTTCTGTTTCATCTATTACTTGTAGAAGTTGACTTTCTTCTTCAATTTCTTTTCTACTATCTAAAAATCTTTCTTCAATATCTTTTATATTATTTTTTAATCCACCTTTATCACTATTTATAACTATATCTGCTATAAAATCTAATAATTGAATATCTTTTTTATCAATTTCTCCCTTTGTTAATATAAAAATTCCACCTTTTTGATTTTTCAAATATGCCATATGTGAATTTAAAATTGCACCTTCAATTTCTTCTCTTACATAGTTCTCGTAACTATGTTTTTCTTCATCTAATATTACAATTTCAACCTCAATGTTTTTCGTTCTAAAGAATTCATATGCTTTTAGCGCTTCTTTTATGACATATTTGTCGTTTACGTTTTTCATTTTTACAAGAATAATTGGTACATCGCCTGATATTCCATACTTCCATAAATCACTTTGTTTAAATACTATTTGAGGATTTGTTTTTTCTTTTCTTTGACTGCTTAGCGGATTTGTGAAAATTATATATGAAAGCATTTTTTGATAAATCTCAATTTCGCTTCCCTTTATTCTTAAATACCTACTTTCAGCTTCTACTCTTGCCTTTGATAATTCAAATTCTTTTTTTACATTTTCTGCTGATTTATATTTTTCTAAATGATTTAATACTTGTTTTTCATCTTCTCCTACTGATAAAATAAAATCTACAATCACTTTTTCCTGTGCTTTTACCTTAATAGTTCTCTTTTCTGCAATAATTGGTTCTGTAACTAATCCTATTTTTTTAGAAAAAGGTATTGAATTTTTAATCATGTTTGGAATTTCTAAATTTCCTCTACCTGTAAACTTTTCCGCTTCTAATTCATATTCAAAATCCCCAATTGTTTCACTATTTGTGGATAAAGTTGTTGCAACAGTAATTTTAGGCTGATTCTTTTCCCTTACTTTTCTTGTTGTTACTAAACTATTTGTTTTTTCATCATATTTTGTAGTTAAAAACAAATTATTGAACACCGGATGTGCATAATCTTGTTCTTTCTTTGATAATACTGGTTCAAAATATGAAGTAACTTCTACAATATCATCTTCATTTCCCTGATTTTCTATTATTAATCTTCTAATTTCTACTGGTTCTTTAGAACTTACTGTTGTATTTATTTTCACTTTCAAATTATTATTTTTTATTTCTTGCTCATCTTTATCTGGCATAAAACTTATTTGATATTGTCCATCATTAAAGCCATAATTTGAACTTATTAATGTTTTACTTTTTACACTCTTAACTGCAAAAAATATTCCTTGTGCATAATCTTTTGTAGGTTTAAATCTATTTATATCAATTCCCCTATATCTACTTACGCCTTGACCTTTTTGGTTCATTGCAACAATATAATCTTCATTTGAAATTACATTTCCAATATCCAATCTTTCTTCTATTTTTTGGTATGTTGTTTGGATATAATCTTCATAATCTTTGTATTTTAATTTTTCTACTTTTTCCTTTTTCTCTTTTGTTGTTACAAAAGTCTCTGGCATTGTTTCTTGTAACAGAATACTAACTGCATCAATTTCAGGATTTTTCATAAATCTTTTTTGCAAAACATTATTATTAAATAAATTATTAATTGATAGCAAAATTAAACCTTGATGATGTGCCATATATGTTTTTACTACACTTGATATTTCTCCTCTTTCTACTCTTTCTGGTGTATAATCTATTGATTCATAAAATCCAAATTTCCCATACATTCCTTCTTGTTCTAATCTTTTTAAATTCTGGACTTCTTCTTTTGGTACTTCATTTATTGCTAAGATACCACCATAACTAGATACAACCATTTCATCTGCAAGTCCTCTTTTTAGTCCAAGCCATGGTATTCCAAATGCCTTATATTGATAATTTGATTTTAAATCTTTTAAGTTAAATGCCGCTTCTGATATTCCCCAGGCTATATTTAATTGCTTACTATATTCCATCTGACTTTTAATCATAAATTTACAAGATTCATCTAATAGACTTCCTTCATAACTTGGAATATTTATATTCGGCATCAAATATTCAAACGCAGTACCAGCCCATGAAATCAACCCTTTATATCTTCCTAATTTAGTAAGTGTCCTACTTAAATAACTCCAATGTTTAGCTGGTACATCTTTTTTTGCAATTGCAACTAGACTTGCTTGTCTTGCTTCAGAGGCAAGTAAATCATAATATGAATTTGTTAATTTATTATCTTCTATATTAAATCCAATTGAAAAAATTTGCTCTTCTTGGCTATACAAATATGAAAAGTCTGTATCATTAATTAGTCTTGTTACTTTTTCTATTAATCCATTAAATGTTTCTTCTTGCTCTTCTAAAAAAGATTTAACAACATACAAATATCCAACAAAATTACCACTATCAACTGTTGAAATATATCTAGGAACTAAAGGTTCTTTTGTCTGTATTTGATACCAGTTATATAAATGACCATTCCATTTTGGAAGTGACTCTATGCTATCAAGTATATTTTTTAGTAAATTAATTACTTTTTCAAAAGTTATATATTTTAAATCATAAGCAGATATAACTGCTAAAAGAGATAAACCAATATTTGTAGATGAAGTTCTAGGCACTATTTCTTCTTTTCTATCTTCTTGATAATTATCTGGTATTAGATAATTATTTTCCTTTGTCAAATAAGTTTCAAAAAAGTCCCAAGTCTTTTTACCAATTTCTAAAACATAATCTTTATCTTTTTGATTTAATTTTTCTATTGCAGGATGTTTTTCGATTGCTCTACTTATATACCACATTATACATGGAGCAACCATCCATAAAAGTCCTAAAACACACGCAAAAGCATTTTGTTTCAAAAATCCTAATCCAATTGTTGTTACACCTGCAAGTACATTAAATGCCATTTGATTAAAGTATGAAACCAGACTTGATTTTGACTGTTTTTCCGCTTCTTCTGAAGTTGTCCATTCTAATAGATGTTTTTTACTTATACACATTCTATATATTGTTTTTGTAATTGATTTTATTGATACATATGCTTTATATGGTAAAACTGCTAAAGTTATAACCGCTCTTAAAAAAGTCCCTTTAAAACCTGTGATTTTTGGAGCAAAAGTCTTTTGCTTTTCTTCTCCTTCTTTCTTAAATATCAATCTATTTAAAAATTCTAAAATGTATGGCAATATAGAAATCAGTAAAACAAATGTAACAATTCCACAAATCTTTTGGTTATATATAATACCTAAAATACTTGTATATATTATTGCTACAATAATACTAATTTCTAGTAAACTTCTTCTTAAATTATCAAAAATTTTGTATTTTGATAACAAATTTAATTTCTTATTCCCAATCCATTTTGTAATCTGCCAATCTCCACGAATCCATCTAGCAAGTCTTGTCATAAAACTATTGTATTTTGTAGGATATCCATCCATAAGCAAAATATCAGAAGCTAAGCCACATCTCAAATAACATCCTTCAAGCAAATCATGACTTAAAACTGTATTTTCTGGAATCTCACCTTTTAGTACTTTTGAATATACCTCTAAGTCATAAATTCCTTTTCCAGTAAAAATTCCTTCATTAAAATTATCCTGATATGTGTCTGAAATTGCATTACTATATGAGTCAATTCCTCCTGCTCCTGCAAATATTTTTGTAAATACTGTTTTAAAACTTATATCTAAATCAATACCTACTCTAGGTTGAAGTATCCCATATCCTTCTATAACAGTATTTGTGGCTGGATTTATTACTGGTTTATTCAATATATGTGACATTGCCCCTATTAGCTCAAATGCTGAATTTAGGATTAAATCTGTATCTGCATCTAAAGTAATAATATATTTTATTTTTGGCATATTATCTAAATCTTCTAATGTATTTTCTCTAAATGGATTTTTAGTATTTCCCAACAAATATTCATTTAGCTGTGAAAGCATACCTCTTTTTCTTTCCCAACCAAGATATGAATTTTCTCCTTCATTCCAAATACGTTTTCTATATATAAAGTTAAAAATTTTCTCCTCGTATTTTTTATTTAATTCATTTACTAATTTTTTACCTTCTTGTATTACTTCTTCATCAAAATCTTCTTCTCTTTTATCACTTTCTGAACAATCTCCAAGTAAAGTAAAATACAAGTTTTTACTCTTATTTGCTAAAAAATATACTTCTAGTTTTCTCATTAATTCCTGCACTTTTTCTTTTGATTTTACTATTGTTGGAATTACTACCATTGTTGCCATTTCTTCTGGGATTTCATCTAGCAAATCAAGTTTTGGTATTACTTTTGGTTTTACTATTTTACTTAATATATATTGTATTATTTGTGTTGACACTTCTGATATTGGAATAAAAAATATGATTAATGTTAATATTGATATCCATAAATTGCTAGTTTTGAAATTTATAATACTTGAAATAATTATATCTATGATTAATGTTGTGATATAAATTGCTGTTATATAGATTTTTGTTTTTCCTTTTTGACTTATTGAATTTTTATCTTTATATTTTAGTATTGCATATATCTCATCAATTCCTTTATCTATTAAGTAATATCCTATATGTGATTTTTTGTTGTCGTACTTTGAATTTTGTTTTTCATTTTGAATACTAATTTGTTCATTATCTTGACTATTTTCTTGATTATTTATATGATTATCATTTGCTACATGCTTTTGTGCTAATTCCAATGTTTTTCTAGCTATATATATTTCTGAAATCTTGGTTTTTTTTGATATTTCCTTTATAGCATTTCTATAATATTCCTTTGTTTTATTATCCATATTTATATATGTGTTACTTGGGTCTTGTCTTAAAATTTCTTCAACACCATTTATTTTTTCAAATATTTCTAAGAAATTTATTCTTTGAATTTTCTTTATACTTGTAATACTATTTCCCATACTGACTTTTCTAACAGCTATGTCAAAATGTTCTTTTTTTATCACATCTTGTACTGTTGTTCCAGCCATTTCTACTGCTTCTTCTAATACTTTTAAATAACTATATCCCTTTTTTCCATACCTTTTCAATATATATGACATGTATTCTATAAATGGATATTTCATGTCTTGAAAACTATCTTTTTCCATCTTTTTGCAGGCACTTGTTTTACATACTATATTTGTTTTATTCTTATTTTCTACTAGTCTTTCTACTATATTTTCTGCTCTAAATTTTTGCATTTGCGAACTATATATTCTTTCACACAATTCTCTTATATTTTCTATTATTGATATTTGCAAGAATATCCCTATATTCCAAATTTCTTCCATGCTTAATGTCTTTTTACTTTGATAACTTTGCAATGCTTCTTCTAATTCTTCTTTTTCTATTTTGTTATCTGTATATGCTACTATTTCTGCCGCTAGTACATAGATTCTTGCAAATCCTTTGTATTTTCCATTTGCAATTCCTAAAAAGTTTTTGTATTTTTTTAGTGGTAATTCTTTTTCTATTTGTTTTACTGTTTGTTCTATGATATAGAAATTATCTAATAACCATTCTCCTGCTGGATGTATGCTTATTCCTAATTTTAAATGCTCATTTAACAATTCATATACTTGTTCTATTGTTTTATAGTTTTCTATCATGTTTGGTATAGGATATGTTTGCTTATCACTTTTGTTTTTTAAGTTATGGCTTGATGCTATTTTTTGCAAATGTCTATTTAGTTGTTCTTTGTCTAATAACGTTCCATCTATTTTTAATATTTTTGTTGTTTTCAAAAATTTCCACTCCTTGCTTTTTATGTTTTATACATATTGTTTGCAAAGAGTGGAAATTTTATACATTAATTAATTTATTAAAAATGTAAAAAATATTTTCTCTAATTTGAAAAAAACCCGCTATCTGCGAGTTTTTTTCCGAGAATTTTTTCTGTTGCGGGCTTCCGAAAATATAAAGATTCCTCCAACTATGAAGAATATCCCTACCGGAAATCCCAGATATGCTATAACTGTCGTTATAGCAATTTCAAGTGGTGTTTCAAGTCCTGGTACTATTTTAAAGAAATTTAAAGTTAGTGCTATAATTCCCAGAACAAAAGTTACTAAGCCAAAAATTTCGTCCCGTAATTTTTTTGTGTTAATTTTTCTTTTCATACTTATACTCTCCTTTTTTTCTAAAAGACAATTTTGTAACTATATTTATTATACCACTTTTTATGTAAAAATGCAAAGATATTGTTTTTCTATTATCTTACGTTTCTCTTCATCTTCATAATCTGCCACTATCTCTCTCACTAATTCTTTTTCTTCTTCACTTATTTCTTCACTCTCTAACAAATTTTTTGACAATTCATAAAACTCTTTTATATTTTCTTCTTTTGTACTACACTCAAAATCTTTTCTTAATATTCCTTTTTTCATAGATATTTTATCAATTTTATCTAAATATGGTAATATTCTCAAGTAATCATATATTGTAAATGCCGCATATTTCTTTTTTGTTTTCATAATTTTACTCCTTTCAATTCAGAATTTGCTCCTTTTTTAATCCTGTTATTTTCATAATAAAATTAATATCTACTTTTTCGTTTAACATCTTTTTTGCTATTTCTATAATTCCTTTCTCTCTTCCCTCTTCTTTTGCTTTTTCAAAATCTCTTCTTATTACTTCTTGTGCATGTAACATTCCTTCTTTCCTTCCTTCTTCTTTTGCTTTTTCAAAATCCCTTCTTATTACTTCTTGTGCGTGTAACATTCCTTCTCTCCTCCCTTCTTCTTTTGCTTTTTCAAAATCCCTTCTTATTACTTCTTGTGCGTGTAACATTCCTTCTCTCCTCCCTTCTTCTTTTGCTTTTTCAAAGTCCCTTCTTATTACCATCTGTGCATGCAACATAGCATCTTCACCTTCCTTTTCCATTAATATATTCTCAATTTCTTCTATTTCTTCTTTAGTCAATTTATCACTTAACAAATATTTAATTTCTTTTGCAAATTCCTGCCTTTCCTCTTTATCTTTAATATACTTGGACATACGTCTTACAACATCAATTATATTTTCTGTATCGTTTTTTCTTTCTATTATAGACATTCTTGCAACTGCTGTACCTTCTTTAATTGCTTCTTCTTCATTTCTTATATCTATCAAATTATATCCTGTTATTACATCTATACCATTAAAATGTTCAAATTCTACTTGTACTTCTTCTAATTTATTCTTAGCAGTCCATTTTGCCTGTCCTGTGTAAATTACTAATGGAATTACTTTTGGAACTCCTACCTTTTCTATCTTTCCTTTAATATTCTTCATTCTTGTCCTAATTATTTCTAAGCTATATTCTAATATTCTATATGACATTAATTTATCTACTTTTGTTTGATGTTCTATTAAAAAGAAAACTTCTTTTCCTTTTAATTTATATACTATATCAGCCTCTCTTTTTTCGTAGATAGTTGTTATAAATTTTGTATCATACTTTTCTATCATTTCTTCAGTTAATTCTTTTTTCGGTTTCACATATTTGTTTATTAATTTAACAATTTCTTTATTTCTATTTAATATTTCTCTAAATAACTTGTCATGCTTTTGATATTGTTTTCCTTTTTTACTATTACTTACTTCTAAGCTATAACTTTGACTATTATCCTTCAATCCATAATTTCGTTGTTTTATAACATATGGATATAATTTAAAATAATCATACAATGTATATATTATCATTCTATTGCTCCTTTCATTATATATTTATAGCACTATAAAATCAATATTTATTTTATAGTAAATTGAATAATTTAAATATAATTTTCACTACATTTCTCTTTTTTTCTTTTAATTTTTCATTTTTTCATTTCTTTTTGGAAATTTTTGATTAAAAATTTTGAAATAAATTTATATTGTACAATATTTCTTTACTTTACATTAATATAAGTTTTATATTTTTAAAGCAAATTACTTATACCATAAATTTCCAATTATGTCAAGCACAATTGGAAATTTTTTAAAGTACCTTAAATTTAAAAGTAAATTCCAGCAAAGGCTCAATTGTAATTTTCACTTTCTAAATTGTAAAAATAGTCTGTTATACCATTATATATCCCCCATGCAAGCCTATTTTGATACTCATCCTCTTGCAACTGTTTTTCTTCTTCTGGATTGGATAAAAATCCACACTCAACTATTGAAATTGGTATCTCCACATTTTTCATAATATATACCGTTTCTAATTTCATTGCTACTCTTTTATTTTCTTTTTGCATAGAATCATTTAAGTTTTCTTGTAACTGCTCTGCTAACATTTTACTATTATCATTTTTTGAATTAAAAAAACATTGCCATCCATAGTATTGTTGTTGTGGAATTTTATTTAGATGTATTGAAACAAAAATATCTGCTGATGATTGGTTTCCTATTTTTACTCTGTTCTTTATATCAGTTATTTTTTTCTGCCTTATGGTACTACTATTTGAATCATATATTCCATTTTCATCTGAACGTGTTAGTATCACCGTACAACCTGTTTGTTCTAATAAATTTTGCACCTTTAATGCTATTTTTAAGTTTATCTCTGCTTCAGTTGTCCCAGATTTACTTTCTGCTCCTTCATCTGGTGTTCCATGTCCTGCATCTATTACTATTGTTTTATTTGATATTGGTGTAGATGTTGTTTCTACTGTTAATTCTTCTTTTTCTTTTAATGATATTTGAACTCCAAATACCAACATACTTACTAAAATGGCTGATAACATTATTTGTATTCTTTTTCTATTTATTACGAACATAATAAAACTCCTAATATATATTTTTATTATTATATTTATATTAGAAGTTGCATTTCTATATTACTCTTTATTATATTATTTATTTTCGTTATATTAACTCATAAAATTCTCTAACTTATAATTTGAATTTTTCCTTTATCGTCTTAGCCACAATATCAGCACTTATCTTTGTATTATCAATTCTTATATAATTATTCTCTTTTATTTCATTTTCTTTTGAATTAAATCTATATTTTTCTACCGATTTTAATAAATCTTTTTCGCTCCATTCTAAATTTCTTTTTGATGGTTTATTTTCAAGTCTATTTTCCATTTTATTTCTTTTTAATCGTTCTTCCAAGTTTGCTTCTAGCTCAACTATATAGATTTTTGCATTATTATCTTTGAATATCTGGATATATTTATATATTCTATTCCATTCCTCTTTATCATCAAAGTCCCATGTAGTTGTAAAGATTATTCCTTCTTCATCACTTTTTGAAAATTCTTCAAATATTCTTATTCTAAATTCTTCATTCAATTTTCTAAAAGCTTCTTTGTTGTAATCAAATATTTTTGTTAATACTTCTATTGTCATATGATTATGTAATAATTTTAAATTTGTTATTTTTACTAGTTCTTGTCCCACTGTCATTTTTCCTACTGCCTGTGGTCCAGTTATTATTATAAATTTCATTCTATTCCTTTCCATAGAAAATTTTTAATATTCCTTCATAAAATGGAAATTTTAATTTTTCTATTTCTTGTATAACTTCATTAACATTATATTCAATCTCTAATTGCTTATAATCTATTTCTTTTTCATTAGTCCTTTATTATATGCTACCCATCTATCTTCAATTTGTCCAGTTAATTTATTATTCTCATCTACAATATCAACTAGTTCCATTTGATACTCCTTTTCATTTTTTCTTATTTTATCATCATGTCTTTTTACTTTCAACAGAAATCAAAAAATTGCAAACTTTTACATCTGCAATTCTTTAATTTATAATTTATTTTTCCAGTCAGTTGCACCATACAAAATTCTTTCTACATTTACTATTTTTTCATCTTCATTGACTCTATAAAAAGCAATATAATTTTTAATAATTAATTTTCTAAACTTATATTTTTTTATCATATCATAATCAATAATAGCAAATTTTTGTGGATTATATTTTAAAGTATTAATTTCATTCTTTATTAATTCAGCATATCTTTCTGCGATATTAGGCTCTAATAATTTGTATTTTATATATCTAATAATACTTTTATAGTCCTCTTTTGCTTGAATAGATAATTCTACTTTGTATTCTTCCAATACCAAAACCTCCATTTTAATTTGCTAAAATTCCTTTAACTTCTTCATATGCTTCTTCAATAGAACATACCTTTCCATTATTAGTATCTTCCATACCTTTTTTTAATTTTCCCAATAAATCTTTATCATCTTTTATAATTAAATCATCTGGAGCTTTTGTCATATAAGAAAATTTAAGATATTCTATATAATCTACAACTTTACTTGATAATTCTTCTGGTAAACTTTCAATTACATTATATAATTCTTTTTGTTTCATTGTCATAATCATTCATCTCCTTTTTTTGGATTTATATTAATATTATACCACACTTTTTCTAAATTTTGTTGAATTTTTAAATTTTTATCAATTTTTATTTTGAACTCCAAATACTAACATACTTACTAAAATAGCTGATAACATTATTTGTATTCTTTTTCTATCTATTATGAACATAATAAAACTCCTAATATATTTTTTATTATTATATTTATATTAGAAGTTGCATTTCTATATTACTCTTTATTATATTACTTATTTTCGTTATATTAACTCATAAAATTCTCTAACTTATAATTTGAATTTTTCCTTTATCGTCTTAGCCACAATATCAGCACTTATCTTTGTATTATCAATTCTTATATAATTATTCTCTTTTATTTCATTTTCTTTTGAATTAAATCTATATTTTTCTACCGATTTTAATAAATCTTTTTCGCTCCATTCTAAATTTCTTTTTGATGGTTTATTTTCAAGTCTATTTTCCATTTTATTTCTTTTTAATCGTTCTTCCAAGTTTGCTTCTAGCTCAACTATATAGATTTTTGCATTATTATCTTTGAATATCTGGATATATTTATATATTCTATTCCATTCCTCTTTATCATCAAAGTCCCATGTAGTTGTAAAGATTATTCCTTCTTCATCACTTTTTGAAAATTCTTCAAATATTCTTATTCTAAATTCTTCATTCAATTTTCTAAAAGCTTCTTTGTTGTAATCAAATATTTTTGTTAATACTTCTATTGTCATATGATTATGTAATAATTTTAAATTTGTTATTTTTACTAATTCTTGTCCTACTGTCATTTTTCCTACTGCCTGTGGTCCAGTTATTATTATAAATTTCATACTATTCCTTCTTTGTTATTATTTTATTAATTTCTAATTTTACTATTTCATATTTAATTTGTAATTGTACCTTGATGAAAATACAATTTAAATTCTTTGTTTTCGTAAATCCAAATTGATGTTCTAAGCACCATTTGTTTCCCATCATGTTTTGACTTGTAATGTACTATAAAAGTTTTTTCATCTATCTGATTAACAGCAAAATCTAATATTTGTATGTTTCTATCTTCTGAATTCAATAAATAATTAATAGTTCCATCTCTACTAAAGATTCTGCCTGACTTTCCAAATTCAAAAAAATCCTTATGAAATATTTTTTCTAAATTTTCTTTTTTTGAACAGAAACTTTTTTTAAACAATAAATTCTCATATTCTAACAGTTTATCCACAATTTTTCTCCTTTATTAACAGTTTAAATATTACATTTCATAAATATACCCAACTTCTTTATATTTTTTGCCTTCTATTTCAAAAAATCTTTTATCATTTAATAATTTTCCACCAATCTTCTCATAGAACTTTCTTGCATTTTTATTTTTTTCTAAGCACCATATCACCATTTTATTCTTATTCTTGTTTTTCAAATCAGCCATTACATATTCTACTAATTTTCTCCCTACTCCTTTTCCTAATTTATCACAATCAACATATATGGCTATTATTTCTGAATCTATGTCAGTATTATTATAATTAGTATTATCATCATATCTGCAATATCCCAACACCTTTCCATTTTGTTCTGCTACAATCACATTTCCAATATTATAATACTCTTTCCACTTTTCTATTTTTTTGTTTCTATCTAAATTATCTAATATTTCATCATCTATTATTCCTTTATACACTTTTCTCCAGTCTTTAATATTTATATCCACAATTTGCTCAATATCTTCATACTTCACTTTTCTAATTAATAATTCTCTATTTTCTAAATCGTCATTAATTTTATGTATTGGAAATTTTTTAGACTTCACTATGTCTTTTAAACATTTAGGTAGTAGATTACATTCATCTATTTTATCTACATCTATCCATTCATATTGTAAATATTCTTTTCCTTCTGAATTGTGCATTGTATAATCTATCTTTTTATCTTCTTCATCGGCAAACTCTATTCTATATAAAAAATATATTTCATGATATTTCTTATTTTCCATCTCAAAAAAATTCTCAATTGTTGCTGCATATCCTAATATCTCAACTTTTTTACCTAATTCTTCTTGTAGCTCTCTTTTTATGGTTTGTTCTGAACTTTCTCCTATCTCTACCCTTCCACCTGGTAAACAGTAGTGGTCTTTATTTATAGTTTTATGTGTTAATACTTTATTATTATGTATTAGTATTCCTCCTGCTCTTATGTTCAGTTTATAGTCTTCAACATCTAGCGTTAAATCCATATCTACATCACACCTTTCAAAAAACTTTATATCAAAAAATTGCAAACTTTTACATCTGCAATTTTAATCAACTTTACCTTCTCCTATCCACTGCATAGCTACTTCCCATAACAGATTTAGCAGCATGTTTTACTTGAGCACCAACTTCTCCTATCTCTAGAATATTTCCAAATCTACCAACATCTGCAACAACAACTCCTATTGAAAGCGAAGTTAGTGGAAATTGTTCAATAATTCCTTTACGATTTGCAACTTCTATATAACCTTTTTCTAAATCCTCATCTGTGAAATATCTTTTAACATTTTCATCAAAATAAGCTAATATATTTTGACACAATCTTTCACATGTTAAACCTGATACAATAGCCACAAAATCGTCTCCACCAATATGTCCTATAAAAGTATCTTCCATTCCGCTTTCATGAACACATTTAATTATCGTATCTGCTGTAAATTCTATTATTTGATCTCCTTTTAGAAATCCATATACATCATTATATGCTTTGAAATTATCTAAATCTAAATATAAAACACAAAATGGTTCTTTTCGTAAAATTCTCTTTTTTAATTCTGCATGTATTTGTACATTTCCTGGTAATCCAGTCAATGGACTCATTCTTCTATTACTTGTTAATAATCTATTTACATTTTTGACTGTATAATACAAATAATATTCATCAACTGGTTTTTTTATATAATACTCTACTGATTCTTGTAATATCCTAATTCTGTGTTCTCTATTTGAATTTGAGGATACAACTATAACAGGTGTAATTGTATTATCTTCGTCCTTTCTAATTCTTCTACATAGCTCTACCACATCAATATTTATTGCATCTTCATTAATAACTATTAATGATGGTATATTTTTTAATGCTATATCTATTTGTTCACTTTTTACACTAATAAATTTGAATTCTTTATCATTTTTAAATAACTCCCTAAAAATGACAATTGATGAATCATCATCATCTATTATATATATTTCTTGTACCATTTTATCCCCTACTCCATTTTTTCTTAATTATATACAAAACTATTACAATATTTCAAGTTTTTTTCAGTCTTTTTTAGCTTCTTTAGTTATTTCATTTGCAGTTTGAACTTCTTTAATTGCTTTTTTGTTTTTTCTTTTCCTTTTTTCTATTCTTTGTTTTATTTCTTCTTTTATTTCTTTTAATTCAACCTTTTTATTCAATACCTCTGTTATTTCTTTAGTATTAATAGCTGGGAATGCTTTTTTCAAACGATATACATTTTTATACAAACGTAAAATTGTTTTATTTCTTTTGTATTTTAATTGCTCAATTAAATATTGAACATTCTCTTCTTTTAATTTTTCTTTAATTTCATAATTTAATTTTTCTATTTTCTCTAGTGTTACTTTTATATTCTTAACCTTAATAATACTTGATATTGCATCTACTAAAATTACTATACCTAAAATACTATATACAAATATTAATATTCTAAAATCAATCTTCTCAATTAAACTCTCTATTAATGGGTGTATATATTTAACAAATACTACTCCAAGAATTCCCCAAAATATTGAATTCATTAAACATATTCGTCCTTGAAAATTGAACTTATTTTTTGAATAATCCCAATATTTTGTATGAAATAACTTTTCTAATAATACTCCTACAAGATATTCCCATATAGTTAAAACAACTACTGAAACAATAAATAATACTGCTAAATTGTCTGTAAATCTTTTCAAAAATAGTAGCATTATTATAGCCCCTACACCATATATTGGACAAAAAGGCCCTTTTAAAAAGCCTGTATTTATTATTTTTCTCTCACTGATAGACCTAAATATAGATTCCATCACCCAACCTAAAAAAGAATATGTTATAAAATAAATTATTATCTCTAAAAAACTATATTCCATTATTTCCTCCATGACTGCATTTATACAGATATCAACTTTATTGAGTAAAGCCTTCTACTTTCATTTTTTTTGTAGAAGGCTTCTTGTATATTCATATTTTATTTATTAAACATAACTTTGACTGTTTCACTGACATCACTTTCATTATATACTGTTACTTCCAATTTATTTTGTCCCTCTTGTAATGGATAAGAATATTCAAATTCTTTTCTTTGATCTATTGAATATACTTCATCCAAGTTTATTGCATACTTGTCAGTTTCATTTACAATAAATTCTACTCTCTTTATTCCTTCATTATCTGATGCCTTAATTAGGAAATTCTCTGTTCCATCTGCTGTTACTTCAAGATGTGGCTTTGTTACTCCTTTTACTTCTTGCGTTTTTGTTTGAGTCGTATTATTAAGATCTACTACAATTACTGTTAATGTATGTTGACCTTCTGGTATTTCTATACTTTGTTCAATTTCTGTATTATTAATATCAACTCTTTGTTCCTCTTCTTCATCCCAACGATATGTCATATATGATAATTCATTTTTTCCAGTTGCTGTTACTTTTATATTGCTTCCATCTAATGCTAAATCTATTGTTATATCTCCCTCTAAAGCATATGCCTTTTGATAACTTGTTTCTTGTCCATTTGCATCTTGTGCATATATTGAAAGTACATTATCACCTGTTGGAACATCTATAACTTGTTCTACTTGTCTACTATTATTAGTCTGTATTTCTATTTCTTCTCCATTATTCCAACTATATGTTACTTTAGCTAATGCCCTATTATGCAACACTCTCAATGTTATTTGAGTTCCATCTTCATTTTCTTCTACTTGGATTGTTGGTTTTGTACTTGATATATCTCCTTGTGAACTAACATACATTGAATATGAACCACTGCCAATCATAAATATGCCAAATATTAATATTGCAATTGCGAAAAATTTTAATATGCTTTCTATTGCAATTGGTCCACTATTTCTTGGCATTTTGTTCTTTTTATTTTTTTTCTTTGTATCTTCTACACTTAAAATTTGATTCATCTTTTCACCTCTTTTGTTCTGTCATAGATGATTATATCATAACCATTTTTTGTTGTAAATATTTATTTTGTGAATTTTTGATTACAATGGTTGCATTACTTTCTATTTCTAAAATACAAGAAACCGTTGACTCTTCAACGGTTTCATTTATCATATAAATCAGTTAGTTTTGTGTATATGGTAAAATAGCAATATGTCTTGCTCTTTTTACTGCTGTTGTGATATCTCTTTGATGTTTAGCACATGCTCCAGTTGTTCTTCTTGGAAGTATTTTTCCTTTATCATTAACAAATTTTTTTAATTGTTCTGGGTTTTTATAATCTAACACAAAGTTTTTATCACTACATAATAAACAAACTTTTTTTCTTTGTTTTCTGAATCTTGGATTGTAATCCTCATCATAATTTTTATTATTTCTTTTATTTTGTTTTTTATCAGCCATTTCTATTTTCCCCCCTGACTATTAGAATGGTAAATCATCGTTTGAAGATACTTCAAAATCTGCTCCCATACTTCCTGGAGCTGTGTTTCCAAAAGTATTTTCAAAATTACTATTACTTGCATCTCCATCTCTTTTGCTATCTGCAAAATATGCTTCTTCTGCAACTACTTCTGTAACATAATGTTTAGTTCCTTGGTCATCATCCCAAGTTCTTGTTTGAATTCTTCCGATGATTGCTACTTGTTGACCTTTCTTAAAGTATTTGCTACAAAATTCTCCTAGTTTGCTCCATGCAACTATGTTTATAAAATCTGCTTGTCTTTCTTCTCCTTGTCTTACAAATCTTCTATTTACTGCTAAACTAAAAGATGATACTAAGGTATTGTTTGTTTGTGTATACCTAGTTTCTGGATCTCTTGTTAGTCTTCCCATTAAAATTACTTTGTTCATTTACTATCACCTTTCTTTACTTTAAATAAAGGCCCCTATTCTTTATTTAATTATTTTACTTTTAATTTTTCTATCTTTTGTTTCGAATATACTTAAATTATTTTTTTACTACGATGAATTTAATTATATCATCAGTAATTCTGTATACTCTTTCTAGTTCTGTTATAGAATCTGGTTTTGCTTCAAAGTTGAATAACATATATGTACCTTCTTTGAATTTTTTGATTTCATAAGCTAATCTTTTTTTACCCATGTTTTCAACAGATTCTACTTTTCCATTTTCATTTATTAATCCTGTAAATTTTTCTTCTAAAGCTTTTAAACCAGCTTCATCTACATTAGGATTAACAATGATAACACTTTCGTATTTGTTCATTATTTTCACCTCCCTATGGATTATAACCTACCTGTGCGTTTTGCATGGTAAGTAGAGTTGTTTGCTTTTAAAAAATAGCTATACTTCTTAAAAGCATAGCTATTTTATCAGATTTTTATGTAAAAATCAAGTGTTTTATTGACAAATTCTTAATTTATGTTATAATAATTATAGAAATAAGGAGCCACATGAAGTGGTTGCCAGTAATTGTTGATTAGATACAAATGCACACTCTAACTGCCAAGCAGAGTGTGTATTTGCTTTATTTTTGTTTGCTAATAATTACACATTATTAATAGATACATTTTCTTTCATTACAATACTTTCTTTTTTAATTCTACTGTCAAAAAACTTCTGTATTTCCATAATAGGTACTGGCAAAATAGAAATTACTAAAGTAATCCCGCATTGTAATCCAGTTAATGGGACTAATTTAAATATTTCTGCTAATTGTGGTATCAAAACAACAATTACTTGAACCAAAATACCTAAAACAAAACTTCCAACCAAAAACTTATTCTCAAATAATCCAGTTTTAAATATAGATTTTTCACTTTTTACATTAAAGCTGTGGACAAGTTCAAGTATCCCAATTGATATAAAAGCCATTGTTCTTCCTACTTCTAATCCAAAATATTTATTTCCTATACTAAATGCAAGAAGTGTTAACATTCCTATCATAATACCTTCTACCACAATCTTATTCCATAATCCATCTGCAAAAATACTTTTTCTACTATTTACTGGTTGTTTATTCATAATGTCCTTTTCTGCTGGCTCTAATCCTAAAGCTATTGCTGGCAATGAATCTGTAACTAAATTAACCCATAATAGTTGTATTGCAAGTAATGGAGACTTCAATCCTAGTAGTAATCCTACAAAAATTGTTACAATTTCTCCGATATTTGTTGCAATTAAGAAATGTATAGCTTTTTTAATATTTGCATAAATATTTCTTCCCTGTTTTACGGCTTCTACAATAGTAACAAAATTATCATCAGCCAGAATCATATCTGCCGCGTTTTTAGCTACATCTGTCCCGTTTTTTCCCATTGCTATTCCAATATCCGCATTTTTTAAAGCAGGGCTGTCATTTACCCCATCACCAGTCATTGCGACAACTGCTCCTCTTTTTTGCCACGCCTTAACAATTCTAACTTTATGCTCTGGAGTCACTCTTGCAAATACAGAATAATCTTTGATATTTTCTTCCAACTGTCTTTGTGACATTTTTTCTAATTCTTGTCCCGTCATTGCTTTATCATCTTTGCCTAGAATATTTAATTCTCTTGCAATAGCTGTTGCTGTTGCAATATGGTCACCAGTTATCATTACTGTTTTTATTCCAGCTTTTTTACAAGTTTTTACTGCTTCTTTTACCCCTTCTCTTGGAGGATCAATCATTCCTAAGAGTCCCACAAAAGTTAAATCATTTTCAATTGCCCAAGTATCAATTCTATTTGGCAATACTTCTATATCTTTATATGCAATTGCTATTACTCTTAAAGCTTTTTTTGCCATTTCTAAATTTTGATTTTGTATCCTTATCTTTGAAAACATATTGTTTCCAATTTCTTTACTACATCTTTCTAATAATACATCTGGTGCTCCTTTTGTAATAATTCGATATTTATTTCCTATTTTGTGAATTGTTGTCATCATTTTTCTATTTGAATCAAATGGTATCTCATTAATTCTTGGCATTTCTTGATATAACATATTTTTATTTTTTCCAGTTTCTAATGCATAATTTACTAAAGCTGCTTCTGTTGGTTCTCCCTGTACAGTAGTTTTTCCATCTTCTATATTCACATCACAATCTGTACACATACAACTTAGTTCTACTGCAAAATCCTGATTTTTACTGTTTATCTCTACAACTTTCATTTTATTTTGTGTCAAAGTTCCAGTTTTGTCAGAACATATAACATTACTGCTACCTAAAGTCTCTACTGCTGGCAATTTACGAATAATACTATTCTTTTTAGCCATTTTAGTTACTCCAATTGATAAAACAATTGTAACTATTGCAGGTAAACCTTCTGGAATTGCTGCAACCGCTAAACCTACTGCCGTCATAAACATTTCCATTGGTTCTATATTTTTAATAAGTCCTATTAGAAAAATCACAAAACAAATTACTAAACATACTATTCCCAACGTTTTTCCTACTTGTCCTAATTTCTTTTGAATTGGTGTCTCTGGAGCTTCATTTTCTATTATCATATTAGCAATTTGCCCAACTTTTGTGTTCATTCCTATATCTGTTACTATTGCTGTTCCATGACCATTTACGATTATTGTAGACATATATGCCATATTTAATCTGTCACCTAACGGAACATCTTTTTTACAAATCATTTCTGCATCCTTTGTTACTGCTTCAGTTTCTCCTGTTAAACTTGATTCTTCTATTTTTAGATTGTGAGCTTCTATTATCCTGCTATCTGCAGGAACATAATTCCCTGCCTCTAATATTACAATATCACCTGGCACTAAATCTTCTGCATTTATTTCTTCTGTTTTTCCTTCCCTTATTACTTTTGATTTTCTTGGAGTCATCTTTTGCAATGCTTCTATTGATTTTTCCGCCTTTGTTTCTTGTATTACTCCCATAATCGCATTTAATACAACTATTGCAATTATTATTATTGAATCAATGTAGTCATTTTCGCCTTGCATATATGAGACTCCTGCTGATATTATTGATGCAATTATTAGTATAATTATCATGAAGTCATTGAATTGTTTGATAAATCGTATCAAAATTGTTTCTTTTGGCTTTTCTTTTAGCTTGTTTTTTCCATATTCCTTCTGCCTATTTTCTACCTCTTGTTTGGCTAGTCCACCTCTTTTATCCGTTTTTAGCTTTTGTAATACTTCTTCTTTTCTTAATGTTTCCCACATAATTTTCTCTCCTTTGTATTATTTTATTCATTAAAATTCACAATTGCTTTATAAGTTTTATACTTACAAATGATATATTTAGATATTTTGAAGTATATTGGGGGGACCTTTCTAGAAAATGTTTGAACGTATGTGAATTACATTTTCTTGAATGGGGATTACGGAAAAATATATAAATATATCATTTGTTAAATTAGTCTATTAGCTGTGAATTGTAATGTTCATTAAAATATATGTAAGAAAAAATTTTTTTATGCTTAATACAATCTATAAATATCAAAAATTTATGTAATTCATATTATATATAGAGGAGGAAACATCATGTTATTTTTAGCTATTTCGAGTAGTATAGACTCTTTTGGTATAGGAATTACTTATGGTATAAGGAATACAAAAATTTCAAATTCAGCAAAACTAATTTTATTTGTCATTTCATTTATTGTATCATTTTTTGCTGTATATTTTGGTGACTTTCTAAAAGATTTATTACCTGATAATATTGCAAATTACATAGGTTGTTGTTTACTAATTTTTCTTGGTGGATTTGTTTGTTTTCAGAGTTTTAAAAAAGATACTAAAAATCCAGTGTGTGGTGAAGTATTTTCAGAACCAAAAATTTATCGTTTTTTTATTAAATTTTTAGGAATTACAATACAAATTATAAAAGATCCAAGTTCTTCTGATTTAGATAAATCAAGTTTAATTGATGGAAAAGAGGCTTTATTTTTAGGTGTAGCTCTTTCTCTTGATAGTTTTGCAATCGGTATAAGTAGTGGAATTTTAGGAATTCACTCAATTCTATTTCCTTTAGTTGTTAGTGCTTTTCAATTGCTTTTTATTAGCTTGGGAAATTTGCTTGGATCTACTCTTAATCGTTTTAGCAAATTTCCCCAATCTATTTGGTCTATTATATCTGGGATTTTGTTGATACTTATTGGTATAGTTAAGTTTTTTTAATTCTGTTATTTTTCATATGAATTCTACGTCTACTTTTTTGAATAAAATTACAATTTCTCACACATACTAATATTGTAAAAGATATTTTATGTATCCCAAAATAGTATAATATGTATATTTTCGACATTTTTGACATTTGAGATGATGTTTTTACATTGTAGGTCTATTGATATTTTTGTCATAAAATTAGAAAATATTTTATATATTTACAAATAGGATAATAAAGGAATGATTAAGATGAAAAATGTAGATGCAAAAAAATTATTTAAAACATTAGGAAAAAATGTTAAGTATTACAGAAAATTGTATAACTTAAAAACTGGAAAAATGACACAAGAAAATCTAGCCGAAGCAGTTGACGTTTGTACAGCTCTTATAGGTAACTTAGAAAGTGAAAAAATAGAACAAGGTGTTAGTGTTATTACTTTAGTTAAATTAAGTAAAGCTCTAAACGTTTCTATTGATGACTTACTTAGTCCAACACATCCAAAAAACTAATTTAAAAAGATTTCTTAAGCAATTTTTTAAAAATTGCTTTTTTTAATATAATAATTTTTTTAATATGAATATATATAAAATTTTATTCAATTATGAATGCGAATGAAATCATATTAGAAATTCTTTAACTATCAAATAGGAGAATCTCAAACTTGCTTTGAGAGGTGCCTATTTGATAGTTTTAGAATTTATATATGATGTAATGTTAGCCGAATAATTAATAAAATTTTTATATATATTCATAATGCTTTTTAGTTCTTTGCCAATTTCATTGAAAGTAATTTTGAAATTCCGCTTTCCTCCATAGTAACACCATAAACAGTATCAGCTGCCTCCATAGTACCCTTTCTATGAGTAATAACTAGGAACTGAGTATCTTTAGAAAATTTCTTCAAATACTCTGCAAATCTATAAACATTAACATCATCTAAAGCTGCCTCAATCTCATCTAAAACACAGAAAGGTGCTGGATTAATTTTTAATATTGCAAACAGCAAGGCAATTGCAGTAAATGCCTTTTCTCCACCTGATAATAACATCATATTTTGTAATTTCTTTCCTGGTGGTTGTACAGTTATTTCAATTCCACAATCCAAAATATTTTCTTCATCTTCAAGTTTCAAAGATGCATTTCCTCCACCAAACAACTCTTTAAATACTTCTGCAAAATTCTTGTTAATTAACTCAAATTGTTCTTTAAATTGTTGTTTCATAGTTGTAGTCATTTCTTGAATCATCTTTCTCAATTTTGCCATAGTATTTTCTAAGTCTACTCTTTGTTCACACATAAAATCATATCTTTCTTTAGTATTTTTGTATTCTTCAATTGAATCTATATTAATGCTTCCTAAATTACGTATATCTGACCTTAAATTATTTACTCTTTTTTGTGTCAATGCAACATTTTCAGGCTTTTTATACTCTTCAGTTATATTATTTGGTGTTAATTCATATTCTTCCCACATTTTGTTAATAATTGTTTGTATATCTTCTTCTAATTTAGTCTTTTTCACATCAATTTTAACAATTTGAGATTTTAAATCTTCTATAATTTTGAATTTTTCAGAGATTTCATTCTCTTGTTCTGATAATTTCTTATTTTTATCTTGTCTATCATTTTTTAACTCTTCTATTTTACTTCCACTATTTTTAACTTCTTCTTTGATGTTTTCAATTTTTTGTTTTGTCTCTTTTATAGTTTCTTGTAAATTGAAGTTATCACTTTTAATTTGTTCAATCTGCAACTTTTTATTTTCAATACTTTTTAAAGTATTTTCAATATCCATATTTATTCTTTCTTTCATTTCTTCAATAGAAGCTTCACTCTCATCAAAAGAAGATACTGATATTTTTAAATTTGTGATATCGAAATTCAAGTCATCTACATATTTTTGATTATCTTTATTAAGCTCTGCAAACTCTGTAATAACTTTTATTAATTCTTCATTTTGACTTGTTAATTCTTCAATTTCCTTTTCTATTTCCTGTTTTGTATTTTTTGACTGTTCTTTTTGTTCTTCTAACTGTTGCTCTTCATCTTTCAATTTTTGTAATCTTTTTTCTAATTTTTCAATGTTCTCATCTATTGCCACAACTTTCTGTTTTTCTGTCGCATATGTTATATCAATTTCTTGTAATTCTTTTTCTAAACTTGTTGCCATTTCTATTGTGTCTTCAATAGAACTTTCAAATTCTTGTTTTTCTTGTTTTATTTTTTCTACCTTTTGTTCAATGTCTTTTATCTCTTTCTGTAGTTTTTCAATTTCTTTTCCTCTACCCAAAATGTTTACAGTTTTCTTAGCAATAGAACCTCCTGTTATTGCACCAGATGGATTTATCATGTCTCCATCAAGTGTCATTATTCTAAATGTATATCCATTTTGTTTTGCAACTTTTATTGCTGTATCCATATTATCAACAATTACTGTTCTACCTAGCAAACTCACAATAATTTGCTCATATTTTTTATCAAATTTTATTAAATCTGATGCAATTCCTATAACACCATTTTCTTTTCCTTTTATTTTATCTAGTTTTTTTCCTCTTACAGATGCAATTGGTAAAAATGATGCTCTTCCTAAGTTGTTTTTTCTTAAGTGTTCCACTAATCTTTTTGCATCTTGTTCTGTATCTGTTACAATGTTTTGTAAAGACATACCTAAACTCATTTCGATTGCTGTTTGGTATTGTTCTGGAACATCTATTATATTTGCTAAAACTCCATGCATCCCTTTTCCAAGTTCTTTTACATTTTCGCAATCTTTTAAAAGACTTTTTACACTTTTTACATATCCTTCTTTTTCTTTTTCAGTTTCAACTAAAAAACGTAATCTTGATTCTTTTATTCTCATTTCATTTTCTAGTTGATTAATTTGAGTATTGTAATCTTTAATTTTTTGGTCAGAACTTTGTTTCTTTACATTTATTTCTTCTAATGATTTTAATATGCTATTTCTTTTGCTGTCTATTTCATAAAATCCTTTTGAAATATCTTCTTTTTGTAATCTAGTTGAATCAAGTTCAGAGATATAATTAGAAATTTCAGATTTTATTTGTCTTTGTCTTTTTTCATCATTTTCTACATTAATATCTTGTTCATGACTTTGAGATTGCAATTCGTATTTTTTATCTGTATTCTCTTCTACTTGCTTTTTATATCCTTCGATTTCTAATTCTTTACTTGATAATTTCTTTGTTATTTCCTCTAATGCTTTTTCTTTTTCTTCCAACTCTTTTTCATATTTTTCTCTATTTTGTTTTAGGTTATCTCTTTTTTCTTCTTTTTGTTTTATCTCATCTTCTAACTCTTTTTTTCTTATTTCTAATTCTTCTATTTCTTTTTCATATCTTTGCTTATTTTCTTCGTTATTATTTATTCTAGTATTTGCAACATTAATATCAGAATTTAACATTTCAATTTCTTTTTGACTTTCAAACCCTATATTAGACATTTCTTCAATTTGGTTTGTAATTCTATCAACTTCTTCTTTCAATGCCTCTTTTAATTGCTTTATTTTCTCTAACTTTTCTTCTTCTTCTTCACATTGAGTTGTATATATTTCTTCATCTTTTACAATTTCCTCTAGACTTGTTTTATACTTTTCTATATTGTATAGAAACAAGCCTATTTCTATACTTTTTAACTCTTCTCTTAAACTTAAATATTTTTTTGCTTTTTCTGATTGAGCTTTTAAAGGCTCAATATTTGCTTCTATTTCTGCTAAAATGTCATTAATACGAAGTAAGTTAAGTTTAGTATGCTCTAGTTTTTTCTCACTTTCAGCTTTTCTAGTTCTGAATTTTACAATACCTGCCGCTTCTTCAAATATGTGCCTTCTATCTTCAGATTTATTACTTAAAATTTCATCGATTTTACCTTGTCCAATTATAGAATAACCATCTTTCCCTATTCCTGTGTCCATGAATAATTCTAAAACATCTTTTAATCTACATGGCACTTTGTTAATATAGTATCCAGTTTCTCCGCTTCTATATATTTTTCTTGTAACTGTTACTTCTGTATATTCTATTGGAAGTGTTCCATCGTTATTGTCAAAAACAAGTGATGCTTCAGCAAATCCTAAAGATTTTCTATTTTGAGTTCCTGCAAAAATAATATCTAAAGATTTTGTCCCTCTTAGGGATTTCATACTTTGCTCTCCAAGCACCCATCTTATACTATCTGATATATTACTTTTTCCTGAACCATTTGGTCCTATTACTGCTGTAATTCCTGGCATGAATTCTAATACTGTTTTATCTGCAAAGGATTTGAATCCTTGTAACTCTAATCGTTTTAAATACATTTATTATCACCTTTTGTTTTTTCTTGTAATATAACTTTTAATAATTTGCTAGAATATTATATTAAATAGTTTTGCAGTACCGCGTAGCGAGCAAACGAGCGAAAGCGAGTGCGATTGGAGCAACCTACAAAATCTTATTATTTGGTTGCGACAACAAGGTACAAAAAAATATTTAATATAATATTCTAGCCTTATAAAATTATATTTTAGCTTTCTACCTGTTTAGTTTATACTATTTTACATAGAAAAGTCAACATTTTACTTCTTTAATTTTTCTTCTTTAGTTTCTCTACGAAGCAAAAACCATTTATATCATCATATTTTTTTATTTGCTTTTCCTGGCTTTTATCGTTGGCTTCTTCATCTGATATATCTTCCTCCATAATCTCTTCTTCTGGTTGGTTTACAATAGTTTTAGCAATATTATATATTAATTTTAGCTTTTCTGGACTACATCTCTCTAATATCTCTTCAAGATCCTTATTTAAATAATTATTTGCTTGTGGAATTATACCAGTTAATAAATATTCCATAGATACATCCAACAATTGGCTTATTTGAGCTAACCTTTTTAAATTAATAGGATATCCCTTTTCAAGTCTAGATAGATATGTAACCGCTACATCAAGCTCTTCTGCTAATTTTTCTTGTGTATATCCTTTGTTTTTTCTAGCTTCTTTTATTCTCTCTCCAATTAAGTTATAATCGATACCCATATTACCAACTCCTATTCTAGAGTAAATATATCATCATAAGTTTGTGTTGTCAATATATTTCATGAAATTAATGTGTAAAAATTTATTTTATAGTTTCTTCTTTTTCTCTTTCAAAATAAAGACAAACTAGAAAACCTCTAATCTGCCTTCTTTAGAAATTTTACCCTGTCCCCTTTGCACTACAAAGTGCAAAATGGGGCCGTCCCTAATGCACTTGTTCTGCATATTTGTTATTTATGACCTTTTCATATGGTGCTTTTTCATCTAATTCACCAGCCATTGTCATAACTTCTTCTAATCTATTGTATGCTTCTTCTTTTAAAACTGGTGTTTCATTCCATGCATCTATATCTTTATAACTTTGAACTGCATTAGCTAATTGCTCTATGTCTGTATCTGGAAAGAAACTTTGAATTGCTTCTGCAATTTCCATACTTGTATGTTCTTTAACAAATTGCTGTCCTTTATATATTGCATTTGTAAATTTTTGAATTGTATCTTCATTATTTTCTATATAACTTTTCTTAGCAAAATATGCTGTATATGGTATTTCTCCTGATTCAGCTCCAATTGATGCTACAACATAACCTTTTCCTTCTTGTTCTGTTAATGATGCTGTTGGTTCAAATAGTGTAACATAGTCTGCATCTCCACTTGCAAATGCTCCTGCCATTAAGTCAAATTTGATACTATCATCTAATGTTAAATCTGTTTGAGGATTTATCCCATTTTTCTTAAGTACATATTCTAAGGTCATGTATGGCACTCCACCTTTTCTTCCTGGAATCACCACTTTTCCCTTTAAATCTTGCCAACTAAAATTGTCTGTATCTTCTTTAGCAACTAAAAATGAACCATCTCTCTTTGTCATCTGTGCAAATACTTGTGTATAATCTTCTTTTCCCTCATTATATACATATATTGATGCTTCTGGTCCAGCAAAACCTATATCACATTGCCCGGCTAAGACTGCTGTCATTACTGCATCTGCTCCTTGACCTGTTGATAGTTCTATTTCCATTCCGTTTTCTTCAAAATATCCATTGTTTATCGCTACATATTGTGGTGCATAAAATACAGAACGTGTTACTTCATTTACAGCTATTGTTTTTAGTTTTCCTTCACTATCACCTTTTTGTCTTGTTGCAATAAATATTCCTACTGATAAAACCACAATTAAAACTATCACAATAATGTATATTATTCTTTTTTTACTCATTTCACACCTCCTAATAAAAAACTTTCTTTTATATTTTATGTTTATACTTAAGATGTGTGAATTGGTATCTATTTGAATTTTTTTGTTTTTAATATAAACTTTTCTAATAGTAATACCGCTAAATACATTAAACCTGCAACTATACCTAAAATTATTACACTAGCCATAACTAAATCCAGTTTAAAAACTTGCCCACCATAAACTATTAAATATCCAAGACCTGCTTTTGATACTAAAAACTCACCTGAAATTACACCAACTAAGGATAATCCAATATTTACTTTTAATGAATTTATAAAAGTTGAAATATTTGCAGGTATCACTATTTTAGTAAGTATCTGAAATTTACTTGCATTAAAAGTTTTTGCCATTTTAATTACTTCTTTATCAGTCTTTAAAAATCCATTCAAATTTTCAAGTATTGTTACAACTAATGAAATTGCAACTGCCATTACAATTATTGCTGGTGTTCCTGCACCTACCCATATTATTATAACTGGTCCGTAATGCTACCTTTGGCAAACTATTTAATACTACTAAATATGGCTCAAAAACTTTTGATAGGAAATCTGACCACCATAATAATATTGCAATTCCAATTCCTAGTATAGTTCCAATTGAAAATCCAACAATTGTCTCATATACTGTTACCCAAATATGTTTCATTAAATCTTCTGAACCTAAATTTATTAATGTATTCCAAATTCTACTTGGCTGGCTCATCATAAAACTGTCTATTATTCCTTTATTAGCTAGTATTTCCCAGATTCCTAAAAAAGCAATTAATATAAATATTTGAGTAAATAAAACAAGTACTTTATTTTTCTTTTTCCTTTTAATATATTCTTTTCTTTCTTTTGATTGTATAACTAATTGCTTATTCATCTACACCCAACTCCTTCCATAATGTATTAAAATATTTACTGAATTTTGGGCTTTCCCTACAATTTATAGGATTCCTGTTTTCAATTTCAAAATCTATCTTAATTATATCTTTTACTGTCCCCGGTCTTTTTGTTAAAACTAATACCTTATCTGACATACTAATTGCTTCTGAAATATCATGTGTTACAATAATTGCTGTTATTCCTTCTTTTCTTAAAATATGATAAATATCATTTGTTACCATTATTCTTGTTTGGTAATCTAATGCTGAAAAAGCTTCATCTAATAGCAATATCTTAGGCTTTACTGCAAGTGTTCTAATCAAAGCAACTCTTTGCCTCATTCCTCCAGATAATTCTGATGGATATTTATCTTTGAAATCATATAAATTATATTTTTTTAACAAACTCTCTACATATTCTTTGCTTCCATTATTTAATTTTCCTTTTACTTCTAATCCAAACACACAATTACTAAAGATTGTTCTCCATTCTAATAAACAATCTTTTTGTAGCATGTATCCAATTTTATCTGATATTCCTTCTATCTTTTCTCCTTCTATGTAGATTTCTCCTTTTGACTTTTTTTCAAGTCCTGCTATTATTGACAAAAGTGTTGACTTACCACATCCACTTGGACCAATTATACTAATAAATTCTCCTCGCTTTACTCTAAAATTGACATTATCTATTGCTAAAACTTCTCCTTTTTCACCTTGATATTTTTTACTTATCTCTTTTACTTCTAATATTCTTTCCACTTTTTATCTCATTCCTCCCTAAGGTACAAATCTGGTTGGAAAAAAATTAAATTGTAATTATTTTCAACCTTTTCAACCAAACCTTTCTTACTGTATATTATGTAAAACAATATAAAAAGTTACCTTGTATTGAATCCAATTGTTTTTCAATACTTGGTAACTAAAATTTCAAAAGAATTGTTTGGTTATAAAACTTATTTTGCTTCTAATTTTTTTAATTCTTCGTTTGTAACATTAGTTATTTTTTTCATAACATCTTCGTCCAGTCCTAGCTTTAATATTTGGCTTGTAATATTTTCTATTGCTTCTCTTCCACTTCTTTTTCCTTCTCTTATACCTCTTTTTTCAAATTGTTTCATCCTTTTCTTATCACCAGCTTTGATTCTTTCTGCTAATGTTGCCATATTACCACCTACCTTTTCATTTATTAGATTTAATAATTCGTTTTGTTTATCATATTCTAAAACATTTCTAAATAGATATACAATCATATCTGCTAATTTTTCCAGCCTTACTATATCATTTTCTATTTTTATTATGGATTTTACATTTTCTACAAACTCCTTCGTATTTTTTGATTTTTCTAATATCATGCCATATCCAAACATTGTCTTTTTTTCTAATAATTCTTCTATGTTATATTCATTCACATCAATAAAGTTATATCCAAAATCTATTCTATATTTTTCATATGTAGTTACTTTAACCTGTTGATATTTAATGTTTTTTGGAACATTCCACTTAACTTGTCCAGTATATATCACTATTGGCACTACTGTTGGATATTTAGATATTTTATTAATTCTCTTTCCTTTTTTCCATTCTTCCACGATATCCATACTATAATCTAATACCCTAAATGGAATATTATAATCAACTGTTGATTGATGCTCTATTAAGAAATATATATCCTTATCCTTCAATTTATATACTATATCTGCTTCTTGTGATTTAAATTTTTTAGTAACAAAACTATTGGGACACTTTTGCAAATTTCTCGCTTCTACTTTCTCATTTGGTCTAAAAAATTGATTAACTAATCCTGCAACTTCTCTTTTATCTTTTAATATATCTTTTATAAGTTTATCATGTGATTTATCTGTTCTCTCATTATTATTTTTTTTATTATTAACTTTTAAATTATACTGCACTCCCGATTCAGCTAAACCAGTTATATCTTCCCTTCTAAAATTATGGATACATCTTATATAATCACTATAAGTAAAAACTTTCAATCGCAATCCTCCTTTATTATACTTTCGTTTTATTCATATGTCAATATATATTTTATAGTAAATTTATTGAAATTTTAGAATTTAAATTTTGAAAAAATTTTCTTGATATAAACTCTTTTGATTTACGATAATATATTACCATAATTTGGAAATAATTGCAAGTATTTTTAAAAACTTTTCTGAGTCAGTTGGGGACGTGCCAAATCGTTGCAAAATGAAACGTTTTGGCACGTCCCCAATTAACTCATTTATCAAAATAACTACTAATTTCTTCTAATCCTTCAAATTCTTTTTGTCTAAATATATCATAGACGACAATTGATACTGAATTAGATAAGTTTAATGACCTTAGTGTTAGTCTCATTGGTATTCTTATAGTTTTATCAATGTATTTTAATAATACATCTTCTGGCAGACCTTTTGTTTCTTTTCCAAACAAAACGAATACTTCTTCCATTTCTTTATAATTAGGCTCTGAATATACATGTTTTCCTTTTGTTGTAACAAAAAACATATTATTTTCTTCTGGTTTATATTTTTCTAAGAATGCTTTAAAACTATCATGTTCTTCTATCTCTAATTTGTCCCAATAATCTAAACCTGCTCTTTTTACTGCTTTTTCTGAAATGCTAAATCCTAATGGATATACTAAGTGTAATTTTGCTCCTACAGCTGCACATGTTCTTGCAATATTTCCAGTATTTTGTGGTATTTCTGGTTCTACTAATACTACGTTTAATTTCATTTTATCACATTTCCTTTCTAAGTCTAACAACTTTGATTTTATATTAGGTCTGTCCCTTTTGTTTCATTTTGAAACGTTTTGACCCGTCCCCAACTGTCTCACATATTCATATAATATTATCCCTGTTGCAACTGATGCATTTAAACTTTCTGTTTTTCCAAGCATAGGAATTTTTACCTTTTTGTCTGCTAAATTTTGTATTTTTTCTGAAACACCATTTGCCTCATTTCCTATTACAATTACATCTTTTTTATATTTTACATCATAAATACTATTTTCTGTTTGCAAAGAAGTTGTTAAAATACTAAATTTATGTTTCTTAATTTCTTTTAAAGTTTTTTCTAAATCTTCACATTCTATTACTTTTACTCTAAAAA
>CALXCF010000015.1 GCA_944386755.1 uncultured Clostridia bacterium | reverse complement strand
GGTCAGGCTGGTCTAGTGATTTATTCCAGTCTGATTTTCTACAGCCTAACCATCGATAACATACTAAACATTATTGTACTTTTAATTTTAGCAGCAGTAAGCATTGCAACATTAACAGGAGAGAATGGAATATTAACAAGAGCAAATGATGCAAAGACAGATACAGAGACAGCAGAAGAAAAAGAGGCAATACAATTAGCATATGCAGGAGCAGTAGCAGAAAAAAGAGGAACAGAAGATATAACAGCAGATGATTTAAATAGAGAATTTGAAACAAATGGAACAAATGCAAAAGCAGTAGATAATGGAGATGGAACAATAACAGTAACATTTGCCCCACCATCAAATAGAGTTTATACAATTGATAGTAATGGAAATATAACAGGACCAGGACCTAGTGAAAATCCAGGTGGAGGTCAAACAGGTAGCGTACAACCAGGAGAAATAGTAGCAACAACAGTAAAAAATAATTATACAGATTCAGAAGGAAATAAAGCAACAGTACCAGCAGGATTTGTAGTATCAAAAATACCAGAAGAGCAAAAAATATCAAGTGGATTAGTAATATATGATATACCAGAAGATGAATTAGCAAGTGTAGATTGGACAGCCAAAAATGAAGATGGAGCATATCAAGTGCAAACCTTATATAATCAATTTGTATGGATACCAGTAGCAACAGGAGGAGAATATATAAGAGATTTTAGTTATCCAAGTAATTATAGTGCTAGTTTAGAAAATACATTTACAGATACAGGATATTTGCCAAATGAAATCCAAGCAACAATACCAGAAGAATCAAGAAATGATGCAGAAAGTAATGAAGAAGCAGAAAGAAATGCAGTAATGAAATACAATGGATTTTATATAGCAAGATATGAAGCAGGAAAAGATGGAACAACAGTAATAAGTAAGCAAGATGCAACAGTATATACAAAAGGAACACAAACAGAATTTAAAGAAGATATAGGAAAAAGTATGTACAACAGTAGTAATAGTACAGCAGTAAGAAGTGCAATGTGTTCAGGAATACAATGGGATATGGTAATGAAATTTGTAGATGGAAAAAAACCAGCACAAGGGGAGACATATGATGTAAGAACATATGATGCAAATAGACATAAAGGAAGTAAAACAACAGCAGGAAAAAATGAATATGATAAAGTACAAAATATTTATGATTTAGAAGGAAATTGTTATGAATATGTAGCAGAAAAAAATAACACAAGCAATCCGTTTGTTCTTAGAGGAGGCTATTACCTTAGGGATAGCAACTACAGAGCGAGCAATCGCTATGGTGGTTATGACGTTGCCGTCTACTACTATACCTTCCGTCCAGCACTTTATATAATGTAGAACTGAAGGCTGTGAAAACTAAAATTAGAAAAATTGAAAAAAGTTGTTTTAATATAGTAAAATTAAATATATGGATTAACGAATGAAATGAGTTAATGGAAAAAATTTTCTTGTTCCGAGTTCTGGAATGAGGAACAAGAAAATTTTTTCCAGTGTGCGCACACTTCCAGTGTGCGTTTTTTGTGCTTTTTAAAGCATAAAAAACGCACAGCAAAAAATGAGAGGAAGTGATAAAAATGAGTTTTAGTCAAATGATGGAATTATTACAAATAAAAGAAAAAGGAAGAATAGTAATATGTAATGCAGGTGATTTTTATGTAGCAATAGGAAAAGATGCAATATTGTTAAATAAAATATTAGGATTAAAAGTAACTTGTTTTAAAACAGAAGTATGCAAAGTGGGTTTTCCTATACAATCACTAGAAAAATATACAGAATTATTAATAAAAAGTAGATATAGTTATATCATTTTCTATTTTGATAAAAATAAAAAAGAATTATCAATTGTAGAGAGTTGCAAAGGGAAAAGAAAAAATGAAGAAACAGAGCAAAAACTAAATTGTTATAAATGCAAACATTGTGGAAGATATTACAAAAAAGAAGATATATACATTGAAGCAGTAAAAAAGTTATATGAAGAAGAATTATTCAAAGACGAGGTAAACGAAGATGTCTAAAGAACAAAAAAAGGAAAACAGATTACAATTAATCCCAAAAGCAGAAAAATATATTGAATATATATTGCAAATAATTTTTAAATTACCAAGAGTAGAAAAGTATAGTATAGGAACAGAATATAAATTAAGTTTATACCAAATGATGAAAAATATTATGATGATTTCGAAAATTGAAAAGAAAAACGTATTATACTACTTAAATGAAATTGATGGATTATTAAATACCCAAAGAATATACTTAAGGATAATGAAAAAGAACAGATGGATAGACGAAAAGAAATTTAAAGTAGCAATGGAACAAATATATGAAATAGGAAAAATACTAGGAGGAATAATAAAATATTATGCCAAAAACAATTAGAAATCAATTTCAAAAATATTTAACTTATGAAAAGCTAATGGAAGCACATATTAAATCAAGAAAAGGAAAAGGTTATAGAAAAGAAATAATACTATTTAATTTAAAGCAAGAAGAATATATTATGTGGTTGTTAGAAAAATTGCAAAGAAAGACATACAAACATGGAGGATATAGTACTTTTTATGTAACTGAGCCTAAGTTAAGAAAAATTGAAAAATCAAGATATATAGATAGAATAGTACATAGATGGGTAGTAGACAATTTTTTAGAACCTAATTTTGTGCCACAATTTATCACAAGTTCATATGCGTGTTTAAAGAATAGAGGTATGCATAGAGCTGCAATATATGTGCAAGAGAAGATGAAACATTGTAAAAGAATTTGGGGCGAATATTATATCCTAAAAATGGATGTAGCAAAATATTTTGATAATATAAATAAAGAAATATTATTAAATATCATAAAAAGAAAAATAAAAGACAAAGATTTATTATGGTTAATAAATGAAATATTATATGCTCAAAAAAGAGAAAAAGGATTAGAAATAGGAAATTATACATCACAAATGTTTGCAAATATATATTTAAATGAAGTAGACCAATATATAAAACATAAATTAAAGGTAAGATATTATTGTAGGTACTTAGATGATTCAGTTTTAATGTTGAAAACGAAGAAAGAAGCAAAAGAAATATTAGAAAAAATAAAACTTTTTCTGAAAGATAATTTACAGTTAGAACTAAATAAAAAAACACAAATATTTAAAAACAAGCAAGGAGTAAATTTTTGTGGATATAAGATAAACGAATATAGAATGAAGATTAGAGATAAAGGAAAAAGAAAATTAAAGAAGAAGATTAAAAAATTAGAATATGAAATAAAACAAGGAAAAATTACAAGCAAAGAAGCCAAAAAATTTTTAGCAGGACATATGGGATATATAAAGTATGCAAATGTTAATAATCTAACAGAAAAATTATTTTATATGAAAAAGAACTTATAATAAAACAATAATAATTAGGGATAAATCGAAAAATTGAAGAAGCAATCCGTTTGTTAATAGAGGAGGCAATTACAATAGGAATAGCAACAACAGAGCGAGCAAACGCAATAGTAATAATGACAATGCCAACAACAACAAAACCTTCCGTCCAGCACTCTAATACAATTTTCAGATTATATATTTCAAGGAATATATACAGTAAATGTATTAGTATTAAAGAGATTTATTCCTTCCCGAATAGGTAAAAATGTATCAGTAAAATAGGTATTAGTAGGATAGGAAATCTATTTGAATATACTTATTTTATGCAGTGTTTTAAAATATAATATGTAAAATTATAGAATATAAGTAAAAAATAGAAGGTTAAAAATGAATATATGTTTTTTAAAAGGAAAAATAATAAGTGATATAGAATTTAAATTTATAATAAATAACAAAAAATATTATTCAATTTCTATATTTAAAATTAAATTAGATAACAAAAGTATAATAACAGTAAAAGGATATAATGAAACAGCAGATTGGTGTTATAGAAATTTAATAAAGAATGATAATATTGCCATATATGGAAATTTGAATAGTGAAATGGAAATTATTGTACAAGATATAGAGTTTATTTAAATATGAAATTTATAAAGAAATTAAATAATATAAGAAACAATGAGAAAAGATTAGAAAAACAAAGGAAGAAATTTTATTGTAGAAGTTGAAAATGGAATTATAAAAAAAGCAACAATAGAAGAAATGAATTATGAGATAAAAAATGATGAGCTATATATAATAAGCAAAATAAATTTAGACTTTGCAGTAATAAATTTAAATATTGTAAGAAGTTTTAATGTAAATAGCGGAAAGATAGTAATTTTTTTAGAAGATAAAAAAGAGACAAAAATAAAAATTTCAGTCATATAATTAGCTTGATATTTTAGTTTTGATATAGTAAAATATAATAAATGTTAGAAGTAAAGAATGGAAGTGGTTATTAATGAAAAAATTACCATATGGAATAAGCAATTATGAAGAATTAATAGAAGATGGATATTACTATGTAGATAAAACAAGGTATATTGAAAAATTAGAAAATATAGCAGAAAAAAGAATAATGTTTTTACGCCCAAGAAAATTTGGAAAAACACTATTTACAAGCGTGTTAGAAAATTATTACGATTTAAAAAAAGTAGAAAAATTTGAAAAGTTATATGGAAACACATATATAGGAAAAAATCCAACAAAATTAAAAAATAGTTATCACATTTTGAGGTTTAATTTTTCAGGAATAGATACAACGAATGAAGAAACAACAATTTTAGGATTTAAGAACAAAGTAGCATCGTCAATAAAATTTTTTGTGGAGAAATATAATTTAGACTTTTTTGTAAATTCAAATGAAGAAGCAGAAAATATATTAGATGATTTAATAAAGGCATTTAAAATTCAAAAAGCAGAAGAGAAAATATATGTAATAATAGATGAATATGACCATTTTGCAAATGAACTATTGGGATTTAATACGAATCAATTCAAAAACTTAGTATCTAAAAACGGAAAAGTAAGAAAATGGTATGAAATATTAAAAGAAGGAACAGAAAGTGTAATAGATAGAATATTTATAACAGGAGTAGCTCCAATAACATTAGACAGTTTAACATCAGGATTTAATATAGGGTTAGATATAACGCAAGATAGAGATTTTAATGAAATGATAGGATTTACAGAAGAAGAATTAAAAGGTATAATGCAAGAACAAAATATATCAAAAGAAAAACAAGAAGAAATATTACCAATAATGAAAGAAAATTATGATGGATATAGATTTTCATTAAATGCAAAAGAAAGAATATATAATTCAAATATGTGTTTATATTTCTTAAATAGTTACACAAGACATAAAGAGATACCAAGACAATTAATAGATGTGAATATAGCAAGTGATTATACAAAGTTAGGAAAGATGCTAGATTTATGCAAAGGAGAAGAAAGAGAAAGGGTAATAGAACAAACAGTATCAGGAGAAGGAATAGTAAGTGAAATAACACAGAAATTTAACCCTGCAATGGAATTTACGGAGACAGATTTGGTTTCAATGTTGTATTATTTAGGATATTTAACAATAGAAGATGAAGAAGTTGGATATCCGAAATTAAATATACCAAACAAAGTCATGAAAGAAATTTATTCAGATTATTTCTTACAAATACTAAAAAGAAATATAGATGTAGATATTAATGAAAATTATACAGAAATAGCAAGAGAAATAGCATTAGAAGGTAAGATAGACAAAATTACTAAAATGCTAGGAGAATATTTAAAAAATTTGTCAAATAGAGACTTTATAAAATTTGATGAAAAATACGTAAAATTAATATTTTATTGTATAGCAATGAATTTAAAAATATTTAGACTAAAGTCAGAAATGGAAGTACAAAGAAAATATCCAGATATATTATTAATACCAAAAGATAAAAGTAAAGGATACAAAGGAGTAATGATAGAGTTTAAATATTTGAAAAAAGAAGAAGCAGGAAAGTTAAAAGAAAAACAAAAAGAGGCAAAAGAACAAATAAATGAATATATGGAATTTGAAGAAATAAAAAATATAGAGAATTTAAATTGTTATACAGTAGTAGCAGTAAATGATGAAATATATGTAGAGAAAGTTTAGATTTTAGCTAAGAAAAGAGCTAATAGTTATTTTGTAATTATTAGCCCTTTTCTTCATGATACTGTATAAGCACATTTTTAATAGCAATATGAATCAACTTATAAACTGAAATACCATTTTTGGCCAAAACCTATCTAAAACACTCATTTTTGCACCATCCTTACTATTTTGCAATTATATTATAGTTTTACAATTCAAATATTATAACCTTGATAAACATGGAATAAAACAATGCAAAATGACAATAAATTTTAAAAACAAAGGTAAATATAAAACTAAATTCCAATTGAGCGTTCACTGGAATTTACTTTTAAATTTAAGGAGTTTGAAATAAAATATAAAAAACATTGCAAAATCTATTAAGTTGTGATATAAAATAAAATAACGAATAAAATGAGAACAAGGCATAAAAAGAGGTGAGAAAATGATAAAAGCATATGCCAAGTCAGATATTGGAAAAGTAAGAGAAATAAACCAAGACTATTATTACATATCAGACTCATTAGATGAAGTACAGCTATACATGTTAGCAGACGGAATGGGAGGATACAATGGAGGAGAAATAGCAAGCAAACTAGCTATACAATCAGCAAAAAGCTATATAGAAAACAACTTTAAAGAAATAGAAAAAGACAAAGATAGCATAATACAATTAGTAGGAAGCAGTATGGAATATGCAAATATGGTAGTATATGAAAAATCAAAAGAGAGTGAAGAATTAGAAGGCATGGGTACTACTTTAGAAATTTGCTTAATATATAATAATAAAGTATTTATCGGACATGTCGGAGATAGTAGAATATATAGAATAAGAAAAGAATTTATGAGAAAATTAACACAAGACCATAGCTATGTACAAAAACTGGTGAAAGATGGAACAATAACACAAGAAGAAGCAGTACATCATCCACAAAAAAATATGCTTATGAAAGCATTGGGATGCAATGCATTTGTAGAGCCAGATGTTATGGTAAAAGGATTTTTGAAGGATGATATTCTAATAATAAATTCAGATGGATTAACAAATTTAGTGTCACAAGAAGATATTTTTAGAGAGGCAAAGAAAGACATAGAACAAGCACCTAAAGAATTAGTTAGACTAGCTAATGAAAATGGTGGATATGATAACATAACAGTAATTGTAATAAAAAACATATGAGAATTCATGTAAACATGATTTAAGGAGAGAGAAATTATGAATTTAGAAGGTAAACTATTAGGTAACCGTTATGAGATGATTGAAAAAATAGGTAATGGTGGAATGGCAACAGTATATAGAGCAACTGATAAAATTCTAAAAAGAGATGTAGCAGTAAAAATATTAAGAGATGAATTTACAACAGATGAAGAGTTTATCAAAAGATTTGAAGTTGAAGCTCAATCTGCTGCAAGGTTAACACATCCAAATATAGTATCAATTTATGATGTTGGAGTTGAAGATAACCTACATTATATAGTAATGGAATTAATACAAGGAAAAACACTAAAAGAAATAATAGTAGAAGAAAAAGGACCATTACCTTGGAAATGGTCAGTAAATGTAGCAATTCAAATAGCTTCTGCATTAGAAACAGCGCATAGAAATAATATAATACATAGAGATATAAAACCACATAATATTATAATAACAGAAGATGGAATTGCAAAAGTAACAGACTTTGGAATAGCAAAAGCAGTTTCAAATTCAACAATTACAGCTTTTGGAACAACAATAGGTTCTGTACACTATTTCTCACCTGAACATGCAAGAGGTGGATTTACAGATGCAAAGTCAGATTTATACTCATTAGGAGTAGTTATGTATGAAATGGTAACAGGAAGAGTACCATTTGATGCAGATACTCCAGTTTCTGTTGCGTTAAAACATATGCAAGAAGAACCAGAAGAGCCAATAGAATTAAATCCAAATTTACCAACATCAGTAAATAAAATAATTCTAAAAGCAATGCAAAAAGATACAACACTAAGATATCAATCAGCAACAGAGATGCTAAGAGATTTGAGAAAATCTTTAAAAGATCCAGATGGAGATTTTGTTGAAGAGGAAGAATATGATCCAACAGCAAAGACTCAAAAAATAAATACAGACATGTATGGAAATTTATTAGACGAGGAAAAAGAAAATCAAGGTAAAAATAAAAAAGATAAAAAAGATAAAAAAGATGGAAAATTCAAGAGTTTCATAAAAAAACATAAAGCATTAAGTATCTTTATTGGATTAATTCTATTATTTGCCATAAGTTTAGGTGGAACAATGGCGGTACTAAATATAACAAACCCACCAGAAGTATCAATGCCAAATGTTGTAGGATTATCTAGAGAAGAAGCTCAGAAAGAAATTGAAGAAGCAAACTTGGTATTTGAAGTATCATCAGAAGAATATAACAAAGATGTACCTGAAGGATTTGTAATTTCACAAGATCCCGCATATATGGAAAACTACAATAAAGTAAAAGAAGGAAGCACAGTATCGGTTGTAATAAGTAAAGGACAAGAAAAGACAACAGTTCCAAATGTTGAAGGAAAAGAACGAGCTGAAGCAATTAAATTATTAGAAGATGCAAACTTAAAAGCAGAAGTGGTTGAAGAAACAAGTAGAACAGTTGAAGAGGGGTATGTAATTAGCCAAGAAACAGATCCGGACTCAGAAGCATATGCAGGAGATACAGTAGTAATTCATGTAAGTACAGGGACAGGTATAAAACAAGTTACTGTTATAAGTGTAGTAGGGCAAGATGAAGCTACAGCTAAAAGTAATTTAGAAAATTTAGGATTAAAAGTAAATGTGACATATCAAGATAGTAATTCTAATAATGGAAAAGTTACAAGACAAAGTATAGAAGCAAATAAAGTAGTTGATGAAGGAACAACAATAACATTAACAGTAAATAAAGTCGCAGAAACTAAGAATTTAACAGTAAATATAAATGTTAAAGCAATTACTGGAGGATACACAGAATCTGAAGAAGAAAATGAAACAACTACTACGCAGAGTAAAACTGTTAATATAAAGGTAAATAATGAAACAAGAACAGGTATAGATAAAAACAACTCTAATTACTCTGTAATACTTTCAGGCAAAGATGGAGAAAGCCTTGAAGTTACAGTAACAATAACAAATCCAAATGGAAGCACAGTTTATGAATCAAGTAAAACAGTTGTGATAGGTTCACAAGATACAATTAGTTTTAGCTAATATAAAAATAATAGAAAAAGTTCAATTTCGATAATTGCTAATTGAACTTTTTTAATATATAATAACAAAAAATATATTTGTTATATGTTTTTATAAATATATTATACAAGGAGAATTTTTAATGCAAGGATTAATTATAGAAAATATTGCAAATTTGTATAAAATAGAAAATAGAGAACAAGATAAGAACAAGAAAAACAGCACAAAAGAAGTCTATGAAGCCTATGCTAGAGGAAAATTTAAAAAAGAAGAAATAACACCAGTAGTGGGAGATTTTGTGGAATTTGAAGTAACAGATGAAAAAAATAAAAAAGCAGTAATAACTCAAATTGAAGAAAGAAAAGTATATATAAAAAGACCTAAAATGGCAAATATTACACAACTTGTATTAGTTGTATCAAGTAAAGATCCTAAACCAGATTTATTAATGTTAGATAAACAACTAGCATTTGCCGAATTTATAGATTTGAAGGTGTGTGTAATTTTAAATAAAATAGATTTAGACAATGAAAAAGAATTTAAAAGTATTAAAGAAATTTATTCTAAAATAGGTTATGAAGTAATAGAAACACAGGCAAATAAAAGAAGTGAACAAAGAAATGGAGAATTATCAAAACAAAAGATAAAAGAAGATAAAGGGATTAACGATTTAATTTTAAGTTTAAAAGGAAATATAAATGTTTTAGCAGGAAATTCAGGAGTAGGCAAATCTACATTAATAAATGCAATTTTTAAGAAAGAATTAACACAAGAAGGAGAAATAAGCAATAGAAATAAAAGAGGGAAAAACACAACTACATCAACGAAATTATATGAAATAGAAGAAAATACATATATTGCAGATACTCCAGGTTTTTCAACATTTTCAATCGAAGAAATACCAAGCAATAAATTAGCTGAATATTTTAAGGAATTTAGAAATAAAATACAAAATTGTGAATTTGCCAGTTGTACACATATAAAAGAAGAAAATTGTGGAATAAAACAAGCAATAAGAGAAGAAAAAATTTCACAAGACAGATATGATAGATTTTGCAAAATTTATGAAGAATTAAAACAAAAGGAGGACAGAAAAAAATGGTAGAGATTTCAACATCAATTTTAAACGTAAAAAAAGGAGAAGAATCAGCAACATTTTTTGAATTAGAAGCAGCAAAAACAGATTATTTCCATATTGATGTAATGGATGGAAAATTTGTTGAAAAAGACACATATCAAAAAATGTTTGAATATGCAGCATATATTAGAAGAATATCAAATTTACCTTTAGATGTACATTTGATGGTAGAAGATATAGAAAAAGCAATACAGGATTTCTTAGCAGTAGAGCCAAATATAATTACATTTCATTTAGAAGCATGTAAAGATAAAGAAGATGTAATGAAAAAAATACAATATATAAAAGACAATCATTGTAAAGTAGGAATTGCAATTAAGCCTAATACTAAAATAGAGGATATTTATGAATTTTTGCCATATATTCATTTATGCTTAGTAATGACAGTAGAACCTGGAAAAGGTGGTCAAACATTTTTAAATGATATGGCAAAAAAGATAGAAGAATTGAAAAAATATTTAGAAGAAAATAATTTAGAGACAGATATTGAAGTAGATGGTGGAATTAATTTAAAGACTGCTCCGATAGTAAAGAATGCAGGTGCAAGTATCTTAGTTGCGGGAACTGCAATTCTAATGGCTAATAAATTCGAAGATATAATTAGTGAATTAAAAAATGGTTAGTTCAGGTTCGGACTGACCATTTCTAGTCAATAAAGGGACAGCACTTTCTACCGTCCCTATTCATTCATGTGAACATATTTTTTATTTTGTTTCTTTTGCTTTCTCATCTTTATTAGTTTTTTCTCTTTTAATTAAATGATATACTAAAATTCCTAAACCAATTATTATTGCTATAATTCCAACTATGCTACCAACATAAGGTATTAAACCAATTAACCATAAAACTGCAGCTGTAACAATTAACATACCGAAATTACCAATAGTTTTTTGAATTTTTAATTTATTACATACTAAATTATTTAAGCTAATTATAAATATTGATGTGCTTAATCCGATTAGTATAAAAGATAAAGTTAAAAGCAATAAACCAAATGATGATGTTATACCTAATAAGATTAGGATGAAAGAAACTAATATTAATATAATGGGTGTTATAATACCTAAACCAATTTCAGGTAAAATGTTTTTCTTATCAATAAGATTTTCTTTTTTAACAAATTTTGGTGCTAACCATAAACATACTAACCAAACAAGGATTGCAGTAGCAATAATAGTTCCTAATGAAATTAAATAACTTTGTATTGATTTTGTATTAGTTGAATTTGATTGAGTATAATGAGTTTCACCTATTACAGTTCCTTCAGGAATAGTAATTTCATTTGAAGAAGTATAATCTAAATTACCATTAATCATACCTTGAGAACTAATTGTTGTAGATTCTTCTGTATCATTAGTACCATCTTGTACAAAATTAATATTATTGCAAATCGCATATGCATTTCTACCAACAGTACCAAAAATATTTAAATTATTACTGCTTATTTTTATGTCACGATATACATATCCTGTAATTGTAACATCAGTTGAAAGTGCATATAAATCATAAATAACTCCTTGTACATTTACTGTACTTGCAACTGTAAATAAATTGCTAAATATGTATCCTTGCTCACCAATAGTTACTGTATTTGCAACAATAAAAGCATCTCCTCCAATTTGAGCGTTAATAGTTACATTATTTGCAAAAATAAATAGATTTCCATCTATTACATAATCAATAGTTACATCATCACCAGTTAGATAAACATCACCTTGATGCATATTTGTCTCTGTAGATGTAGCGACTTCTTCATCAGTAGTTGCAGCATCTTCAGAAGTAGTTGCTTCTTGATTTTCTGTAGCCTCATCAGTTGAAATTGTTTCATTTTCTGTTGTAGTAGCATCAGTATCTGTTTCTGTAGCTCTTGCTACTGGCAAAACAAGCGCTAAAGCAGTAATTAATACTAATAGCATAATTCCAATTTTTTTCTTTAACATTAAAAAAACCTCCTAAAAATATTATCTTTTATATGTAAAAATAATATATCTTTGTAGGAGATTTGTCAATTAAAATATATAAAAATTATTTTAAAATTACATTACAATAATTTAACAAAAACATAACAAAATAAATATAACTATTTTTTAGACATGAAAAATTTACACATATTAGAGATAGGACATACATCACATTTAGGATTTCTTGCAACACAAGTATTCCTTCCATGCCAAACTAATAAATGGTTTAAATCCTTCCAACATTCTTTAGGAAAAGTTTTTAATAAATCCTGTTCAATCTTTTCAGGTTCTTTTTCTTTTGACAAACCAGTCAAATTAGAAATTCTTTTAGCATGAGTATCTACTGCAACACCTTCAGCAATTCCGAAAACTTCAAGCATAATAACATTTGCAGATTTTCTACCAACACCAGCTAAAGAAGTTAACTCTTTCATAGTATGAGGAACTACACCATCAAAATTTTCTAAAACTTGTTTTGCGCATAATTTAATATTTTTAGCTTTATTTTTATAAAATCCGCATGGATGAATAATTTTTTCTAATTCATTAATGTCAATGTCTGCAAAATCTTGTATCGTTTTACATCTTGAAAATAGCTCTGGAGTTGTTTTATTAACCCTTTCATCAGTACATTGAGCAGAAAGCATAACAGCAACAACTAACTGGAAAGGTTCTTTAAAATCCAAACTACAAGTAGCATCTGGATAATATTCTTTTAATCTATTAAATAACATAAGCGCGTCTGATTTTTTCATTTAACAACATCCTTTCAAAAATGTATCGTTTCGACATTATTTTACAAGAAAAATTGATTTAGGTCAACGTTAAATTATTACAAAATTATATGTGACATAATTAGGAACAAATAATAATGTAAGGAATATAATATACAAAAAAGGAGGTAATAAATTGCGTAGAATATTAAGAAAAACATTAGCAGTATGTCTAATTGGATTAGGATTAGGAATATTAATGGTTTTATTACTTCCAACAACAGGTTGGTTATTTATAATAGGAGTAGCCGTGGTAAGTATTGGAATAATGTGGCTTGCTTGTTAAAAAGGAGGGAGATACATATGACGATTGTAGTAAAAAAAGTGCCAAAATTTCTAAGAGGTATCGTAAAATTAATATTTGGAATTAAAGAATAAGAAAATTGGACAGCAATGAAATTACAATAAAAATAAACAAAAAAAGAGCTTAGGCTCTTTTTACTTTTCCATCTTTTAAACATTTAGCACATACATAAACTCTTTTTGTTTCACCATTAATTTCTGCTTTAACTCTTCTTAAGTTTGGTTTCCAAGTACGTGGTGATCTTTTGCTTATATGAGAACGAGTAATGCTAAGTTTATTTCCATGACTAGCTGATTTTTGACAAATTTCACATACTGCCATTCTTAACTGCACCTCCTAAATTTCATAAATAAATTGACTATTTACAAGTTTACCACAAAAAAATAAAAAAAACAAGTATTTTTTGAAAATTATAAAAAATTCCTTGCAAATTAGGAAAAATGTGGTATAATAAATAGGCTTTAAAAAATGAATTGATAGAAAGCAGAAAGGATTGAATAGAATGAAATGTAAAGTTGAAAAAACAAAAAACGCAAATGAAGTAAAATTAGAAATAACAGTAGAAGCTGAAAAATTTAATGACGCAATAAAAAAAGTATACTTCAAAAGTGCAAAATATTTTAATATACCAGGATTCAGAAAAGGTAAAGCACCAATGAATATAGTAGAAAAATATTATGGAAAAGAAATCTTTTATGAAGATGCTTTCAATGAAGTTGCAGGAGACGCGTTAGATGAAGCAGTAAAAGAAAACGATTTATATGTTGTATCAAGACCTGATATTGATGTAACACAAATAGAAAAAGGAAAAGACTTAATATTTACAGCAGTAATGCAAACAAAACCAGAAGCTGAACTTGGAAAATATAAAGGAGTAGAAATCAAAAAAATCGAATACAAAGTAACAGATGAAGATATAGAACATGAATTAGGACATATGCAAGAACACAATGCAAGAATGATTACAGTAGAAGACAGACCAGTAGAAAGTGGAGATATTGCAACAATTGACTTTGAAGGATTTGTTGATGGAAAAGCATTTGACGGTGGAAAAGCAGAAGGTCATGAATTAGAAATAGGAAGCAACACATTTATACCAGGATTTGAAGACCAAATAATTGGAATGAAAATTGATGAAGAAAAAGATATAAATGTTAAATTCCCAGAAGAATATTTTTCAAAAGAATTAGCTGGAAAAGATGCAACATTTAAAGTTAAATTACATGAAATAAAGAAAAAAGAATTACCAAAACTAGATGACGAATTTGCAAAAGATGTAAGCGAATTTGATACATTAAAAGAATTAAAAGAAGATATAAAGAAAAAACAACAAAAACAAAATGATGATAAAGCAAAATATGAAACTGAAGATGCAGTAATAAAAGCAGTTTGTGAAAATGTAAAAGTAGATATTCCATCAGGAATGATTGAAACTGAAGTAGACAACATGATAAAAGATATTGAGCAAAGATTATCATATCAAGGATTAAAATTAGAACAATATCTTCAAATGATGGGTAAAACTACTGAAGAAATGAGAAAAGAATATGAACCTCAAGCAATAGATAGTATAAAATCACGTTTAGCTTTAGAGGCAGTAATAAAAGCTGAAAAAATAGAAGCAACAGAAGAAGAAGTTGACGAAAAAATGAAAGAAATGGCTAAAAATTATGGAAAAGAAAATGATGAAGAATTCATGAAAAATGAAAATGTAAGAAATTACATTAAAGATGGATTAACATCACAAAAAGCAATAGAATTTTTAGTAAAAAATGCAAAAATGAAATAATTTTTTGATTATATTTCAAAATAATGGTATATAATTAATATAGAAAAACAAAGGAGGTATAAAATTATGTTAGAAAAAAATAGTTTAGTACCATATGTAATCGAACAAACAAGCAAAGGAGAAAGATCATATGATATTTTCTCAAGATTATTAAAAGATAGAATAATATTTTTAGGAGAAGATGTAAATGCAACAACAGCAAGTCTAGTAATTGCACAATTATTATTCTTAGAATCAGAAGACCCAGATAAAGATATCAATTTATATATAAATTCACCAGGTGGATCAATAACAGATGGAATGGGTATAATAGATACAATGAATTATATCAAATGTCCGGTATCAACAATATGTATTGGAATGGCAGCAAGTATGGGAGCAGCATTACTTGCAGCTGGAGAAAAAGGAAAAAGATTCGCAACACCAAATGCTGAAATCTTAATTCACCAACCATTAATCGGTGGTGGCGGACTTTCAGGTCAAGCAACAGAAATCAAAATACATGCAGACCACTTAGTAAAAACAAGAGAAAAATTAAATAAATTCCTAAGTGAAAGAACAGGTCAAACTGTTGAAACAATCCAAAAAGATACTGAAAGAGATAATTATATGACAGCTGAAGAAGCATTAAAATATGGATTAATAGACGGAATTATGGACAAAAGAAAATAAGAAAATTAAGGAGAATGATGTATGGCGAAGAATAATGCACCTAAAAGTGTAAGATGTTCGTTTTGTGGTAAATCACAAGAAAATGTAAGGAAAATAGTAGCAGGACCAGGGGTATATATTTGTGATGAATGTGTAGAGCTTTGCAACAGTATAATAGAAGCAGAATTATATGAAGATGAAAAAGCAGGATACAGTTTAAACGAATTAAATGATATACCAAGTCCTAAAGAAATAAAAGCAGTATTAGATGACTATGTAATTGGTCAAGAAGAAGCTAAAAAAACATTATCAGTAGCAGTATATAATCATTATAAAAGAATAGCACATGAAGAAGTGCAAAATAAAGATGATGTGGAAATACAAAAAAGTAATATCTTATTATTAGGACCAACTGGTTGTGGAAAAACACTTTTAGCAAGAACATTAGCAAAAATCTTAAATGTACCATTTGCAATAGCAGATGCAACAACATTAACAGAAGCAGGATATGTTGGAGAAGATGTTGAAAATATACTATTAAAATTAATACAAGCAGCAGATGGAGACATTCAAAAAGCAGAAAAAGGAATTATATATATTGATGAAATAGACAAAATAACAAGAAAATCAGAAAATCCATCAATAACTAGAGATGTAAGTGGTGAAGGAGTACAACAAGCATTATTAAAAATCATAGAAGGAACAATTGCATCAGTACCACCACAAGGAGGAAGAAAACATCCAAACCAAGAATTAATACAAATAAATACAGAAAACATTTTAATAATATGTGGTGGAGCATTTGAAGGACTTGAAAACATCATAAAAGACAGAACTGGTGAAAAAGCAATAGGATTTGGAACACAAATAAAAAGCCCAAAAGAAATCAATAAATATGAAATATTCCAAGAACTATTACCACAAGACTTATTAAAATTTGGACTAATACCAGAATTTATAGGAAGATTGCCAATAGTAGCAACACTAAAAGACTTAGATAGAGATGCTTTAATACAAATATTAGTAGAACCTAAAAATTCATTGGTAAAACAATATCAAAAACTATTTGAAATAGATGGAGTAGAATTAGTATTTAAACAAGAAGCCTTAGAAGCAATTGTTGATAAAGCAATTGAAAGAAAAACAGGAGCAAGAGGACTTCGTTCAATAATAGAAGAAAGAATGAGAGACATCATGTTTGAAATACCATCTAATCCAGATATAGAGAAATGTATTATAACAAAAGAAACAATTTTGGATAATAAAGGACCAGAATTAGTTATAAATAAAGATAAAAGCAAAGAAGAAAATAGTGATAAGCCTACAGGTAAAAAGAAAAGACAAACACCTGCAGCATAGGGACATTTGGGGACGTTTCCGTTTGGACATTTTTGTCCACTCTGGGACAGTTCTCTTTTTTTATGCATAGATATGTCCCTAAATGGACATTAAGGAAAAATTAATTTTTCCTCTATTTTTTCTTCATAATATTTGTGGTATACTATTATCAGAAAATGAAAGGAAAGGGATTTACAATGTACAATATTTTAGTTGTTGATGATGATAGAGAAATAGTAGGAGCAATTGAAATCTATTTAAAAAAGGAAGGGTATAACATAATAAAAGCCTACAATGGAAATGAAGCATTAGAAAAAGTAAAGGAAAATGAAATACATCTAATAATTCTAGACATCATGATGCCAGAAAAAGACGGATTAGAAACATTAGAAGAATTAAGAAAAGATAAATCTATTCCAGTAATTCTCTTGTCAGCAAAATCTGAAGACTATGACAAAATAGGTGGATTAAACCAAGGAGCAGATGATTATATAACAAAACCATTTAACCCATTAGAATTAATTGCAAGAGTAAATTCACAAATAAGACGTTATGTATCATTAGGCGCAATGGAGAAAAAAGACAATAAACAAATATATAGAACAGGAGAATTAATACTTGATGATGAAACTAAAAAAGTTACAGTAGATGGCAAAGAAGTAAAATTAACAGCAACAGAGTTTAATATATTGAAATTCTTATTAAAAAACAAAGGAAAGGTGTATTCTATTCCACAAATATATGAAAATGTTTGGAAGGAAGAAAGCTATGGAGCAGAAAATATTATAGCAGTACATATAAGACACATAAGAGAAAAGATTGAGATAAATCCAAAAGAACCTAGATATTTGAAGGTTATATGGGGGATTGGCTACAAAATAGAGGCAGTTGAAAAATAATTACAATTTTGGCTGTGCGCAGTGGCGAACTTCATTTGAAATTTAATCAACGTACAAAAAGTACGTCTCATAAATTTCAAACTCGTTTTCCTTGCCAAAATTTAATTCTTTTCCAACTAGGTGAAGCAAAAAACAAGAAACTAAAAAATTAGAAAGGGATGAAATAAAAAATGGAGAAATTAAGAGAATCATCTATTTTAAAAATATTATGCTATATATTAATTCCAATATTAGCTGCAATATTATTTCTTAGCATAGTTCATATAACATATCTAAATGAATTTGAAATGAATGATAATATAGCAACAGAATATAAGCAAAGTCAATGGTTTGCAGATAAATATTTCTACTCTGTATTAGATAAAGTAGGAAAAGCCGAAAGAAGTGAAGAAACAGGACAATACATACAATTAGAAGATTCAAAGGGACAACAATATTATTATTCAGAAGATTATAATCATGATTCAGAAATCTGTATAAATTATATAATAATAGATAAAGAAACAGGCAAAATGTATACAAACATAAAAAGCAATGACTATCAACAAACTATGAATGAAAATAGTTCAAATCCATATTATTGGAATATTGTAAATGGGCAGATACAAACAGACATAAATTATATGAACCAAGATAATATGAAATATGATTATACATATTATCATGAAATGATTGATACACAACCAGTATTAATAGATGAAACTGCAAAAACTTTAAGAGATTATGATATATACACATCATATAATCAAACAAGGACAGAGCAATCATTTGATTTTGTAACAACACAAGATATATACCAATTTGTTACTTCAAATCAAAAATTACCGGTATATGCACTAGCAATCAGTTTAATATTATTAACAATAATAGCAATATATCTATTATGGGCAATTGGACACAAAAAAGGAAAAGAAGGAATCACATTAGACTTTATAGACGAAATTCCATATGAATTAGTATTTTTACTATTTTGCTGCATAATACCAATGTTCTGGGCAATAGCAGTAAATAGTGTAACAGATAGCTTTAGCTATATATTTATGACAATACTAATAATTTCATATATAATCTGTTATGTAATGACAGCAGCACTAACAATCACAACAATAAAAAGAATAAAAGCAAAACAATTTTGGAGAAGTTTTTTAACATATAGAATATTAAGATGGTTTAAAAATAAGATAAAAAAATATATAGACGAATTTAAAAACAAAACAGATAACACTAAAAAGATATTCTGGCTTTATTGGGGATTTGTGTTAATAACAACAATACTTCTAAGTATGTTTGTAACAGGAATAGCAATACTAATCTTAATAGCTTTCTGGATATGGGCATATTATAAATTAAGAAAATATGTAAGACAAGAAGAAATGCTTAAAGAAACTTTAAAAAAAATCTACGACGGAGATACCAGTGTTCACATAAACGAACAAGAACTTGAAGGAACATTGAAAGAAATGGCAGTATATATTAATGATATAGCAGGTGGATTTAAAAACGCAATTGAAGAAAATTTGAAATCAGAAAGACTAAAAACTGAATTAATTACAAATGTATCACATGATATAAAAACACCATTAACATCTATAATAAACTATGTAGATTTATTGAAAAAAGAAGATATAAAAGATGAAAAAATTAAAGAATATATAGATATTTTAGATGTTAAATCACAAAGGCTTAAAAAATTGACAGAAGATTTAGTTGAAGCATCAAAAGCATCTTCTGGAAATGTTAAATTAAATATTGAAAGCATAAATATAAAAGAATTAATAAATCAAACAATTGGAGAATTTAAAGATAGACTTGAAAGTAGAAATCTTCAGATAGAAACAGATATGCCACATGAAGATGTAAGAATAGATGCAGATAATAGATATATGTTTAGGATTATGGAAAATCTATTTAGCAATATTAGCAAATATGCACAAGAAAATTCAAGAGTATATATTGATGTTAAAAAGACAAATAAAAAAGTTAATATTAGTATAAAAAATATTTCTAAAGACAGACTAAATATTAGTAGTGATGAATTGATGCAGAGATTTGTCAGAGGTGATAAATCAAGATATACTGAAGGAAGCGGATTAGGTTTATCTATTGCAAAAAGTCTAACTGAATTACAAAGAGGAACTTTTGATATTGTTATAGATGGTGATTTATTTAAGGTTGTGATGGAGTGGTGATTTAGGGACATGCCAAAAAGAGCATTTTTTGCTAAAAAGGGACAGACCTAAAATATTATTTAAAACACATATTTTGCATTGAAAATGAAAAACGGATATGATAAAATGACAATCGAAAGATAAAAACATGAGAGGAATGTAGGAAAATGAGAAAAATGATTGTCGCAATAGTTATTTTATTAATAATATTTGTTGGAATGATAATATATAGAAATATGGCAATAAGTTCAAACAATCAAGTGAGTGTACAAGAAATAGAACAAATACAAACATATATAACAAAAATATATATGTGGAAAGAAGTAACGGCAGAAGCATTACCTACATTTGAAAATATAAACGAAGCAAGTGATATGTGGACATGGGAAGTAGTAAAAAAGAATCTTGAAGATTATGAATTAAGCTATGAACAAATCCAAGAAAAAGCAAAAGAACTATTCGGTCCGGATTTTACAAAAGAATTCCCAAGAGAAGGCACAGAAAATTTTATATATGATGAAGAAACAGACAAATATTATGCAACAGGAATGGGATTAGACCAAGAAGAGGATTGCTTTTTATTAAACCAGATAAACAAAACAGATACTGGATATGAAGTTGAAATAGTAGAATACTTAGAAGATTACTCTCAGGAAAACATTGAAAATTTAGATACTGAAGAAAGTATTGAAAATATTGAGAATACAAACATGCAAAATTTTCAGATAATTATCAGAAATTTAAATGATGAAGAAATAGGAAAAGTAGAAGAAAACCAAGAAAGTAGTAGTCAAGATATAGTAAAAAATAATTTAGATAAATTCACGAAAAAAATTGTAACACTAAAAAAAGAGGGCGAAAATATATATGTACAAAAAGTATCTAACGAAGTGTAAAATATGTCCACACGAATGTAATATAAATAGAAATGAAAATCAAATAGGAAGATGCAAATCAAAAGACACAATAAAAATAGCATTATATTCAACTCACAATTTTGAAGAACCATGTATTAGTGGAGAAAAAGGCTCTGGAACGGTCTTTTTTTCTAACTGCAATCTAAACTGCATTTTTTGCCAAAACTATGAAATTAGTCAATTAGGAAAAGGAAAAGAAATATCTATTGAAGATTTAGCTGAAATTTTTATAAAACAACAGGAAAAAGATGTAGAAAATATAAACTTAGTAACGCCTACAAGTTATGTACCACAAATTGTTGAAGCAATTAAGATTGCAAAGAAAAATGGACTTAATATTCCAATTGTTTATAATACAAATGGATATGAAAAAGTAGAAACATTAAAAATGCTAGAAGGATATGTAGATATTTATTTGCCAGATTTTAAATATTATTTTGATGATATAGCAAAAAAATATTCTAAAATTGATAATTATTTTGAAATAACAACAAAAGCTCTAAAAGAAATGCAAAGACAAGTTGGAGAAGCAGTTTTTAATGAAAATGGTATTATGCAAAAAGGCATGATTATAAGACATTTAGTTTTGCCAAATAATATTGAAAATAGTAAAAAGGTTTTACAATGGATAAAACAAAACATGGAAGATTATACATATGTTAGTATAATGGCTCAATATTTTCCAACATATAAAGCAAAAGAAGTAGCAGAATTAAATAGAAAATTGACAAAAGAAGAGTGGGAAGAGATTGAAGATTATGTTGAAGAACTAGGTATAAAAAATGGCTTTATACAAGAATTAGGTGAACATGAAGAAGAATACGTGCCAAAGTGGGATTTTTAAGCAAAAAATATGAAAAAATTAAAGAAATTATCGCAAAATTATTGCATAATTTTAACAATAATAGTATAATAGAAAAGGTAGCATAATAATATTAAATAAACGAAAAAATAAAAAGAGAGGTAGAAAATGGATTATTTATATATACTAAGAGAAGCATTGTTATGGATAATTACAATATTCTGGTTATATCAAATAATGGTAAGTTTATGCTCACTAGTAAAAATAAAAGAAAAACCATTAAAAGTAAACAAAAATCACAAATTTATGGCTATAGTACCAGCACATAATGAAGAAGCAGTAGTTGGAAACTTAATTGAAAGCCTAAAAAATCAAAACTATGATAAAGATTTATATGACATATATGTTATTGCAGACAACTGTACAGACAACACAGCAAAAATCGCTGAAGAAGCAGGTGCAATAGTATATGAAAGATTTGATGAAACAAAGAAAACAAAAGGATATGCATTAGATTGGTTTTTACAACAAAAAATTGATGAAAATGCAGACTATGATGCATTCTTCGTATTTGACGCAGACAATATAGTAGATCCAAACTTTATTAAAGCAATGAACAAGAAACTATGTCAAGGAGAAGATGTAGTTCAAGGTTATAGAGATATTAAAAATCCAACAGATAACTGGATATCAGCAGGATATGCACTATTTTACTGGACAATGCATAGATTTTATCATTTAGCAAGATATAATTTAGGACTATCACCATTATTAAATGGTACAGGATTTATGGTAAGATTTGATGTTATAAAACCAGAAAAAGGTTTAAAAACAGTAACATTAACTGAAGACATTGAATTCTCATTAAAAAGAATAATAAAAGGTAAAAAATTAGGATGGTCAACAGAAGCAATTTGTTATGACGAACAACCAACAGGATTTGCGCAAAGTTGGTCACAAAGAAGCAGATGGACAGTTGGACATATGCAATGTATAAAAGAATATACAAAACAACTTGCACAAGCTGCAAAAGAAAACAAAACAATGATGAATTTTGATGGTTTCCTATATATAATAGGAAGTATACCAATGTTTGTAATTACTTTAATAATATTAGCAACAAACTTCTTAATGTATGCAGGAAATGGAATGACGAACGAAGAATTGGTATTTAATATAGTGAAATTTTTAGTACCAACATTTTTATTACCAATAGGTACAGCAGTTATAGCAATGTTATTAGATAGAAGACCAATAAAACCAATGATTAAAGGATTAATTTGTTATCCATTATTTATGGGTTCATGGTTACTAATAAACTTTAAATGTCTATTTAAAAGAGAAACATCATGGGAGAAAATTGACCATGTTAGAAATATTAAAATTGGAAACTCAGGCAGAAGTGCAGAAGCAGCTGAAATGGCAGAGAAAGTTTAAAAAGATAAATATTTACGAAAATATTAAACAATTTTTCAAAAATACTTGCATTTATGCCAAAAATTGGGTATAATATTAAAGAACATGAAGAGACTAGAAGAGTGGGAACAAATCCCACTCTTCAGTCAGTTTAAAAACCAAAAACAGAAAGGAGCATACATTGGCAAATATTGAAGAAAAAGTAGAAAATCTTTTGAAAGATGAAATTCAAAAAAATGGATATGACTTATATGATGTGGAATATGCAAAAGAAGGAAAAAACTTTTTTTTACGAATCTTTATAGACAAACCAGATGGAATTGACTTAAAAGATTGTGAAAAAGTAAATGACGTGATAAATGATTTATTAGATAAAGCTGATTACATAAAAGACCAATATTTTTTAGAGGTATCTTCACCTGGAATTGAAAGAATATTAAGGAAAGATAAACACCTAAAACAAAATATCGGAAAAGAAGTACATATAAAACTTTTTAGAAAAGATATTCAAGGACAAAAAGAATATCAAGGAATATTAAAGGATTTCAATGAGGATGAAATTATATTGGAGAATGAAGAGCCAATTGAACGTAAAAATATAGCTCAAATAAAAACAGTATATAATTGGTAAAATATAAATAAAAGAAAGGAATGATAGGAAAATGAAAGAGCCAGCAATAGATAATAAAGAACTAATTATTGCACTAGAAGATTTAGAAAAAGAGAAAGGAATAAAAAAGGAATACTTATTAGAATCAATAGAAACAGCATTAGTTACAGCATATAAAAGAAACTTTGATTCTTTAGAAAATGTAAGAGTAGAAATGGACAAAAAAACAGGAGCAACACATGTATATTCAATAAAAGAAGCAGTAGAAAAAGTAGAAAATACTGAAACACAAATTTCTATGGAAGAAGCTAAAAAAATAAATCCTGATATATCAGAAGGAGAAACAGTAGAAATTGAAATAGTACCAAGAAATTTTGGTAGAATTGCTGCTCAAACAGCAAAACAAGTAATAATTCAAAAACTAAGAGAATTAGAAAGAGAAATTATATTTAATGAATATAATGATAGAAAAGGTGAAATTGTTACAGGATTAATCCAAAAAGCAGATAGAAACATAGTTGTAATGGATTTAGGAAAACTTGAGGGAGTTATGCCATCAAAAGAACAAATACCAACAGAACATTACAGAGTAAATGATAAAATAAAAGGATATGTATTAGATGTAGAAAAAGGTTCAAAAGGTGCACCACAAGTAATAGTGTCAAGAAGCCATCCAGATTTTGTACGTAAATTACTAGAATTTGAAATACCTGAAATTTATGAAGGAGTAATAGAAATAAAAAGTGTATCAAGAGATCCAGGTTACAGGAGTAAAGTTGCTGTATATTCACCAGATCCTAATATAGATCCAGTAGGTTCATGTGTTGGACAAAAAGGTGTAAGAATTCAAAATGTAATAAATGAATTAAATGGAGAAAAAATAGATGTTATTGAATGGAATGAAGATCCATCAATATATATTGCATCAAGTTTATTACCTGCAAAAATACTAGCTGTTGATATAAAACAAGAAGAGAAATTTGCACAAGTAATAGTTCCAGATGACCAATTATCATTAGCTATTGGAAAATCTGGACAAAATGCAAGATTAGCTGCAAAATTAACTAATTGGAAAATAGATATTAAATCAGAAACACAATTTAGAGAGATGTTAATGAATGCACAAAATGAAACAGAAAAAACTGAAGAAGTTAACGAAAGTAGCGAGATTGAAGAAAATAACAAAGAAGAAAATGAAGAATAATAAAATCTATACATAAAAATAAAAGGAGGGCACAAAATGAAGAAACAACCTCAAAGAACATGTATGGGATGTAATGAGAAAAAAGACAAAAAAGATTTAATAAGAATCGTAAAAAACAAACAAAATGAAATAAATATAGATAAAACTGGTAAATTAGAAGGACGAGGTGCATATATTTGTGATAGTATAACTTGTCTTGAAAAAGCAATAAAAAATAAAAGAATTGAAAAAGTATTTGAACAAAAAATACCAGATGAAATCTATGAAAGATTAAGAGGTGTAATGCTTGAAAAATAATAAAATATTAGGTTTAATAGGTTTAGCTGCAAGAGCTAGAAAAGTATCATATGGAGCAGATAGTGTAGAATTAGAGACACAAAAAAGAAACGTGTATTTAATTATTCTAGCACAAGACTCATCAATAAGGACAAAAGAAAAATTCCAAAAAATTAGTGAGAAATATAACATACCTATAATTATAACACAAACAATTGAAGATTTAAGTAAAGCAATAGGAAAAAATAATAAAGCAATTTTAGGAATTGAAGATATCAATTTAGCAAAGGAGATACAAAAAATAAATAACGGGGGTGAAGCTATTGGGTAAGATAAAAATACACGAAATAGCAAAAAAATTAGGATTAACAAGTAAAGAAGTACTAGAAGTAGCTAAAAAATTAAATATTGAAGCAAAAAGTCATTTGAGTGGAGTTGAACAAGACGAAGCAGATAAAATAGAAAAAGAAATATCTAAAAATGGGGCAAGTAAACAAGCAGATAAAAATCAAGAAGAAAAAAAGGCAGACAAGAAAAAGGAAACTACTAAAAAAGACTCAGAAAAACAAGAAAAAAAGAAATCTGAAAAATCAGAAAAAACAAAAAAAGAGTCAAAGAAAGAAGAAAAAGCTCCAGTCATAATAAGAAGAGAAGTTATTATTAATGAAGAGCCAGAAGCAAAAAAAGAAGAAACAAAAAAACAAAATAACAGAAATAATATAGGATTTGTAGAAAGAAAACAAAACAAAGATTATAACATAGTTTATCGTAATAAACCAAGTAAACCTATGACTGTAAGTGAATTATTTGGTCTAAAAAAAGAAGAACCTAAAAAAGAAGAAATAAAAGAAGATGTAAAACAAGAAACAAAAATTAAAGAAGAAATAGATAAAAAAGTAGATCAAGAAGCAAAAGTTGAAAAAACAGAAACATCAACAAATGTCTCTTCAGGTGAAAAAATAGTTAAAGACCATAGTAATGCAAATATTACAAAAACGAGAAACAATGACACAAGAAACCAAGATGACCACAATGGTAGAAATAATTTTAAAAATAACAACAATAGAAATAGAGGCCAAAACAATAACCAAAATAATAATAACTTCAATAGAAATAATAATAAATTTAATAAAAATAGAAATAATAATGGAGAGAGATTTGGAAGAAGACCATTAGACGAAAAAGGAATTGAGAAAAATATTAAAAATATAATGGCAACTGAAACTATAGAAAAAGAGCCAACTAGAGAATATAACAAATCAATTGACAAACAAAAAAATAATAATAGATTTGAAGAAAACAAAAATACAAAGAAAAATAAAAATAGAAGAAACAGCTCTCACAATGACTTTGATGAAGGAAAATTAAAAAGCCTTAAACAAACAAATAGATTATCTAATATGTTTGATGAACAAGATGGTGGAATGCTAGACTATTATGACCTAACAACAGAACGTGGAAGACGTGGAAAGAAGAAAAATAATAAAAATCAAGAACCACGTAACAAGCAAAAAATCTTTCAATTAACAGAAATTGAAATTCCAGAAACAATTACAGTTAAAGACTTAGCCGCTGAAATGAAAAAAACAACAGCAGAAGTAATTAAAAAGCTATTAGGTTATGGAATAATGGCAACAATAAATCAAGAAGTTGACTTTGATACAGCATTTTTAGTTGCAGGAGAATTTGGAATTACTGCAAAGAAAAAAGAAGTTGTAACAGAAGAAGACATCTTATTTGACGACTCAGAAGATAAAGAAGAAGATTTAAAACCAAGACCACCAGTAATAGTTGTTATGGGACACGTAGACCATGGAAAAACTTCACTTTTAGATGCTGTTAGAAAAACAAATGTAATTGAAGGAGAAGCTGGAGGAATTACACAAGCAATAGGTGCATACCAAGTAAAAATAAATGATAGATTAATAACATTTTTAGATACACCAGGACATGAAGCATTTACTGCAATGAGAGCAAGAGGTGCTCAAATAACAGATATCGCAATATTAGTTGTTGCTGCAAATGATGGAGTAAAACCACAAACAATTGAAGCTATAAACCATGCAAAATCAGCTGGAATACCAATAATTGTTGCAATAAACAAAATAGATTTACCAGATGCCAATGTAGAAAAAGTAAAACAAGAATTAATGGCATATGACTTAGTTCCAGAAGAATGGGGAGGAGATACAATATTTGTACCAATCTCTGCGAAACAACATCAAAACATAGACCAATTACTAGAAATGGTACTTTTAGAAGCAGATGTATTAGAATTAAAAGCTAACCCAAATAAACAAGCAAAAGGAACAGTAATAGAGGCAAGACTTGACAAATCAAAAGGTGCAATTGCAACTATGTTAGTGCAAAGAGGAACACTAGATGTAGGAGATACAATAGTTGTAGGTTCTTCAATAGGAAGAATAAGAGCAATGAAGGATGACAAAGGTAGAAGTGTAAAAGCGGCTGGACCATCAACCCCAGTAGAAATAATGGGATTAACAGAAGTACCAGAAGCAGGAGATACATTCTATGAAGTTAAAAATGAAAAAATGGCAAAACATCTAATTGAAAGAAGAAAACGTCAAGCGAGAGAAAAAGCAATAAATAGTGCATCAAAAGTAACATTAGATAACTTATTTAGCAAAATGGAAGAAGGAGAACTAAAAGTATTAAACCTAATTGTAAAAGCAGATGTACAAGGATCTGTTGAAGCAGTAAAACAATCATTAGAAAAATTAGAAAATGAAGAAGTAAAAGTAAAAGTAATCCACGCAGCAGTTGGAGGAGTAAACCAATCAGATGTTACACTTGCAAAAGTATCAAATGCAATAATAATAGCATTCAATGTAAGACCAGACAATATGGCAAAAGAAATGGCAGAAAAAGATGAAGTAGAAATAAAACAATACTCAATTATTTATCAAGCAATAGAAGATGTAGAAGCAGCCATGAAAGGAATGTTAGATCCAAAATATGAAGAAAAAGTAATTGGAAATGCAGAAGTAAGACAAACATTCAAAATATCAAATGTAGGAACTATTGCAGGAGCATATGTATTAAATGGTAAAGTAGAAAGAAATGCCGGAGTAAGAGTAATACGTGATAATGTTGTAATACATGATGGACACTTAGCAACATTAAGAAGATTTAAAGATGATGTAAAAGAAGTAACAAAAGGATTTGAATGTGGAATTCAAATAGAAAACTACAACGACATTAAAGAAGGAGACATTATAGAAGTGTACATCATGGAAGAAATAAAAAGATAAAGGGATTAGGGGACGGACCTCTAAATCCCTGAAATTAGGGATTTAGGGACGGACCTTAATAGAGTATTATTAAAAGAAAAAAAGAGGAAGTTTAAATTGAGAGGTTATTTACAAAAAAATAAAAAAGCCATAGAAAAAAGAAAGAAAAGGAATGGTAAGAAGAAGTTGAAAGAAATGAAAAGCCAAAATTATTTTAAAACAAGACATGAAAGAAAAATGCTAAAAAGAAATATTAGAGAGATTAATCAAAAAGAAAGAAAAATAGCAGAAAAAGAAAACAAAATAATACAAAATAGACGAGAATTGCGAGAAAGATATATAGAAAGTCTTAATGTTGGAGATATAAAATCGATAGAAAGTGCTAAACAATCCATGCTTAGCTATGAGATAGGTTTAAAATTACAACAACAAGAAAACGAAAGAGATTTTTAATATAAAAAAAGGATGTGTTGAAATGAAAAAAAATAATGAAGAAGCAACAGTTCCACCAAAACATGTAAGAAGAGCAGAATTTTATAAGAGATTAAAAGAAAGTTCTAATTGTAATAATAGTAAAAAACAACAATTAAGCCTTGAAGAAACAGCAAGATTATCACAAGAAGTTGATAAAAAAGCTATTGTTATAGAATCACCAAATAACCAAAAATATGAAGAAAGAGTAATGAAGAGGGAATTGGGACCAAAAAGGCATCCATCTGTTATAGATAATGATAAATTTTATGAAAGATAATAATCTGTATAATTAGTTAGGAGGTTAGAAAATGCCTGAAAATCAAACACGTCTAGGACGTATAGACGAAGAATATAGAAAGGAAATTAGTAATATAATTAGTTATAAGCTAAAAAATCCAAACGTTACAGGATTAATTAGTGTGACAAAAGTAAAGGTAACTAATGATTTGAAATATGCAAAAGTATATGTAAGTATACTAAATTCAAAAAATATTAAAGACACTTTAGCAGGATTAAAAAAATCTTCAGGTTTTATTAGAAGCGAATTAGCAAGAAGTGTAAATTTGAGAAATACACCAGAATTAATATTTGAGTTAGATGACTCAATCGAATATGGTGCAAGAATTGATAGTATTTTGAAGGAGATACTGCCTAAAAAAGAAGATTAAGGAGAGTTGGTTGAAAAATAATTACAATTTTGGCGTTGTCAAACTTCATTTGAAATTTAATCAACGTACAAAAAGTACGTCTCATAAATTTCAAATTCGTTTTCCTAGCCAAAATTTAATTCTTTTCCAACCAGATATAGTAGTCTTAGGAAAGGAAAGTTGAAAATATGACTCTAGATGAAATATTAAAACAAATACAAAAAGCAGAAAAAATAGTAATATTAACACATGAATCACCAGATGGAGATGCAGTAGGAAGCAGTTTAGCGATGAAATTAATCTTAGAAAAACTAGAAAAAAAAGCAGATGTAATAATACCAGAATATTCAAGATTATTCAATTTTTTACCATCAGCAGAAGAAATAATGATAGACTCTGAAATAAAAAACTATGATTTAGCAATATCAGTAGATTGTGCAACTTTTAAAAGAATGGCAAAAAAAGAATATTTTGAAAATGCAAAATCAACAATAGTTATAGACCACCATGGAAGCAATACAATGTATGGAGATTTAAACTATGTTAATCCAGTATCACCAGCATGTTGTGAAGTTATAGCTGGAATGGTAAAATACTATGAAATTGATATAACAAAAGATATTGGAACATGCCTAATGACTGGAATTATAACCGATACAGGAGGATTCAGACATGTAGGAATAACACCAGAAACTTTTGAATTTACAGCAGACTTGATTAGATTAGGTGTAGATGTGCCAGATATATATAAAAGAACATTAAATACTAAGACAAGAGCAAATTTTGAATTATCTAAAAGAGTTATGGATAGAATGGAAATTTTAGAAGATGGCAAAGTTACCTTCACATACATGGATAAAAAAGATGAAGAAGAAGTAGGAGCAGAGCCTGGAGACCATGAAGGATTAGTTGAAATTGGCAGAGACATAGAAGGTGTAGAAGTTTCAATATTTATTAGGCAAAAGGAAAATGAAGATGCATATAAAATTTCTATGCGTTCAGGAAATAAAGTTAATGTATCTGATATTTGTTTCTTATTTGGTGGTGGAGGCCACCCAAGAGCTGCAGGTGCTTTAATACAAGGAAATGTGGAACAAGTAAAAGAAAAATTGATAAAAGAAGTAAGGAAAGCTTTAAAATAGAACAATGGATGGAATAATAATAATAAACAAACCAAAAAACTATACCTCACATGATATAGTATATAAAATAAAAAAAATAACAGGCAAAAAAGTTGGGCACACAGGAACATTAGACCCACTAGCAACAGGAGTATTACCAATATTAATAGGAAAAGGAACACTATGCTCAAAATACCTAATGAACCATGACAAAACATATCAAGTAGAACTAAAATTAGGAATAAAAACAGAGACAGCAGATAGTGAAGGAAAAATAATAGAAGAAAAAGAAGTGCCAGAAGAAGCATTAAAAGAAGAAACAATAAAAAAAGCTTTAAGTTCATTTCAAGGAAAACAAAAACAAATACCACCCATGTATTCAGCAATAAAAGTAAAAGGAAAAAAACTATATGAATATGCAAGAAAAGGTGAAAAAATTGAAATAGAGCCAAGAAATATTGAAATATATAAAATAGAATTAAAAAATGTTGATAAAGCAAATAAGGTTATAAGTTTTGAAGTTAGTTGCTCTAAAGGTACATATATAAGAAGTCTATGTGAAGATATAGCAAAAAAAATAGGAACAGTCCGGATATATGTTAAATTTAAATAGGACACAAGTAGGGCAATTTAATATATCAAATTCTATTACAATCGAAGAACTGCAAAATCAAGAAGAAAAGGAATTAAAAAACAGTATTAACAAAAACTTAATTACAATAGAACAATTATTCAAAGAAAAGGAAAATATTGAATTAAATGATAAAAAACTAGAATTATTTTTAAATGGCGTAAAGTTAACACAAAACAAACCTGATGGAATATATAAAATATATAGCAATAAAAATTTTATTGGAATAGGAATTATAAAAGACAATCTATTAAAAAGAGATATTATAATCTAAAGCATAAAAAAACTAAATAGTAATATAATGAAAATCACTCACATATATTTGAATAAAAGTATATGAGGAGTGATTTTAGTGTATTTTATCCAAGAAACTGACAAGCCTAAAATATTATCTCAATTATTATTAATTCCAAAATTAGAAAAAGATAAAATAATATTACCAATGTTTTTAGAGACAGAGGAAAAAAACAACCAAAAGGAAATAAGAAAAAAAGACTCAGAATTAGAAAAAAAGATTACAAAACAAGAAATGCTAATTGCTAAAAAAACAAAGAAAATTTTAGATAAAACCCATTGCAAAAAAGTAATTTTGAGCAAGGAAATGCAAGGAAAAGAAATTTTTTGTAATCAATTATATACATATGGATTTGAAATAAGTGATGGAAGATGGCTTTTTAAAGTTCTAGCATTTGATGCAATAAACTACGTTGTCAAGAAAAACAATATTACATCAGAAAAGATAAAAATATCCATATTAGTAAATGATTTAGATGAAATTATTTTAGAAATCATAAATCAAATAATTAAAAAATATAAAAACATAAACATAGTTACTAATCATATGGAAAAATTCAAGAAATTAGAAGAGCAAATTTTAGAAGAGTATGGAATAATGATTACAGTAAATAACAATAAGAAAAAAAGTTTAACAAAATCAGATATAATATTAAATGTAGATTTTCCCAATGAATTAATTAACAAATATAGAATTGCTGAAAAAGCAAGCATAATCAATATAAGAGGAAATATAAAAATTAATCAAAAAAGATTTGAAGGTAAAATTTATAATGATTATGAAATAAAATATGAAAATTTAGAAGAATTTGATTTTGATAAAGAAAACATATATTATAAGAAAAATATTTATGAGGCTTATATCTATAAACAACAACCAATTGAAAACATTATGAATAAAATTAGAAAAGATAAAGTTAAAATTACTAAATTGTTGTAATATTGAAATATTAATATTTCATAAATTTCACCTCAAAACCTTTTCTTTTTATGAATTTTATAATATAATATAAATGTTAAATTTTAAATTGGCAAGGAGGTACGAAAATGCCAAGCGAGAATAATAGAAGAAATAAAGAATATGACAAAGAACAAACAAAAAAATATAGACCACAAAATAAAAGAAGAAAAACTGCAAAAAGAGTAGCAAATAATGAACAAACAAAAAGAGTACCAACAGGTAAGAAGCCAGTACCTAAAAAAAGTAATGGAACAAAAGGAAACAGTAAAAAAGGTAAAAAGGATAAATTTTCGGCACGACATCCTAAATTAATGATGTTTATTAAAATAATGATTATTTTATTCCTATTACTTTGTGTTATTGGAGCAGGAGTAGTTGCAGGAATATTCTTTGGACTATTTGGAGATGATTTCGAAATAACAAAAGAAGAACTTCAAATAGGAGTTTCAAACTCAGTCGTAGTTGATTCAAATGGTGCAGTACTTGCAAACTTGAGTGGAGATGAAAAAAGAAAAATAATAACACTTGAAGACATGGCAGAATATCTACCAAAAGCCTATGTAGCAATCGAAGATGAAAGATTTTATGACCATAGTGGAGTAGATTTAAAAAGAACAGCAGGAGCAATATTAAATACAATATTTAAAGGTAGTTCAAGCTATGGAGGAAGTACAATAACACAGCAATTAGTAAAAAACATAACTGATGATGACGAATCAGAAGGGCTAGCTGGAATTTTCAGAAAAGTAAGAGAATGGGCAAAAGCATATCAAGTTGAAAGAATGATATCAAAAGACCAAATCTTAGAGTTATACCTAAATATCTTATTTGTTGGTGGAGAAGGAAACTTGCATGGTGTTGAACTTGGAGCAGAATACTATTTTAACAAATCTGCAAAAGATTTAACATTAGCAGAATGTGCATATATGGCAGGAATAAACAGTTCCCCTATGTCGTATAATCCATTCGACACATCAACAGATAATACACAAAAAATAAAAGACAAAACCAAAACAGTTTTAAATAAAATGAAAGAATTAGGATATATAAATAGTGAAGAAGAATATAATGCAGCTATTGCAGAAGTAGATAATGGATTAAACTTCCAAAAAGGTCAAATTTCAAATGGTACAGATTATTCATATCACACAGATGCAGTACTAGACCAAGTAATAGACCAAGTAATGGAAGAAAGAGGAGTATCAAGACAAATTGCGGAAAACTATGTATATAGTAGCGGATTAACAATTTATTCAACAGTTGATACAAGTGTCCAAACTAGATTAGAAGAAGAATATGCAAAAGAAAAATATATAAAATCAGGAAGAGATAAAGACAAAGATGGAAACTTAATAAATGAACATACACAATCAGGAATGGCTATAGTAGACTATAAAACAGGATATGTAGTAGGAATAGCAGGAGGATTAGGACAAAAAGAAGCATCTGGATGGAATAGAGCAACACAAATGAGAAGACAACAAGGTTCAGCAATAAAACCACTTGCAGATGTTGCACCAGCATTAGAAGAAGGAATAATTACACCAGCAACAGTATATGATGATGTAAAAACAAATTTTGGCGGAGACTATGAACCTAAAAATGAAGGCGACGATTATGATGGACTTATAAATATTAGACAATTTATTGCAGTATCACATAACATACCAGCATTAAAAATAATGAAAGAGCTAACACCAGCAAAATCATTAGAATATTTAAATAAAATGGGAATGACATCTCTAACTAAAGAAGCAGATAATGTATTATCACTAGCAATTGGAGGTACTAGCAATGGTTCAAGCCCATTAGAAATGGCAGCAGCATACGGAACAATTGCAAACGATGGAGTATACATCACACCAACTTTCTACACTAAAGTTGTAGATTCAAGTGGAAATACAGTATTAACACCAAAACAAGAAGAAACAAGAGTATTTTCAGAACAAACAGCATATTTAGTAAAATCAATTACACAAGAGCCAGTAAAAGCAAGTAATGGTACAGCTAAATATTGTGCAATATCAGGAATTGATGTTGCAGCAAAAACAGGAACAACAGATGAAAGCTATGATAGATGGCTATGTGGATTTACACCATATTATGCAGCAGCAACTTGGTTTGGATATGACAGAAATGAAGAAGTAAGAGGATTCAGCCAAAACCCAGCAGGACAAATTTGGGATGCAGTTATGACAGATATTCATAAAGGACTAGATAAGGCATCATTTACAAAACCAAGTGGAATAGTAGAACAAACAGTATGTAGAAAAACAGGTTGTTTAGCTACAACAGGATGTAACGATACATATAAAGAGATATTTACATCAAACAATTTACCAGAGAAATGTCAAGGACATGGAAGCCAACAAATATGTTCAGAATCTGGTAAAGTTGCAACAGCATATTGCTCACAATATTGTACAGTTACAACAAATTATTATGGTGCAGTAATACCAAAAGAACAATTAAAATTGTGGAAACCAGTAGGAAAAAGTTCTACAACAGGTGGTACAAAAATAAATGAAGTTTGCACATTACATACAGAACCAAAGCAAGAAGAAAAACCACCAGAAACAACAAACACAACAAATACATCTAACACTTCAAATGCTTCTAACACAAGCAATACTAACACATCAAATACGAATACAACTGACAATACAGCAAACACTACACCACCACCTATTACAAATTCAAGTAACACATCAAATACAACAAATACAAATTAATTTAATTAGATGTTCTATAATAAAAATTAAAAAATATAAAATTATAGAACATCTTAATTAAAATAAAAAGAGGTGAGAAATTATTGGATATATATTTTTATAATACTCTAACAAGGAAAAAAGACAAATTTATACCAATTGATAAAAATGAGGTGAAAATTTATTCTTGTGGACCAACAGTATACAAAGATGCAACAATAGGAAATATGAGAACAAACATATTTCAAGATGTACTAAGAAGAGTTTTAAAATATAATGGATACAAAATCAAGCATGTAATGAATATAACAGATGTTGGACACCTAGTTTCAGATGGTGATGAAGGTGAAGACAAAATGATAAAATCAGCAAAAGAAGAACACAAAACACCTTTAGAAATTGCTGAACATTATACAAAACTATTCTTTCAAGATTTAAAAGACTTAAATATTGAAATGCCTGAAATAATTTGTAAAGCAACAGACCATATACCAGAAATGTTAGAATATGTTAAGAAATTAATGGAAAATGGATATGCATACGAAACATCAACAGCAATATATTTTGATATATCAAAATTAGACAAATATCCAATATTATCAAATTTAGATATAGAAGAGCAAAAAGCAGGCGCAAGAGTAAATGTAGATCCAGAAAAAAGAAATCCATATGACTTCGCTTTATGGATAAAAGCACCAGAAAACCATTTGATGAAATGGGATAGCCCATGGGGACCAAGTTATCCAGGTTGGCATATTGAATGTAGTGCAATGGGACAAAAATATTTGGGTGAACAATTTGATATTCATACAGGTGGAATTGATTTAATACCAACACACCATGAAAATGAAATTGCACAAAGTAAAGGAGCATGTGGAAAAATACCTGCAAATTATTGGTTACATGGAGAATATTTACTGATTAATGGCGGAAAAATGTCAAAGAGTTTAGGAAATGTTTATTTAATAAAAGATATAAAAGACAGAGGTTATGATCCAATAGTATATAAACTTTTATGCTACTCATGTAGTTACAGAATAAAATTAAACTTTACATGGGAAGGAATGGAAGCAACATCAAAATCATTAAATAGACTTAGAAATGGATATAAAACACATATAGAAGGAAAAGAAAAATTGGATGAAGAAGATAGAAAAAGATTAGAAGAAATAGAACATAATTTCCATGAAGCAATAAATGATGACATGAATATGCCACTTGCCATGAGTTATGTATGGGAAGCAGTAAGATATAATAAAAAATCTCCAGAAGTTGCAGATTTATTATTAAAATTTGATACGGTTTTAGGTCTAAAAGTTGATAAAGAACCTGAACAAGAAGAAATTGAAATTCCACAAGAGGTATTAGATTTAATGAAGCAAAGAAAACAAGCAAGACAAGAAAAAAATTGGACTGAATCTGATAGATTAAGAGATTTAATAAAAGAAAAAGGTTATGAAGTAAAAGATACAAAGGATGGAATGGACATAAGCAAAATTTAAAGAAAAGAAAGGAAGATGATAATTATGGCAATTTTATTACCAGGAGGAGCAGGATACATAGGAAGCCACACTGCTATTGAATTATTAAAAAAAGGATATGAAATAGTAATAATAGACAATTTCTCAAACAGCAATCCAAAAGTTTTAGAAGCAATCAAAAAAATAACAGGAAAAAAATTCAAATTTTATGAAATGGATTATATGGATAGAGAAAAACTAGAAAAAGTATTTGAAGAAAATAAAATAGATGCAGTTATAAACTTTGCAGGATATAAAGCAGTAGGAGAATCAGTACAAAAACCAATTGAATATTATACAAATAATATTTCAGGAGCATTAGTAGTATTAGATACAATGAGAAAATATGGATGCAAAAAATTCATATTCAGTTCTTCTGCAACAGTATATGGAGATCCAGAAACAATTCCTCTAACAGAGGAATGTAGGACAGGAGGAACAACAAATCCATATGGTACTACAAAACTATTTATTGAGCAAATCTTAAAAGATATATATAAGTCAGATAACACATGGGATATATGCATATTAAGATATTTCAATCCAGTAGGAGCACATGAAAGTGGACTAATTGGAGAAGAACCACAAGGAATACCAAATAACTTAATGCCATATATTGTTAGAGTTGCAAATGGAGAATTAAAAGAATTATCAGTATTTGGAAATGATTATGATACACCAGATGGAACAGGTGTTAGAGATTATATCCATGTAGTAGACTTAGCTAAGGGACATATTAAAGCATTAGAAAAGATTGATAAAGAAGGACAAGGATTATATATATACAATTTAGGAACTGGAACAGGATATAGTGTTTTAGATATGGTAAAAGCATTTGAAAAAGCAACAGGAAAAGAAGTTGCATATAAAATTGCACCAAGAAGACCTGGTGATATTGCAACTTGCTATGCAGATCCTAAAAAGGCTAAAGAGGAATTAGGATGGGTTGCAGAAAAGAATTTAGAAGATATGTGTAAAGATTCTTGGAATTATATTATAAATAGAAACAATCATTAAAATATAATTGGTTGGAGGACTTAATGAAAGAAATATTAGATATTATAAAAAAAATTATTTTAGAAAATGTAGATTGTGATGCAATAGTCCTATTTGGAAGCTATGCAAGAGGAACACAAAACGCAGAAAGTGATATCGATATAGCTATAAAGCCAAATACAAATATAAGCAAAAAACAAATATTTTACTTATCACAAGACCTTGAAGAAGAAATAAAAACAGAAGTAGATTTAATAAATTTAGATGATATAAATGATAGTTTTAGATATGAAATATTAATAAATGGAAAAACTATTTATTGTAAAGATGAGCTTAAATTTGAATTATACAAATTAGATATGTATAGAGAATATCTTGAACTTAACGAAAGTAGACAAATAATTATAGATAGGATAAAAAAAGGAGACTCAATCTATGGAGAACAAAGCGGTAATAATAAATAAATTAGAAAGTATTGAAAGATGCATAAATAGAATAAGAGAAGAATATGAAGGCAATCCAGAAAATTTAGAAGATTATAGAAGAAATGATGCCATAGTTTTAAATTTGCAAAGAGCTTGTGAAAGTGTAACAGATATTGCAATGTATGTAATTTCTACAAGAAAATTAGGAATTCCTCAAACTAAAAAAGAAGCATTTGATTTATTAAAAAATGCTAATTTGATTTCAGATGACTTGTGCAAAAATATGAAAGGAATGGTTGGCTTTCGAAATATTGCTATACATGAGTATAAGCAAATTGATGAGGAGATATTACAAGATGTTATTGAAAATCATTTGGATGATTTAACTGATTTTGCAAGACAAATGCTAAAAATATAAAAAAAGGAAGGAACGAAGTTAGATGATACAATTTAAGAAAGAAATTGCTAAAGAAATTTCAAAAGCAACAGAAATTGAACAAAATGAAATAGAAGGATATATTGAAATCCCAAAAGACCAAAACAATGGGGATTATGCATTTCCTTGTTTTAGACTTGCAAAAACTTTAAAAAAATCCCCACAAGCCATTGCAGAAGAAATGAAAGAAAAAATAGAAATTGATAATAATGTAGTTGAAAAAATTGAAGTCTTAGGTGGATATATAAATTTCTATATTAATAAAAAATTACTTGCAAAAGAAGTATTAGAAGAAATTGCAAACAAAGAAGAATATGGAAAATCAGAAATAGGAAAAGGAAAAAATATAGTAATAGACTATTCTTCACCTAATATTGCAAAGCCATTTCATATTGGACACTTAAGAACAACTTTAATTGGAAATTCTTTATATAGAATATATAAATATTTAGGATATAAAACAATAGGAGTAAATCATTTGGGAGACTATGGAACACAATTCGGAAAAATGATAGAAGCATATAAAATGTGGGGACAAGAATATGATTTAACCGTTGATCCAATTAATAAATTAATGGACATGTATGTAAGAATTAATGACCTTTGTAAAGAAGATGAAAACGTACTTGAAAGATGTAGGGAAAATTTTAGACTATTAGAAGCGGAAGATAAATATTGTACAGATTTGTGGAATAAATTTAAAGATGTAAGTATGGTTGAATTTAATAAAATTTATGATGTATTAAACGTCAAATTTGATTCATACAACGGAGAAGCATTTTATGCAGATAAAACTGATGAAGTAATACAAAAACTTGAAGAAAAAGGAGTATTAACTGATTCAGAAGGAGCAAAAATTGTAGATTTAACAGATGTGGGAATAAAAACACCATGCTTGATACAAAAAGCAAATGGTTCATCAATATATGCTACAAGAGATTTAGCAGCGATAATGTATAGAGCAAAAACATATGACTTTGATAAATGCTTGTATGTAGTAGCATATGAACAAAATCTACACTTTAAGCAAATATTTGCAGTGGCAAGATATCTAGTAGATGAAAAATATGTAAAAGGATTAGAACATGTATCATATGGAATGGTAGCATTACCTAGTGGAAGAATGTCAACAAGACTTGGAAATGTTGTAAAAATCGAAGACTTAATAAATGGGACAATAGAAAAAGCAGAAGAAATAATATCAGAAAAAAATCCAGACTTAGAAGAAAAAGAAGAAGTTGCTAAAAAAGTTGGAATTGGTGCAATCATATATAATACACTATCAACAGCAAACATAAAAGATCAAATATTTGATTGGAATACAGCATTAAACTTCCAAGGGGAAACAGGACCATATATACAATACACATATGTACGTACACAAAGCGTATTATCAAAAGTAGAAGAAATGCCAAAATTTAAAGATATAAATATAGAAAAATTACAAGATGAATATTCTATTAATGTTTTAAAAACAATATACAATTTTGAAGACATATTAACTCAAGTAACAAACAAAGAAGAGCCATCAATTCTTGCAAGATATTTAATAGATTTAGCAAAGGCTTTTAGTAATTTCTATAATGAAAATAAAATTATAGGAGAAGAAAAAGAATTACAAGATGCTCGTATCTATTTAACAAGTGCAGTTGGAAAAGTATTAAAAATAGGTGGTTACTTATTAGGAATGGAAATGCCAAACAAGATGTAGATAGATTAGTTTGGTTAGTCTGGGGACAGGTTTGGACTGACCATTTTGGGTCACCTTAGGGACGCCACTTATTACTAATTAAAACAAAAACAAACACCTAAAAGTAAAAATTTATGAAAAAGTTCGATTAAATGAGCTTTTAAAAGATAATGAAAGTTTTTAACAGCTAATATGACACTAACAAGAAAAAATTAATTTGAAAGTTCTATTTTATAATGATATTATATGTCCATAGTCAATCTTATGCAAATAAATTTTGAAAGGAGGAAGATTGAATATGGACATTAATGAATTATGGCAAAATATACAAGGAGAATTTAGTAAGCAGAATAAGAGACTTGATGGTTTAGAAACACAAGTTGGTACTCTAACTAAAGAAGTAGGAGAAGTAAAGACAGAAGTAAATACTCTAAACACAGAAGTAGGAGAACTAAAAACACAAGTAAATACTCTAAACACAGAAGTAGGTGAACTAAAGACACAAGTAAATACGTTAAATAAGGAAGTAGATGGACTAAAGACACAAGTAAATAATTTAAATACAGAAGTAAGTGGACTAAAAACACAAGTAAATACGTTAAATACAGAAGTAAGTGGACTAAAGACGCAAGTAAATACATTAAACACAGAAGTAAGTGGACTAAAGACACAAGTAAATACGTTAAATACAGAAGTAAGTGGACTAAAGACACAAGTAAATACGTTAAATACAGAAGTAAGTGGACTAAAGACACAAGTAAATACGTTAAATACAGAAGTAAGTGGACTAAAGACACAAGTAAATAC